>CANGZW010000004.1 GCA_947458405.1 Leptospiraceae bacterium
ATCATTGTTCCGGAGAGCATAAAATATCCGTAACGGGAACTTTAGAAAGTAAAATTATTTTTAAAGGTAAAATAGATTCCCCACCCAAAGTTTTTGATAGAGCAAGCTATTCTTATAAAATAAGGTTTTACAATTGTCCAAAAGAATTTGGAAAAATAAACTCCGACACAGGAACCTTTCCATTCAAAGCAAATGATTGTAGGAAAAATTTCTCTGAATCTACTTTTCAATCCAAACCCCCTGAATATTCATTTGAGACAAATCAACCCAAAGAATGGACTCATGCATTTATACAATTATTAGATACCGATGTAATTTCAGGGCTGTACTCTCCTGGTGAAAATCCATTTTGGTTTAAGAATGAATCAATGAAAACTAATATCTTAGAGCATACCTTTGATTTCGAAAGCACAGAAAATCCAATTCCTGATGCAGAACAAATAAAATTAGCAGAGAAATTTTCTCCCCTGCTCATCGTAAAAAAAGGGAAAACATATCTTCCTTCTAATTTGGAAAAGTTTTCAAATTCATACTCAACAATAACTTATACAGGAAAAAATCCTGACTCAGCATTGTATGAAATAATTGATAAAAACAAGGATAACTATTTTTCCTTTGATGAAAGACTTTATGGGGGTGATACTCATCTTTATTTTCATGTGAGACCTGCTAGCACATTTCTCTCGGGAACATCTGAAAATGCCCTGCCAGGTTGGAGAGACAATCGAAATTATAGATATTCCAAGACAAAGGGTGATCTTGTGATTTCTTACTACATTTGGTTTGATTACAACGAGGGTCCGTCGAGGATGGGAAATCTTCATGAAGGGGATTTCGAATCTTTTGCTGTCTTAGCTGATTCCAATGGGATTCCTAAAAGAATAATGACCACAGGCCATAATCATGTTATGCTCGACACATCTTGGAAGAATATTAATTCTATAGATAATCATCCTCTGATTTTCATAGCCCATGGAAACAAGGGAACTGATGGTGGAAATCCAAGTTCGCCTTATGGAGGTTATGAAACAAGTTTGGAAGCTGGAAACTTTTTATTCAACGCACTAGCAAATCCAAAAGATATTTTCCCTGATATCTCTCTTGCTCAAATCATCATTCCCAAGAACCTCAATCGGGAAAAGTTAAAAAACATTAGAATTGGTCCTGGAGAATGGATCGATCCCACCAAGACTAGATATGTTTCTATTGAAAAATCTGTTTCGAGAGAAATAGCAAAATTAATAAAATGGGAAGAACCGGCTTGGATAGGAAAAGCTGCATTTTCTGATCCCGATAAAAATCATGATGTTCCTGAATCTTCCCTCTTTTTTCAAAACTTTCCAGGAAGATTGGGCAAAAATCCCAGAAGTTCCCTGGATTTTTTTAAATTAGCCCAATACGGAAAATCTCCTGTCAATCCGCCTTTTAAAATGAACGAAGAACAACATTTTACATTTGAAAAACCTAAAATGGAAAGATGTGAAAAGGCTAGAATAGGAGATTATTGCCCAAAATTTAATGGTGATGAAAAAACCCCACAATAATCTTGGCTAACGAATAGAGAGAAAATAATTTTTTTGCGGGATGTTTGCTTATGGAAAATTTAGAAAAAGCCTATCTGGGTGGTGGTTGCTTTTGGTGCTTAGAAGCTATCTACCAACTTGTAGATGGGGTTGAATCAATTCATTCAGGTTACGCTGGTGGAATTAACCCAAATCCGTCATACAAAGATGTATGTAGTGGTATGACAGGCCATGCAGAAATTGTGGAGGTTGTTTTCAATACATCTAAATTAAGTTATCGGGATATTATAAAAATATTTTTTGATATACATGATCCAACTACTTTAAATAGACAGGGTAATGATGAAGGCACTCAATATAGATCAGTCATTTTTTACACCAACGAAAACCAAAAGAAAATTGCAGACGAAGAGAAAACCCAATCTGCCAAAAACTGGAAAGATCCAATAATAACAGAAATTTCATCCCTCCCCGAATTCTATGTTGCAGAAGAGTATCACCAGAATTACTACAGAACAAATCCTGGTAGTTCCTATTGCTTTTTTGTAGTACGTCCTAAGGTAGAAAAATTTCTAAAGAAAAAAGCCTAATCAGACTTTTTATTAATATCCACTCTTTCTTTTAGTCTATACTTATCTAAATCTTTGAGTGGAAATATTAACCATTTTCTATGGTAGTAACCTTTTACTTTTTTGTAAGTAAATAAGTCATTATCTGAAATAATTTGATTTTCATCCGGCTTGAATTCTAATGAAATTGGATCGATTTGAGTCCAATCATAAAAATTCAATCCTTTATCTTTAGAAACATCGTCTTGTATATCACCAAAAACTACATTCAAACCTTCGTTATCTATCCACATCAAAAAAGAAGTTCTTTTAAAATTGGAAATCACTGATTGTAAATGGTCGTAGATACTCACAACGACTACTATTTTCTTTTCATCGAAGTTTTCTAGAGTTTGAGAAATATCATCTGCACTATTATTCAATTCATCTAAATGAAAAACATAATCATTGTACTTATTTATCCGAGTTGTCTTAATAAATCTAACATTCCCAATAATATCTATTAACTTTTTGGGAGAAATCTTATAGGGATGTTTAATTTTATTATCGATTAATTTATTGTTGGGGAGCTCATCACGATCTAGTTCATAAATAGCTAATTTTTGAGTGGAATAGACCAAGCGTTTTGTTTTGAAACCGCTGGCACAGGAAGAGAATAGTAATATTGATAACAGTAGAATAACATTTTTCATGGGTTCCTGCCAATATTTTAGGAGTTGTATTGACAGGTAAAGGGAAAATCAGAGAGGTGACAAGTCATTTTCAGAAAGATTTTTTATGACATGTGGGTATCCTTCCTTATCATTATAGACTACGTTGATCCCCTCCGAATGAACCTCCGCAATTTCAACAATAGAATTCATGAGGATAAATATCCCATCCTGCATGAATGTTTTTTTGGAAAGTTTATACTTATCACCAGGACTCATATTTCTTCCTGTTTAAGGTATAGGTCTTTTCCAGCTTTTGTCATTACATCAAAAATTTGTAGATGTTTGCTTTCAATTCGGGTTCCAATGTCGTACAATGCAGAGTTAAAAATTGCTCCCTCTATTTTAGTTCCAGTGAGCTTTGCCCATCGTAAATCAGAAGATTGAAAATTAGCATTACTCAGATCACTATTGTTCAAAAATGCTCCTCTCAAATTGGCTCCCTTAAAATTAGCCCCACTGAAATTATTATTTTGTAGAAAAGCATTATGAAGATCCGCTCCCTCAAAATCAATCCCGGAAAGATCCATTTTTTCTATAATTATACTAGAAAGATCCTCTCCCCGTAAATTACCTTTTTCCTTGAGAATTTCCAAGGCTCGTGCCCCTGTTATTCTTTTTTCTCGGGGAACTCCTGCTCCATTTTTATAATCCTTGATTGCTTGCTTTAAGGCTAGAATTGCAGACTGGGGATAATTTTTTCTTCTCTCAGGAAAAGAGAATTCTTTTTCGATATCTTCTTCTGTTAAGTTATCTGCCTCTTCGATAGTTTTATCTTTAGCTATCAAAGTCGCCATGGCAAGAGCAGTAATTCCAAAGCCACAACCCGTGGTTGTATAGCTTGCATCAATGATCTTATCCTCTTGAATTTTTAAATAAATTCTGTACCCGTCTCCACAACCAGTGTTTCTATAATTGGAGACAACAGTAGCATCATCCATCTCTCTATAGTTGAGCCTGGTATCATTGATTTCTTTGAATCTTTGAAAATCCATTTCGATCTCCTTATTTGTTTTTTAGTATGATTCTAATAAATTAACTGTTTTTGACAAGTCTTTTCTATATAGGTTTTATTTTGAATTAAACATCCGGACTAAAGTAAGGAGGCTTATTGAGATTGGGTAAAACCTTTTCTCCCCTCCTCTTAAAATTAGCAAATTCAGATAGAAAAGATACTAAAATTTGAGCAGTGGCTCCCCACAAAATATCATTTTTTATCTTTAAATAATAAACACTTTTACCGGGATTTCTTGGATGATCCATTTCATAGAAAGGGTTTGTATGAAATGATTCTAAGTCTAGGAGTATCATTCTTTCCACTTCATCTAGATTTGGATTAAAGTTAAAATCTCCCTTATAAAATGCAATAAAAGGTACAATTACATAGCCTGTAAATGTATTGAATTCACCAAAACTACCCAATACTTCTAGCGAATGTCTATTATCTCCAACCTCTTCTTCCCACTCCCGCAAAGCAGTTTCTAAAAGGTCTTCTTCCTGCCCTTTCACCCCTCCCGGAAAGGAAATCTGCCCAGGATGGTTCTTAAGATTTTCATTTCTTTTTGTGAGTATCACACTAAAATTTCCATTGGAATCAGAATATAATGGTACTACAACTGAAGAAGCTTTAGATGAAGTTTGTGGTACAGAAGGATTTAACTTAGAAGGATATTTTTGTAGTAAGTCATCTAAATTAAGTTTCACTGCTTCTTTTTTATTGGAATTAAATTTTCTATAAGATCATCATAAGGCTCAGACTTTATTGCCATTAATAAAGAAGACCCATAGTTTTGTATCTTCCATTGGGATAAAAAATGAAATTTATTCAGTTCTTCTAAATTATTAGGTGGATTTCGAATCAACGTTAGTAGTTGTTTATTCGATAGAATCATTGAATGATCTACACCTCTTTTTTTGATAATTTTATCTCTCCATTTATGAAGGTGCCTGAGTTTACTTTCTTCTTGAGTTGTCATACTATTATCAACCCTAGGAAAATCTGTCTTGGCGAGTGGAACACCGGAAGGATTTTTAATTATCTCTGAAACTTGTGCTCCATCTTTTTTTCCAAGGAGCTTAATTATTTCTTCTTCTCCGAGATTTTCTAATACAATTTTAGAGATTGTCTCATTATTTAAAACTCGAAATGGTGCTTTATTTAACTTCTTAGCTTTTTCTTCTCTAAAAATTAATATATCATAAACACTCCTTCTTTGTTCGGATGTGAATTTTAATATATTTGGAAATTTATGCCAGGCTATATCACCTGAAGTTTCTCTTCCCTTATAAAGCTCTTCTGTCATTTTCTGAAATTCAGAAATTGCTTCCTCCAGTAATCCTCCTTCTTGGAGTTCTTCTTTCATTTTCCCCCAAATGGATTCCAGATAAGCAGTGTCAAGTGCGGCATACTGAAGTTGGTGTTTATCTAAGGGTCTTTTTTCCCAGTTTGATTTTTGTTCTGTTTTGGAAAGCTTTATGGAATGATAATATTCTACTAAATAATTTAATGAGTTATGCTCCATTCCTAAAAGCTTTGATGAGTACATTGTATCCACAATATTCTTAAAATTATAACTAAAATCCCTTTTTAAAGCCTTTACATCATCTGGAGCAGAATGAAATATTTTTTGAATTTTTTCATTATTAAAAATAGGCTCCAAAAGAGTCATATCTAAGGGTGCCATCGGATCAATAATATAATTTTTGCCATTTAAAGTGATTTGAACGAGGCAAATTCGTGAATAATACGTAAAATAACCCGAAGATTCGGTATCCACAGATATACATTTTGCACCAGAGAGATTGACTACAACGAGCTCCATTGCTTTTTTATTATCAATTAAGATGTATTTGGAATTAGTTTGCATGATTATTAGCTTTTAAATCAGTATCCAATTATGGGAGATAAGAACAACTCCAAAATGAACCTAGACTCTATCCATAATTTTGTAATTGCCCGAGATGACAAACCAAAAGATGAGTGTGCTATATTTGGAATTTATAATTCTCCCGAAGCATCAAATTTCACCTACCTTGGGTTGTACTCAATGCAACACAGAGGACAGGAATCTTCAGGAATTGTTTCCACTGATGGTGAAATCTTATATAGATTTGCAGGAATGGGTTTAGTTGCAAATGTTTTTAATCAATCTAACCTAAAAGATTTAAAAGGTAAAACAGCTATCGGACATAATCGGTACTCTACCACCGGAGCTAGTTTTCTCAGAAATGCTCAACCCCTTCGTGTTGAATCCCATATGGGCCCCATTTCCTTGGCTCATAATGGAAATTTAGTAAACTCATATGATATTAGGAAAGATTTGGAAGAATCAGGTAGTATTTTCCAAACTACAATTGATAGTGAAATCATAGTTCATTTGATGGCTAAATCAAAATCAAAAGAAATCTTAGAAGCTGTTTCCAATGCACTAAAAGTTGTGCAGGGAGCTTATTCCTTATTAGTCATGACGAATAAATATTTAATCGCTGTTCGTGATCCCAATGGTTTTAGGCCTCTTGTTATGGGGGAGAGAGTAGATGGCTCTATTGTTTTCGCATCTGAAACTTGTGCTTTTGATATTACAGATACAAAATATATCAGAGATGTAGAACCCGGAGAGATGGTTGTCGTAGATAGTTTTGGGATAAAATCTTATTTTCCCTTTGCTAAAAAATCACATAGTCTATGTATATTTGAGTATATCTATTTTTCTAGACCTGATTCTTATATTTTTAACGAATCTGTTTATAAAATAAGAAAACAATTAGGATTTTATTTAGCAAAAATGGAAGTCGTAGAGGCAGATGTTGTAATCTCAGTTCCAGATTCCGCGAATGTAGCAGCTCTTGGTTATAGTGAAGCCTCAAATATTCCCTTTGCGATGGGTTTAATACGATCCCATTATATTGGTCGAACATTTATTGAACCCGACCAAAAGATCCGCGATTTTGGAGCTAAAATTAAATACAATGTTGTAAGGGACGTAGTACGGGATAAGAGAGTTATCATTATCGATGACTCAATTATGAGAGGTACGACAAGCCGAAAAATTATTAAAATGATAAGAAATGCAGGTGCCAAAGAAGTTCACATGAGAATATCTGCACCTCCTACAATCAGTCCTTGTTATTATGGAATTGATATCCCCACACACAAAGAATTAATAGCCGCCACACACTCTTTAGAAGAAATCAAAAAATATCTTAGAGTTGATAGCTTGGCATATCTTGATTTAAATACAATGCACCAAGCAGCAGGACAAGAATATCCTAAGTCGAGATATTGTGATGCATGTTTTACAGGAAAATACCCAGTAGCATTTACATCCGAAGATACAAGTAAAGAAAAATACTTATTTGAGAATTTAGATTGAACTAAAGGACGAAATTCTTTTAAAATCCAAGAATAAACAATTTCTTCCTCTCCATCTAATAAAATTCTTTAAATCTTCATAATTAGAACCAGACTCAATTTTTCTTTCGTTTAATTCAATATCATCAAAAATTTCTTCTTGAATAAAATCATCAAAACGAATGCATTTATAACCTTCTAAAGTATTTAAGATTAAAATCTGTGATACTTTTTTTGAATTTTCAATATAATCTACTTCTACTGGAGATAGAGGAAATATAGATATTTTTTGTTTTTTAAAAGAAAGATACTTAGTTTTATAACTAATATTTTTAATTATCTTTTTTTTTAAATCAGGTACGATATAAATACTTTTTTGAAATTGTAGTACGAGATAACTATCAAGAGATTTTATTTTCTTATCTTTTTTCTCAATTGGAGAAAATGAATTTTTTTTATTGGATAGACTATTAATTAATTTGGAATTTATTAAATTTGATCTTTCGTCGTCTTTTATCTTTTCAAATAAATTAAAAATTTTATTTAAATCTTTTTTAGTTTCTTTTCTTTTTTCAAGAAAAGTGTTAAACCTATCTTGAATTGATTTTAACCGCTCTTCAAAATATATAAAATTTTGTTCATTTGCCTGAACTTTTAATTTTTTAAGAATGACTTCAAATTTATCAATATCTTTAACATCTACATCAAAAGATCTTTCTATTTTTACTAATAATAATATAGCTTTTTGTTTTAGTTCATAAAAATTTTTAGAATTTTGTATTACCTCCGCTTCCATAGTTCTTAATTAGCATGTTTTCTGATTTTTATAGAGATAATGATCCCAACTGCCATCATTGACATAATTAAGTGCGATCCACCATAACTTACGAATGAGAGAGGGAGTCCTGTTACTGGAAGTAGACCTAAAACTATCCCTAAGTTTATGAACATATGAAAAAATATTAATGCAACAATCCCTGCCGCAAGCAAAGATCCGAATTTATCTTTACTTTCAAAACTTACCTGTAGTCCACGAAGTGGAATTGCTAATAATATAAAAATTAAAAAGACCGATCCGACAAATCCCGTCTGTTCTGCCCATGAAGCAAAAATAAAGTCTGTACTACTTTCAGGTACGTGAGGAACTCTTCCTTCTGTCATTTCTCCATAGGTAAGACCTTTCCCTAAAAATCTTCCTGATCCAATGGCGGGCTTTGAGGCTCGTAATTGATACCCAGCTCCCTGCTTAAATTGATCCGGGTTAATAAAAGCTGTAAGACGTACTACTTGATTTTCTCGAAAAGGTATATATTTAATTACAAGAGAAGCAAAAATAATACTCAAGCCTAATACTCCCAAACTAATGTAGTACTGTCTGAATTGATCCCGACCCCTTGCAAAACGAATAACTAATAATATCAGACTTATAGAGATAAAAATTGCTCCCAATCCTAACATGATTGGTTCATTCATAAATATTTGGAAAAAAAAGTTTGTATTTTCTTCCATAGTTTGATCAACTGCTTCCTGAAGAATTAGAAGAGATTTTTCGGTAGGAGGATCAATTTGTATATTTCCTACAATAACTGCTTTTTTCTTTAATATTAACCAAATTTTACCCTGAACTTTGTTTACTAAACTAACTAATTCTGAATTGTTTATTTTATTTAGTTGATCAATTAATGGCTGTGTGAGGGTTAGTTTAGTAAACTCGACATACATAGGTATTGCAAGTGAGATAAATCCTAATGTGATTAACGAGCTAATGTGAAGGATATCAGCTCCACCCAAAAATAAAATTGCTAAAAGTATAGGTAAGAAAGATACTGCTGTTCCAAAATCAGGTTGTAATATGATTAAAATCATAGGTATAATCACTATTATAAATGGAATGATTAGTACTGAAATATTTTTAACTTCTCTTTCTCGAATTACAAGATATTGACCAAGAAGTATCACAGTTGATAATTTTGCAATCTCACTAGTCTGAATTTGAACAGAACCGAATTTTAACCATGATCTTGCACCTCTACCTGAAGGTAAATAGCCAATACCGGGGACTAAAGTTAGGACTAGTAATACTATCGAAAAAAGATAAATAGGGAGAGCATAGGAGCCCAATAATTGATAATTTACTCTTGTCATAAGTATCATAGTAATCATACCTATAAAAAAATAAATTAGTTGTCTCCACCACTTTCCAGGCCCATCTAGTACATTATATTCTTGAGTATAAAGAGTTATTATACCACAACTCACTGCAATAATTACACAAAAGATTAGAATGTAATCCAATTTTTCTAATCTTTTTTCCATTAAGGTGATACCTCTTCATCCGCATCTGTATCTGTACTATCATCTTCCTGAATCAATGGAATTTCTTCATCCATTTTTGAGCCTAACTCTAATTTTTCTCTACGGATAAATGATCCCGGAGGAAAAGCCGCCTTAAAAACTTCCCTTGCAATTGGACCCGCGCCCACAGCACCTCCAACTCCATGCTCCACAAAAACTCCAACAATAATCTGCTCTTCTGCAGGAGCTCCATAGGGTGCATATCCAATAAACCATGCATGGTTTGAAGAAGATTGTCCTCTTCTTTTTGTTTGAGCTGTTCCCGTTTTACCAGCAATTTCAGGTAAGTCAGGTTGATTTAATAATCTGGAAGCTGTCCCTGTTTTCGCAACAGCTCGCAATCCTTGATTTAATGCTTCTAAAGTAGATGCTTTGATAGGTATGTCTCGTAGTACTTTCGGAACAGTACGATACACTACTGAATTATCTAGAGGATTCCTCATTTCTCCCAATAGATATGGCTGATAAACCTTACCATTATTTGCTATTGCCATGTAAAACAAAGTCATTGCTATAGGAGTTACAGTTATATATCCCTGCCCAATTGAGAGATTTACTGTATCACCGTCATACCATTTATTACCATAAGATCTTTTTTTCCATTCATTGCTAGGAACAAACCCTTCAATTTCACCGGGCAGATCAATATTTGTTCTCTTATCTAAACCGAATAATCTTGCGTAGTACAATATTGCCTCAGAACCTAATTTATATCCTAAATTATAAAAATAAACTGAGCAAGATTTTTCGAGAGCATGAATTAAATCATTATTCCCATGTCCTTTTTTATCCCAACAAAGAAATTCCTGATCGGGAACACCGGCAAATGAGCTTTTTAAATAAAAACGACTATTACACATAAACATATTAGATGCCAAATAATTTATCTTGTGTTCACTTTCAAGAGCGGCTAAACCAACCAATGTTTTAAAAGTAGATGCAGGAGGAAATTTTGATTGAAGTGCCATATTCAAGAATCCCTTGCTCTTCTTGATTCTATTGAAATGTTCCTGTCTTTTCTGTTTATTTTTACCAGAAAGTGTATTGGGATCAAAACTAGGATTAGAAGCAAGGGCAACTACTTCTCCAGTTGCAGGTCGTATTGCAATTACTGTTCCCCTAAAATCCTTAAGTGCATTGTATGCTGCAAATTGAATTTTCTTATCAATAGTTAGGATTAGATTATTTCCCATCCTAGCATGTTCGATTATTCTTTCTTCTTCAATATTGCCATCAGAGTTTCTCTTTTGAATTCGAAATCCATCAGAACCTCGCAAATGTTGGTCGTATTGTAACTCTAATCCACTTTTTCCCAAGAGCTGATATGACTTTATTTCTCTATTTTTTAAATCATTGGTACTAGGAAGACCCACGTAGCCTGTTACATGGGCCAAGGCTGGTCCCATGTGATAAATTCTTCTAGGAGTAGGAATGAAATTTATAAATCTTCCAATATCATCAAATAAAATAATACGCTCATGTTGTTCTGATGTAACACCCTGAAGCAAAATAATTGGCGTCTTTGACTTAATTTTTTTTGAAAATTTAGGTTCAACTATCTCACTTTCGTAGTACGCTTTTGGAATTGAGAGTCTTTTGTAGAACTTTATAATAAACTCTCTAATATCGTCAGGTTTATTTTTAAACAAGGAAGTGTTGACCACAACATCTAAAGATTGATTATTCGAAATTAGGGGTTGTGAATCTTCTGGTGTTTTAAAATTTCTATCAAACACTAATCCTCTAGAGGCAGGTAATGACTCACTTCTTCTAACGAACATTTCAGCTTTTCTTGAATTTTCAGCACCATAAATAATTTGTAAGTTGAAAAGTTGAAATATAAAAATGATCAAAGCCATCACTATTAGCCCAGAAAAGAAGTACAAACGAAGGCGAAAACTTCTCTCTAGTTTATACTCTATCGATGAAACTGACCTTCCCATTATCTCAATCCCTCTGAAGACTGTAGCTTATACGTCCATGATAGTACAAAAAAAGTCAATGGAGCTAATACAGCGTTATAAATAGAACAAATTAAAAGTGAATAATTTAAATTCGAATAAAAAAAGAAACTAAATAATGTATAAGTAAATGCTCTCATTAATATTGTAATACCAAAAGCATATACTGTGATAGAAATATAATTTTCATTATAAAAAGATCTTCCAAATTTTCCCAATAAATACCCAACTATTGAAAAACTTAAAGAGTGAACACCTATCTTGTAGTAAATTTTACCACCTGCTCCCTCTTCTCCCCCTAAACCAGCATCTGAGAGTATACCCCCAATAAACCCAACCCAAAGCCCGGCCATCTCTCCCTTTCTTAAAGAAAAAAATACAACAAGGAGAATCATAAAGTCAGGTTTAATTTCAGGACCAAAGTCAAAAAGATTTGATCCATTTAAAATATGGGCTAAAATAATTCCTGAAAGTATTACAATCTTTTCAAATATCATTGGTTCCCATCTATCTTTCGAATCATTTCTTCCTCTTCCTCATCTACAATAGGTATTTTTTTCTTAGGCTCAGGTTTCTTAATTACAGGAGGAGGGATTTGTTTTTTTATATTTTCCCTGTTATTCACATCTAATGGTTTGGGTGTAACAGTAGCCGATTTTAAATCTTTACTCCCGGACTTTCCTGGATCAGGCTCTTCACCCGGGAAATTCAGTTCCCCATAGAAAGGATTTTCAATAGTAATGTTTTTCTCCTCAGGCCAATCTTCTACCCACTTGTCTGGTAATTTTTTAATAATTGTAACAAATTGAAGTTCATCAAACTTAACATAAGGTTTAACAAAGGCAGTTTTAAACGAACCCGCACGAGGTCCTTCTTCTACAATGATTCCAATGGGAAGCCCGGCAGGAAATACACCACCACCATTAGAAGAATAAACCTCTCTTCCTGCGATACCTACTTTTTCTAAACCATGTTCATCAGGAATCATAGGTCCAATTTGGGTGTAGAGTTTTGGATTAATAATTACTCCCGAATCAAGAAAGTTTAAAATTACATAAGTTCCCCTACCGGAATTACCCGAAAGAATCGCCCAGAGACTTCCTCCCTCTACCTGAACACCCATATTAAAATTTGAATTAATGATAGGTTGTACTACAGCAGAAGATGAATTGGAAGCAATTACCTTTCCTACTATCGCAGGGATCAATTCTCCAGATTCATTGACTGCCCTAGAAATTACAGGCATAAATGGATATATCTTATCCGATTTTCCTTTATTGATGACTATAGTTCTGTAGATTGAGTTTAAACGAACAGAGAGAACTTCTGCTCTAACTGTGGGATAATTGCTATTAGGTTGAAATTCAAGCTCTTTACGGAGAGACTGATTCTCATTCTGGAGGATTTTTATATCATGGGAATAAACTTTGTATTCATCGACTAATTTTGCATAAGAATCTCTTTCTTTACGGAGAACTTCATTTGACTGAAATCTTTGGTATAATCCAGAAAACATACCCCCTGCTGAATCAACAGAAGATGTAATAACATCTACTGCTTTTTGGGAACTAGCAACTGTCCTTACGACTAGATTACTGTTCCAAAAGAGAGATACAATAGAAAAACCTATGCAAAAAAATAAAGAAAGGATTTCACTTAGTTGTTGGATTCTATCCCATAGCATCTAATTCTATGGCTTATGCAACACCGCGCTTAATATACTTCAGTTCATCTAAGTACTTTCCAGTACCTAAAACAACGCATGTTAGAGGGTTTTCGGCTCTAAAAACGGGAACACCCGTCTCTCGAGATATATAGGTTTCCAAACCTCGTAATAAGCATCCACCACCTGTTAAAATAATACCTCTTTCTACAATATCAGCAGATAATTCAGGGGGAGTTTTTTCTAATACTCGCTTGATTCCATCTAGAATTTGATCAATAGGCTCCTTTAAAGCTTTTCGAATCTCTGTACTTTCCAATTCTAGAGTTCTGGGCAATCCTGAGATAGCATCCCTTCCTTTGACTTCCATGGTATCGACTCGCTTATCCATATAAGCATTTCCAATTGTAAGTTTAATATCTTCTGCAGTTCGGTCCCCAATTACTAGATTGTACTGGTTTCTAAGATGCTTGACAATAGCTTCATCAAATTCATCCCCACCCGTACGAATGGATTCGGCAATAACCATACCGCCTAAGGATATAACTGCAATCTCTGTGGTTCCCCCACCTATATCCACAATCATATTACCAGCTGGTTCATGTATGGGAATATTAGCCCCGATGGCGGCGGCTAAGGCTTCTTCAATTAAGAATATTTCTCTGGCACCAGCTTGCTCAGCTGATTCCCTAACAGCTCTTCGCTCTACCTCTGTTATTCCAGAGGGTACTCCAATCACTATTCTTGGTTTTACAAAAGTTGTCCTATTATGAACTTTTGCTATAAAATAACGAATCATCTTTTCAACAGTTTCAAAATCAGCGATAACCCCATCTTTCATAGGGCGAATGGCTACTATGTCACCTGGAGTTCTTCCAAGCATCCTCTTTGCCTCTTGACCAACTGCTAGTACTTTGCCTGTTGAGGCTTGCACAGCTACCACTGACGGCTCAGAAAGAACAATTCCCTGTCCTTTTACATGGACAAGGGTATTTGCTGTTCCTAAGTCGATACCCATATCATTAGAAAAAAATGCATATAAATTATCAAAAATCATGCCACAATAGCCCTAAGTTTATAAAAACGATTCATTTACCAAACCTTTTTTCCAGACATACATTTTAACAACTCAACCGGAAGGAATTTTTGCTTTGTTAAGTAGCAGAATTTTTCAAACTCGGGAATTTGGATGGTACCCAATAAATCGAAAAAAAGGCTTCTTAAGGAATCAAATTTAATGTTTAAAATATGGTCAATGTTTTTTATTTTCATAAATTAAATTCACTCCTTTTAAAATACCTATCATTCCTTGAAAAAATTCTACTTTCTTACCACCAGTTTAATCTTCCTGCTTCTCTTTCTATTTACGGTTCTTTATTGAATATCTTTTTATTTTCAAAAGAGTTGATATTTTTTTTAAATATAGAGATAAAGCCTGTACCCAAAACTCAGTTAAATAAATCCAATGGCTTTTTTGGAGTTTTAAGTTTTTTCTATTCCATGAAAAGTAGTTAATACCTACAATACAATCATCTTAGATTAAATCTATCCTTTTAAATAAAGTTTCGTTAACTTGAGAATGTATAAAATTTCTCATTATTTAATATTCTCGCTATTCCCTCATGTATAACTCTATTCTTCCTTAAAAGTTGATAGTTTTCCATTCTATTCTAGCTTCAGAATTAAATTCCTAAATATTTTACGATTCTGTAACTTATACGTTTGGAATAAAACGAAATTATCTAAAAAGAAAGCAGAGAATTTCAAAATAATCTTTTACAGAAGACTATTGAGATATCTTTTAATTAATTTTGTTTGTACTTCAATTTCCGCACTTAACTGATTTATGATATTTTCTTGATTTATAATTTTAAAAAAATATTTTAAATCTTTTTTTAATACCATACTTTTTTTAATTTTAAAATTAGAATTAAATGAAGGATTTACTTCTTTAAAATTTTTATAATTATATTTACTATTCTTTAAATTATCCCTAGCTATTTGATTTTTATTTGAAATTTTAGATTTATAATTTCCGGGAGAGTACATCTCCATTGTTTTTGTTCGATATAATTGTGATAAAATATAAGACTCGTACCCCGTTGCTCTGCAATGAGACTTACTATTAAATGATGAAAATGAAATACCACTAAAACCAAAATCTAAAATATCCATACTCTCGGCAATTGACAATGCCATTCCTGAAATATTTAAACTAGAGTTTTTTAAAATCATAAATTCCTGTAAATAATTTGATAATAATTGATCAAAGGGATAGGAAGTGAAAATTAAATAAATTGGATTTTTTCTAAGAAATATCTCTTTATTTCCCCCTAACCAAGTAAATATAGGAATATCTTGAGGGAAATCACTTCTAAAATGATATGCAGTTCCACGACCTGAATCTATACTTAAAATTGCATCTGGTACTACATTATTTTTGTATAAAAAATAAGAAGAAGTATCAGAAGCCAATAGAAAATAATCATTTCTTTTTTGCTTTAATTCCATTATTTCTTCTTCAAGAATTGGAGAAGCACCAATAAAAATCATGGATGTATTTTTCCAGTCTAAGGAATCCTTACTTAACAAATATGTATTGGGTCTATTGGTGATATTTTTTAAATTAAATATATAATTATTGATCCAAATTTTGCTGAAATACGTCTTTGTAAAATTATTGACAGTTTTATTATCTTTTTGAATATTCTTTTTAAAATTAGAAATTAAATTTGAATACTTTTTTCCGTAAAAAGGTAATACGATTAAACTAAAGGAGGAAAATTTCCAATCATCAGGCGTATTACCATATATTATTTGAATTTTTGAGTTTAATTTTAAAAATAGATTTATAGACGAAGAAATTTTTTTTTTAATTCGGAATCAAAGGCAAGACTAGATTCAGGCTCAAATATATAAATTTCATTGGCGATATACTCGGGATATCGCAGAAGAGAATCCAAGAAGTAACCTGCTCCCAAACCAAAAACCACCATAGGGTATTTTACTATATCTTTAGATAGAGAAGTTAGTAGTCTATCAGACTCTTTGTTAGGATCAAACTGTGAGTGTATAAAAAAACCGGTAGATGTATCTTTATAATTTAAAGAACCATCTCTACCGGTTATTCTTTGTAGAGCCATGAAATGAATTAATTAAGCTTCTTCCTCGGTAGAATCTTCAGACTCGTCTGCCTCATCTTCAAATTCATCATCTTCATAGTCTGCATCATCATCCATTTCTTCATCAAAACCATCTTCACCGGCAACAGTGATAGGCTTGGGTTCGTCTTCAGGAATATATTCCTCTTCTAGATCTTCTTCTGCCATTGGAGCATTTGCATTGTTGAAGAGTCCTCTCTGCTTATAAGGAGCATCTGACATACCTGCTTCTTGCATTAATTTTCTTCTTTCCTCAATAGAGAAATAATCATATTTTACCAAGCCGTCAGCGAGAGCATGTAAAGCCTGAACTGCAGGCTTTCTTGTTTTCATTTTTTTAGGCATGGAATTAATTCTATCTATCTTATCGAGAACAGCAAATCCCGCAGAAGTGATCTCATATTTTTTATACCTGGCTAATTCTACAACCTTAAGCACATCAAATTCATTGTTTTGGTTTGTTGACATAAAAAACATAACTCCTGAAAATTAGATTTTACTGGGAATCTTGGCTAACTTTGTACATGTGAGAGTAGCGAATACCATACTTCTTTGGAAAGGTTATGTGGCAAGTTGTTTTTAGATAAAGTTTTCTTTTCGAACATTGGTGAGGGAATCTTTAAATTTTTGTTCTTTACTTGCAGATAATCTTATTTTCTTCGAGATGGTAGATTAGAGAAATGAAATCAAATATTCTAATTCTTCTGCTTATTTTAACTTCTTTGTTCAATTGCAGAACCAAAAGAGTTTCTAATTTTTACATAGATTCCTTTGCCGGAAAAGATTTGTTGGGCAAAGAAATTGAATTTAGAGACCTAAACTTTCCCAGAGTTGCCATAAACGTTTATTCTCCGACCTGTATACCCTGTTTTAAGGAAATACCCACTTTAAATTACCTCCGAGAAGAAATGCTTAAGTCCCATCTAGGAGAGTTTTTTATGGTAGTTGACCCCTACTCAATCGTAGATAGTTCTGAAAATAAGTCGTTTGAAGAAGTTTACCCCCAAGCAGTTCAACTTATGCAAGAAGAAGTGATTAAGAGAAATATTACTCTTCCCGTAATAATAATGCGCCCCCCTTTCAAGGTTACACCCGGTGGTGGACTGATTACAGGCACTCCAGAAACATTATTATTAAAAACAAATCCACTTATTTTGTACTACAATTTTATAGGAAGTATAAGTGAAAAAGAATCTATCGAAGCTATTCAAAATGATTTGAAAGTTAAATTCTTCAAAAGAACGGTAGGAGGAATATAATTTGAGAAGTCTAATTGTAAGATTTGAGGATTGTGAAGGACCAGGATTAATTGAACCAATACTTAGAGAGAAAGGATATAGTATCACATATCATGATGCCTATAAAGAAGAAGTGAGCCTTATTCCGGGATCTCATTTGTTTTTTGATTTTTTTCTCTTTCTTGGGGGATCCAAGTCAGTTTATGACAATAAAGAGAATTTATTTTTTAAACCCTATATTCAATTGATAGAAAATATCCTTGATTCAAGCAATAAAAAGATCCTAGGGATTTGTCTGGGATCTCAACTCTTAGCAAAAGTCTTGGGTTCTGAGGTTTCTAAGGGTGAAAAAGGCGGTGAATTTGGATTTGGAAAAGTTACCATTCAAGAAGAGAATCATCCAATTTTCAAAGGAATAGAATCACGGGAAATATCTACCTTTCATTTCCACAATGATATTTTTACTCTTCCGAAATACGCAAAAATTTTATTGAAGAGTGAAAAATATGAAAATCAGATGTTTTCATACAAAGATATTGCCTTTGGGATACTCCCGCATTTTGAAGTGACAACAGCAATGATTCATACATGGATGAATAAGTTTCCAATAATTAAAGATAATATCAATAATAAAGATTCTTTAAATATAAATATAGAAGCACAAAAATCCTCAGGAGAAATAATCCTGAGAAATATAATTTCCTTATAGGAAGAAGGATACTCTTATGTTTCAAAAAGTTTTAAATTTTATCTTCGGAAGCAAATATGAACGGGACTTAAAAAAATTAACTCCCATTGTTCAGATAATAAATGCACTAGAACCTAAAATAAAAGCTATGTCTGATGAAGACTTAAGCAATCAAACTGATTTATTAAGAGCAAGATTTGCCAAAGGAGAAACTCTCGATGAGTTGCTTCCCGAAGCATTTGCAACAATAAGAGAGGCATCAATTCGAACTATGGGACTCCGACACTACGATGTTCAGCTCATGGGTGGTATAGCACTCCATTGGGGAAATATTGCTGAGATGAAAACAGGGGAAGGAAAGACATTAACCTCCACTCTAGCTGTATATTTAAACTCTTTAGCGGGCAAAGGAGTACATATTGTAACTGTAAATGATTATCTAGCTAGAAGAGATGCGGCATGGATGAAGCCAATTTATGATTTTCTAAAAATAAGTATTGGTGTAATACAGCATGATATGGATCATGATGAAAGAAAAATTTCTTACTCTGCTGATATAACTTATGGGACAAACAATGAATATGGTTTTGATTATCTAAGAGATAATATGGTTACACATAAAGATCATAAAGTACAGAGAGATCATTACTTTGCAATCATTGATGAAGTAGATTCTATTTTGATAGATGAAGCTAGAACTCCTCTAATCATATCAGGATCTACAGATGATACTACTGATGATTACATAAAAGTAGATAATATTATTCCAAAACTTGAAGATAAGATTGATTTTGAAGTTGATGAAAAAGCAAGGAATGTATTACTAACCGAGGCTGGCGTAGCTAAAGTTGAAAAATATCTAAATGTGGATAATTTATATTCTCCTGAAAATATAGAACTGGTTCACCATGTGCATCAATCTTTAAAAGCCCATAATATTTTTCAAAGGGATGTAGACTATGTAGTACAAAATGGTGAAGTAATAATTGTAGATGAATTTACGGGTCGTATGATGACCGGAAGAAGATATTCGGATGGGTTGCATCAGGCACTAGAGGCTAAAGAAAGAGTTCCAATTGCTAAAGAATCTCAAACTTTGGCATCAATTACTTTTCAGAATTTTTTTAGAATATACAATAAAATTTCAGGTATGACAGGAACAGCAGATACTGAAGCAGAAGAATTTGCAAAAATATATAAACTCGATGTTATTGTAATACCACCGAATATTAAAATGAAGCGTATTGACCATGCTGATAGGGTATATCGCACAGAACGAGAGAAATTTACTGCAATACTCAATGAAATAAAAGAATGCAATAAAATTAGACAACCTGTATTGGTTGGTACTATCTCAATTGAAAAATCTGAACTATTAAGCAATATGTTAAAACATGCTGGATTGTATCACAATGTTTTAAATGCGAAACAACATGAAAGGGAAGCAGAGATCATAGCAAATGCAGGAAAAGCCGGAATGATCACTATTGCAACAAATATGGCTGGTCGTGGAACAGACATAGTTTTAGGAGGAGCCCAAGTATATAAGGAAAAACTTGAAAAATGGAATGATTCCGAGCAAAGTATCACAAATTTCAAACTTGCACTAAAACAAGGAGATTTTGAAAACAGTAAAAACCTAGTTGAATTAATCAGTTCTATAAGCAAAAGAAAAAAGGCTAAAGAGTTGTACGACGAAGCAATTCTTTGGGAAAAAAATCACGAGGAAGTTTTAGTAAACGGTGGGTTGCATATTTTAGGAACAGAAAGACATGAATCTAGAAGAATTGATAATCAATTAAGGGGAAGATCAGGAAGACAGGGAGATCCTGGCTCAAGTCGTTTTTATTTATCCCTAGAAGATGATCTAATGAGAATTTTTGGATCAGATAGAATATCAGCGATTATGCAGAAATTGGGAATGGAGGAAGGACAGGAAATCGAGCACAAAATGGTTTCTAACGCTATTGCCCGTTCTCAAAAAAGAGTTGAAGGTCATAACTTTGATATTAGAAAACACCTTTTAGAATATGACGATGTTATGAATAAACAAAGAATGTTTATTTATAAGCTCAGAAATGAAGCATTAGATGAAAATTTTAATCTTAGTGATGTAATTAAAAAGTGGTTAGAGGAGACTATCGAGAGTCAAATTCTAATTCATTGTGATGGTACAAATCCAGATAATTGGTCCTTTGAAGGATTAAGCGAATGGTTAAAAACAATTACTCATCATGAAGTAAATATAAGTAGTAACTCCTTTAAAAGATCCAATAAAGTATTGGAAGAGTTATTAGATTATATCTTAAATAGCCTAGTAACTATTTATGATACGAAAAGAAACAATGTTGGTCTTGAAATGTGGTCTCACTTAGAAAGAAATATTTTCTTAGAAATTTTAGATCACAGATGGAAAGAACATCTCCACGTAATGGATAATTTAAGAGATGGTATCTGGACTGTCGGATATGGAGAAAAAAACCCCTTAAATGAGTATAAAATTCAAGGATTTAAGATTTTTGAACAAATGGTTGAAAATCTAAAAAATGAGATTATAAATTTTATAATGAGAGTTGAAATTAGCGAACCCTCCAAAAATCAAGAAACCAAAGAGTACAAAAAAATTGGAGTGGAAGCAACAAATATCGATATTTTTTCATCTGGTATTACACATGATAATTCCAGGAAAAAAAATGACCCCCCTGCAAGTGCAGGTGGTTCTTCTAGAAGAAAAAGCAATAGAAGAGGTAAGTAAAAATGAAAATCAGCCATATCTTAAAAAAAGAGAATGCTGGTATTCCAAATTGTACCGAATGTGGGGGAACGGGAATTGTATTACAAGAAATAGTTGAGAATTCCCGTATTCCGAGACTTTCAGTTTGTCTTTGCGTTAGAGAGCATTGTTATGTATGTCCTGCTAATGGAAAATCACCATATCTAGTTTATGATGAAGAATCTGACAGAATGCTACCCTGCTTTTGTCATCAGGGGCGAATTATTCTTGGTAAAATTGAATCCAGAATAAATAAATCTAATATCCCTCCAAAATATGTTTATAAATTTTTAGAATCTGTAGATTTAAAAGGATCCGATGCTTTATCTTTACTAGCGGCACATGATTGGGCAAGAGATTTAATAGAAAATTTTAATGACATGAGTAAAAGTCCACAGGGAATGTATCTCACTGGAGCACCTGGAACAGGAAAAACTTTACTTGCTTGTATTATTTTAAATGAATTAATTTTAAGATATGGGATAGAGTGTAGATATGCAAAAATCAATAAGGATTTTTTGAGCGCATTACGTAATACATATCAAAAAGATAGTACTTTTTATGGACAGGAAAAAAATATTGAAGAAGAATTTGCAGATGTTGAAGTTTTGGTTATCGATGACTTCGGTGTTCAAAAAGATACTGATTGGGCAAATTCAAAATTATATGATTTGATTGATGCTAGGTATGAAAAACAAAAGTTAACCCTTCTTACTTCCAATCAACCTCTAATTGATTGGAAAGAAAAAGGGGAAGGGAGAGTTTATTCCAGACTCTGTGAAATGGCAAAAGAAATTAAATTAGAATGTCCTGACTACAGGTTGAAATTTCTAAATGCACAACGATAAATTTGTATTCATTTCTGCTGGATCCAATATAGGAGACAGAGAAAAATATCTAAAAAATGCAATTAACATAATACAATCTATTGATAAAATAAATCTAATAAAAGTATCAGATTTTGTTGAAACAAAAGCATTAGATGTTATAGATCAACCTGATTTTATAAATTTAATTATAAAAATATCTACCAAGTTATCTCCAACTAAATTATTAGAAACACTTCAAGAAATTGAGATAAGAATTGGAAGAAAAAGAAGATATGACAAGGGTCCTAGAGAAATCGATCTTGATATTCTTATTTTTGAAGATTATTATATTTCTAGTGAAAAATTAACACTACCCCATCACTCTCTTTTTTCAAGACCTTTTATCAAAGAAATTCTCTTTTCAATGTCTGAAAGTAATATTTTCAATATCTATTCTGGGAGATTTAAAAATGAAAACGATTATACAACTCTTTCAAAATAAAAAGAATAAAGAGAAAATTAGTGTTATTACCTGTTATGATGCAAGTTTTGCAAGATTAATATCTAAAACTAATATCGATTGTATTTTAGTTGGAGATTCTCTTGGTATGGTGATACAAGGATTAAGTTCTACTGTTCCTGTTACCTTAGAAGAAATGATATATCATACCAAGAGTGTAAAGAGAGGTAGTACAAATAAATATATCATTTGCGATCTTCCCTTTTTATCTTATCATACTTCTTTAGAAAATGCTGTCTTTTCAGCAGGCAAAGTATTGAAAGAAACTGAAGCTGATGCAGTTAAATTAGAAGGAGCAAGTAATAAGATATTAGAAATAATAACTCATCTTACAGAAATAGGCATTCCCGTAATGGGTCATCTCGGTCTTACGCCTCAGTCATACCAAACCTTAGGAGGGTATCGAGTTCAAGGAAAAGATACAAAAGAAGCTGATAAAATTTATGAAGATGCACTTGCCCTAGAAAAAGCTGGTGTATTCTCTATAGTTTTAGAAATGATACCATCCTCATTGGGAAAAAAAATCAGCGAATCTCTCAAGATACCAACAATTGGTATTGGAGCGGGAGTTGATACGGATGGACAAGTATTAGTATTATATGACTTATTAGGTATGAATGATGATTTTAAACCGAAATTTCTAAAAAAATATGCCAATCTGGAAGAAATAATCAAAAATTCACTCAATAATTTTCACGAAGAAACAGTAAATTTATCTTTTCCTAAGCCAGAAAACTCATTCTAACTTCACTTTTTTTGCAACTTTTCTTTCACTTTTGCATCTCATTTATAAAAGGGAAGTTTTGTTCAGGCTTCCAAAATATAGGAAATATAAATGAATTCAACACTAGAAGAAGTTACAGCAAAACCTAAAAGTAGTACGGTTACACTAACTTTATTTATTTTAGTATCACTGACACCATTATTAGCATTCACGGTCCCATTTTCATGGGAATTAGTAGGAGTTGCGGTTTTAACGTATGCGATTCGTATGTTTGGTATTACAGGAGTTTATCACAGATATTTTTCACACAATGCATATAAGACATCTAGAGTATTTCAATTTATTTTAGGTTGGATTGGTGCAATTGCAATGCAAAAAGGTCCCCTATGGTGGGCGGCACATCACAGAAATCATCATAAATTTTCTGATACAGACAAAGATTTACATTCTCCCAAAGATGGATTCTGGCATTCCCATATGTTTTGGTTTTTAAGAAATGATCACAATGATTTTGACGCAAAAATGATTAAAGATTATACAAAGTATCCTGAAATCGTATGGCTTGATAAATATCACTGGCTACCACCCTTATCTTTTGCAATTGTTCTCGGACTTATCAGTTGGCCTGTATTGGTATGGGGCTATGGTGTTGCAAATTTTATCTCTGGTCATGCTACATGGACAATAAATTCTTTGGCTCATGTATTTGGCTCTCAGAGATTTAAAACAGGGGATACAAGTAGAAATAATTTTTGGTTAGCAATTATTACATTTGGTGAAGGATGGCATAACAATCATCATTATTATAGGCACTCTGCAAATCAGGGTTTTTATTGGTGGGAAATTGATTTAACTTTTTATGTCCTAAAACTTTTCAGTTACATAGGGCTTGTTTGGGATTTAAAAACTGTTCCTGATCATGTTTTAGAGGAAGGATTAAAACTAAACGCCATAGCAAAAGGCAAAAAAGAATTCAAAAGTATAGATGGTAGTATAAAATTAATTGAAGCACCTATTACTTCAATAGCGGCATAATTATCTATAGATATTAAACCAACCATCTTTATAAGAGTAATTATAGGGTGGTTTTTTTAGTTTCCGAAAGTGATACCACTACCCTGTTCAATGAGAAATATTCGTTCTTTTAACCCACTTGATTCAATAGCAGATTTTACATAAACTATTTCTTTATCGGGATTAGAGTAAAAAGTTCCATGATGAATGGGTATCATTTTTTTAGCTTTTGTATCTCGAAATATTTGTATAGCACCAATTGGACTAACATGAACTCGATTTCCATTATCATCTCCAAATATTTTTCCCCTGTATGGTCCGACAGGAATAAGTGCTAAATCAATTTTATACTTTTCACCAATTTCTTTAAAATCTTTTGAATTATATCCTGTATCCCCAGCAAAATAAACCTGACTACCTTTATTTGATACTATATATCCATTATATGGCTCTCCATCCCATAAATTATCGATTGCCCATCTTCCTCCAAAATGCTGTGCAACAACAGCCGTAATTTTAAGATTCTCAGACTCAATAAATTCATCTTTAGATAAATAAGAGATTTTTTTAAAATTATATCCCGAAAAATCAGGAGCACCTTTAGGTAATATTAGATGAGCTTTTTTGGATAATTTTTTTAAAGTGTATGTATCAAGATGATCCAAATGCACATGAGAAATAATTATATAATCTATGGGAGGAATATTTTCTAAATCTATTCCTGGCTCAACATGCCTTCCTAATGTATAAAGCAGATTATCATTCCAAATTGGATCAGTTAGAATCCATTTGTCATACATTTTAATTAAAACAGTTGCATGACCTATCCAATATGCCTTTAAATCTACATTGAGGGTTTCATTAAGAGGATTAATTTTATTATTAACTTTTCTTGTTGAATTAAGTAAATAACAGGAAGAAATAATAGTAAATAACATTATATATTTGATATATTTCATGGAATATCAATCTCACTTTATTTTATATTTAACGCTGGAATACCTATAAAAAGAATTATAATAGTAATTACAAATATAAAGATTATATTTAGCATAAAACCTGCTTTGGTCATATCAGAAATTTTAACCAAACCTGATGCATAAACAATAGCATTTGGAGGTGTTGCTACCGGTAACATAAACGCACAACTTGCTGAAATAGTAGCAGGTATTACAAATAAGAGGGGGTTTTCTCCTAAATTTATAGCTATTGAAGAGAGAATAGGAAGAAATACAGCAGTAGTAGCGATATTACTTGTTAATTCGGTAAGGAATATAATTAAAGTTACAATGAGAAGAATCTGAAAATAAAGAGGTAATACACCTATAAATCCTAATTCTTTTCCCATCCATTCCGCCAACTTAGTTTTTTCAATAGAGGATGCGATACTCAAGCCTCCTCCAAATAAAAGAATAGCATCCCAGGGAATTTTATTGATTGATTTTTTTTCTAAAATAAAAATCCCTTTTTGCCAATCAACAGGAATAATAAATAATAGCATTGCACATACCATAGCAATTACTCCATCGCTTAGATTCTTGATAAATTTAGAGATAAAGGGTTGGAATATCCACATAAAAACAGCAAGTAAAAAAACTATAAGAACGATATATTCCTCCTTCTTCCAGAATCCAAGGTTTTTATATTCATCTTTAAAATAATCTCGACTATCAAAATCCTTATCACTTGTAATAGGAAATAATAGTTTATTTAGAACTATGTAAATAAGTGTATTACTTATTATTAGCAATGGAATACCAATATATAACCAATCTATAAAATGAATTTGTAATCCTAAGGTTGTATTTATAAATCCTGCCATAAAAATATTAGGGGCTGTTCCTATTAATGTCGTAATACCTCCAACACTAGCCCCATAGGCAATTGATAATAATATACTTACTGAAAAGTTACTTATATTATGATTATCAACTAATAATTTACTATCCTTTAATACATTAATTACTGATAATGCTATAGGTAGCATCATCATTGCTGTTGAAGTATTATTGACAAAACTGCTAATAAATGATGTTGTCAATAAAAATCCCAGTATTAGAGAATTTGGACTTTTCCCTAATATTTGCAATGTTTTTAAGGCAAATCTTTTATGAAGACCTGTATTCTCCAAACCCACCGCTAGAAAAAATCCACCTAAAAATAAAAATATAATTTGATTAGAAAATGGTGTTGCCGCCTCTTGAAAACTAACTATTTCAAAAAGTGGGGAAATAACCAAAGGTAATAAGGCAGTTGCATAGATTGGAATGGGTTCAAATATCCAAAATATTGACATAAGTACTCCCAAGCCTGCAGTTCTCCATGCAGATATTTCCATTCCTTCTGGATGCGGAATAAGTAATATAATAATAAAAAATATTATTCCAGAAATTAATGAGATTTTCTTTAAATTAGAATATGAATTCATTTTAAATCTTCTAAAATAGATTTTTCAAACTCAAGAGTAAATGAAGAAGCACTCTTTTCTCTTATTGGTGAACTTCCAAAAATTCTAAATGGCTTTCGATAAGCCTCGGATTGATTAATTACTACCATATCAACTTTGTTTTGTGATACTAATGAAGTTATTTCTATAAAACTTCCCTGTCCGGATGAACCTTTAAAAAGCATATCAAAATAACCTTTAAAGTAATCATTCATATTTCCAGGAATAAATACATCTATAAGACCCGGTGGAAGTATATGCCATAACCTTCCGGATATTAATATTTTAGGATATATATTATAATTTCCTTTTAAGGAAATTAAATTTTGTTTTTTTTCAATAAAAAATCTATAACCTATATCTATTAAATTAATTTTCAATCCGTAATAATCCAAATTAATTGAAGTTAAAATTTGAAAATTTCCAAATTTATCAGATGTTTTTAATTTAGGTACTTCAATAATAAAATTATCTTTTGTATTACTTAAAGAGAAAATTATATCTCCAGATGGAGAGTTTATTTTTAGATCAATCTTGGTTAACTCTAGGAATTTCTTCATTCTGTTGTATTGTGAAGAATCTGCATCCCTCAATTTATTATTTGGTGAGAATAAAAATATTAAGTTTGTATCAGAGCTATTTAAACTACATGTATAATATCTACAAAAAGTGTTATATGTACTACTTTTTTTTAATATTTCATCATTAGAATTATTCATAAAAAAGTAGTACCAATCGATAAAATCAATCACTGAATATTCTTTTCCTGAAAAATGGGAAGTTCTTCTAATTAAGTAAGTTTCTTTTGTATTAATCTGTTTGAGGGTATATTTAGTGTGTATATGCAATATATCATCCTTTGTAGGATAGATATCTGTTTCTGTATTTTTAAAGTATTTATCTCCTTTTTTTGATATAGATGTTGTTAAATATAAATCACCATCTGTGTTCTTTTTCATAATAGCTTCTTTTTCAGGATTTAATCCACCGAATAATATTTCATATTCACCTCCCATAAAAGAAGAATTTCTAATCTCATTGTGTGCTGAAAAATACTGTTCCCAATATTCATAATGATTTGAATTTTTATTATTACAATTTGTTGTAATCATAATTAATATTATGTAAATTAAAGTATGAAAAAATTTAATCACAGGCTTTCCAATCTTTTTCTACTATTTTCCTTTGACATAAAAATACCAACCATAGCTATATTTAATCCAAGACAGTCTTTGGTAAATAAGAATCCAAATTTATCGAATACCAAATAGCCGTAAATTTAGAAAAAATTAGATTTCCAAACTAGCCCACTATAATCTATTGTTAATCTGAATTTATTTATTCCAATTAATATTTCCTAATAAATGCAAAAAATTTTACCTATATATGAGATTCTTGATCAAATTAAAAATGGATTAACAAATAATAGTACTGTAATACTTTCTTCTCCACCTGGTTCTGGAAAAACTACAATAATTCCTATGGAGTTACTCCGAGAAGATTGGTTACATAAAAAGATTTTAGTTTTAGAACCAAGAAGATTAGCGGCTCGAAATTCTGCAATTCGAGCCTCAGAGTTATTAGGGGAAAATGTAGGGAGTCAAATTGGTTATCGTATAAGATTTGAATCCAAAATTTCTTCAATTACTAGGATCGAATACATAACAGAAGGGATATTTTTAAAAAAAATTCAAAATGATCCCAACTTAAGTGATACAGATTTAGTTATTTTTGATGAATTTCACGAAAGAAGTCTAGATACAGATTTAGCATTGAGTCTCCTGGAATTTTCAAGAAGTATTTTTAAAAATAATATTAAAATTTTAATTATGTCTGGAACTCTAAATCAATCCGAACTGATGGAATTTTATCCATCTGCTGTATTTTTAAATTCAAATGGGTCAAATTTTCATGTTGATATTAATTATCTCAAAGAAGAGAAAAAGTTTAGTCCCGATTTAGTAAATAATATTATAAAAAATTTAGATGAAAAACAGGGTGATATTTTAGTTTTTTTACCAGGTAAATATGAAATTGATAAAACGTACAACTTATTAAATTTATCAAATTTTAATAATATAATTTTATTTAAATTATATAGTGAACTTCCATTTGATGAACAGAAAAAAGTCTTTTATCCCTTACAAAATAAGAGAAAAATTATATTGTCAACAAATATAGCTGAAACAAGTATTACAATTGATGGTATTACTATTATTATTGATTCAGGTTTAAAAAGAAGATTAAAATTTGATATTCGATCAGGAATGAATAGACTTATTACTGAAAGAATTGGATTAGATTCAGCTGAACAGAGAAAAGGAAGAGCAGGAAGAACAAAAAATGGAGTTTGTTTTAGATTATGGACAAAGTATGAGGAGAAAGATTTTTTAACTATAACTCCCCCTGAAATAATATATTCTGATTTATCTAATATTTTATTAAATATAAAGAAATTTGGAACTAATTTCAACGAATTAAAATGGATAACACAACCTCCTCTTCAGGCTATGAGTAAAGCAGAGGAACTACTCATTGATTTAGGAGCGATAGATAAATCTGGAAATATAACACTACTAGGGGAAAGAATGGCTGATTTACCTATTGAAGCTAGACTTTCAGCAATGATACTTAAATCTTCTGAATATGGGTTTAATTCAATTGCTATTCAACTTGGCGTGCTACTATCTGATAAAATTTTTAGTAAAACAGAAATTAGTAGTACAGATTTATCTTATAAAATAGATTATATTAATTCCCACCTTTTCAAGAATCATCCTTCATTTGTTAAATTTAATAATTTATATAAAGACTTATCATTATTTATGAAAAAATCTTCATTAAAAAATGATTTATCTGTTGGTGTTATATTAGCCTTTGCATTTCCAGATAGAATTGCTAAAAATAGAGAAATTGGAAAGGAAAAATTCAAGCTAAGTTCAGGAAAAGGAGCATTCCTATCAAAAGAAGATCCTCTCTGCAACACTGAATTTATTGTAATAGCTGAATTAGATGGTGATCTGCAAAATTCTAAAATTTATCAATGTGTTTGTATAACAAAAAATGATATAATTAAGTATTTTTCAGAATATATTGATAAAAAAGAAATATTTTCATTTGAGGGAAATAAGATTAAATATGTACTACAATTTTATCTTAAAGAACTTTTAATAGAAGAGAAAGTACTAAATCCCTCTAAAGATATGGACTATTCGAAAGCAATACTTCATTACTTAAAAAATAATAAATGTAAAGATTTAAATTGGAGTGATGATTTAATTAATTTTATCAATAGAGTTAATTTAATTTCTAAATATTCTGCTAAATTTACTCCTATACAAATTGATGACTTTAAAGAAAATCCTGAAAAATGGCTAAGTAGTTTTATAATAAATTTCAATAGTATTTCCCAACTAAATTCCTTAAATTTACTTACTATATTTAAATCATTTTATACCTATCAACAAATTATTGAATTAGACAAAGAAATTCCTGAGTACTTTTTATCTCCTGCAGGAAATAAAATTAAGATTGATTATACAGATAATGAGGTTATTATTCAAATTAAATTACAGGAACTTTTTGGACTTTTGAGAGCAAAAACATATGCTTATGGTAATATTTTGCCCACTTTTCATCTACTTTCTCCAGCGGGAAGACCGATTCAAGTTACAAAAGATTTGGAAAGTTTTTGGAAAAATACTTATCCAGAGGTAAAAAAAGAATTAAAGGGTAAATATCCTAAGCACCCTTGGCCCGAAGATCCTTATTCAGCAGTACCTACCGCCAGAACAATAAAAGGTCATCTGAGAAACTCATTGTAGTACATTTTTATTTTTCCTTGTAATTTTAATAGAATCTTTACTACGCCATCCCGATCTAAGTAGTTCAGAAAAAATTGCAATACCTTCTTCTAAAGGATCAGAATTACTTTTTCCTGTCCGTAAAACTCCAGTTAAATCCAGAACCATCAATCCGTATATCCATGACCACATCGTTCTAGCTACGGAAGGATAGAAATGTCTATCAAAATGAAAATCTCCTCTTTTTAATCCTTTTTTAATCATAGATAAGAAAACTCTATAACTTATTGGCATAACATTAAGTACTTTTCTATGTATTAGTCCATCTCCCGAATGAAACATTAGCTTATGTAGTTCTTTATTTTCTTGAGCAAATCTCCAATATGATCTTGCAATCGCCCCTAATTCTTCATAGGAGTCCTTACTGGAATTTACAGCTTCTTTTAACATTCCGGTAAGGATAACTTCTCCTCTCATAATTAAACTTTTAATTATTTCCTCTAAGTTTTCAAAATGAGCGTAGGGACTTGCAACACTGCAGGAAAGTTTGTCTGCTATATTTCGCATTGAAAGTCGGGCAATGCCTTCTTGTCTTACGATCTGCTCAGCCGCATCTAAAATTTCATCTCGGCTTAAACTATTTCTCATTCTTCTAATTTTTCCGGGCATTATTCCTTCCTGTTTTAACATTTAATTGAATAGGATTTTTTTTGCAAGCAGTGGAATGAATAGAAAAAAGAAAAAATATTCGAGCTGCAACTTAATTCCGGAAGTTAGCTCGAATTTATTAAGATTTTAAATAATTTATTTTAAATATCACCAAATTTTTTATATTTATTATTAACTTCATCCCAGATATGACAACTGTTTACCTGATTTAGATAATATTTTATGCTAAATTTATTCTCTAAAATATCATCCTTATAAACAGAGTTTTTTAATTGCTTATATGCATTTCTCAAATAATAAGAAGGAATAGCTGTAGATAAGTGATGAGGAGTATGTATGTCGATATTAAAATGAAGAAAAGAAAGCCATCTTGGAAATAAAGAATTATAGGTTGAACTAATTTGAGCTTTATATGGATTCCAATCATCTTCTTTGTAAAATTTCATATCCTCAGATGTATGATGTTGATATGTATAGATTGACATCCAAAATTGAAAGAATAAAGCAGGAATTATATAAAAATGAAAAAAAGCATATATAGAATCATAATATATACTAATTAAAAATATACTTACTATAGAAATAGCTAACATAATTTGAGATAATATAACTTTTTTTCTTTGCGATTCATTAAATTTAGAAGGAACAAAATGTGTAATTATATTATGAAAAAAAGAACCAATTGGTGGAAAATATCTTGATAATTTATATAAAAATGCAAAAAATGAATTATTCTTTTTTAACTCTTTATATCTATCAATTGTCAGAGGAATCCATGCATTATCATAATAAATATCATTTGAATTAACTACTAATTTGTTAGTATATTTATGATGTGCATTATGAGAAAACTTCCATCCATAATATGGATACATCGGTGTAATAAAAAATAAATGTCCTAATATATCATTTAATTTATTATTTTTGAAGAATGATTGATGTCCACAATCATGTCCTAAAACAAATAAAGAAGTGACAGCGGTGCCAGCTAAGAAATATGCAAATGGCCATGCCCAATATAAATTATTTATATAAGTATATGCTAATATTAATATTGAAAATAAATAAAAAGCCATCCCTGAAAAAGTATAAAATAAAGCTAATCCTGAGTTAGGTTTAAAATATTCTTTAGAAATTACTTTACGAATTCCTTCTAGTGTAGATTTATCTAATTTATTATTTTCAATCTCATTGAAATTTTTTTCGAGTGTGATACTCATAACAACCTCTGCCAATTTAAAGAAAAATTTGACCCTATAAGTCTAAACCTCCATCAAATCTAACGATGTTAAATTTGCAACTCTGATTTGTATTTTGGAAGGAAAGGAATTTTTAAACTTTATCCTGTCTAAAAAACTCCCTAATTTTATAGTCTCTAGAGGATTCTGCCAAAAGTGTAAGCTCAAAAATCGACTCTAACCAGAGAAGTCTTTCATGAATACTAAGAAAAGAGTATTTTCTTAGATCATCTTCTTCTAACTCATAAAAGAAATTTGCCTGCATTTTTTTATTCATTAAATTCTTTTGCTTTATTTAAAAATTCAATATCTTTCATATCTTTTGGTCTTGCAGATACTCTTTTCATTGTAATTAAATCTTCAATACAGGCTAAATAGAGTTCAAAATCTTCAATGGGTTTTATTAGTTTTCTTTTAAATGCCTCTTGAAAATCCAAAGGATGTTTTATTATTATATCCACTACTTGATGAGAATGTTTTTCATTATAAAAACTAAATGCAATTAAATTCTTCTCTTTAATCCAATATTCTACTTTTTTCGGATCAGCCAAATGAATTGGATCTTCGGGAAGGGAAGGAATATAATTTCCTTCGCCCAATACTTTTAAGAGTGAAAGAATATTTGATTTATCAGTAGAAATTACAAGATCAAAATCAAATGTAGCACGTGGAACCCCGTGTAAATTGACCGCTACACCACCAACTATTAAATATTCAATTTTATTTTCATAAAGTGACTTTAATAAATCTATATAAAACATAAGCTACTTTACACACCTTACGTATGCTTTAACATCAGCATTTTCAAAATTTAAAATTTCACCAGTATATAGTGATACTACCAAAACTTTTTCCGGAGGAGTTGTGGATACTGATGAAGTCCAAAACCATCCAAAGTCTTTTAATTCTTTCCAAGAAGTTGTAAGCTCTTTACTTGTAGGGAGTCTCTTTTTTAATCCTTTGCAATACAAATCTGCCTCTTCCTTTGATAAAGATAATTTATTTGAATTACCATCCCAACTTAATCCAGCTATCAGCACATCCCCTAATTTTTTTTCTGGAATTAAAATATATTTATTATCTTTTTTTATTGGAAGTTTTGAAGTTTCTATACTTTCCTTTTTTACTATTTCCTTGGTTTCTTGTAACTTTTCTGTTGATTTTAACGGATTTTCTTTTAACAGCGATTCTATTTTTTCATCAACACTTTCTAATACAATATCTTCTTTGGCAGAATTTACTTTTTTCTTATTTCCTTCTATTTTTATTAATTCCTTATCCAATTTACTTAATACCTGATCATCATACTCTAAAATGATTTCTTCGTTAAAAATTTGATTATTCTCAATATATATATTTATCTTTTTATCTACATAACCTTTTTTACTAATTATTATTGAGTAAATACCTCCCTCTAGATAGAATTCCGTAGGAGTTGTTGCCTTAAAAACTTCCGAAGAATGTGAATATATTTTGACCATAGCACCAATTGGATTTGATTTTAAAAATATATTGTTGGTTAAATTATTTTCTTTTGAAAATATAGAAAAACTTAAAAATATAAGTAAGATTAAAATATTATTTAATAACATAACTTAATATCCATATATTTATTAATATAGAACATTTGTTGCTTCATTAATATATTTTTCAATATCAACTCTATTTTCTTCCCCGATAGTTTGAATAAATTTCTCAAATATAATATGCTCAGAAATATTTAATGCTAATGAGTGGCACCCATCAATAATCAATAATCTTTTTAAAAAATCAACTCCCTTATAATCACCCGATAAGATTTGATTTTCTAAAATATATCGAATTGTCATTGGGTGCCAGCCTTCTAGTACATAGGTCAGTCCCATTTTTAAGTAAAAGAAATCTTCTGAATTTAGCATGCCTAAAATCTCTAGAGAATCTTTAAATCCAACTTCTCTTATTTTCCCTGAAATACCCAAGAAAATTAAAATTACTTCTTTAATTTGAGCTTTTTGTTTATAGTTTGAATTCAATCGATATGTAAACTCATTCCCCTTATACAATCTACTATAATAATATGATTCCCTCCTTAATTCAAATGAATTTTGTTCAGTACCATTTAATCTAGCATTGATAAAATCTATAAATTCATTACCTAACATAGAAGTACATTCTTCCGAATTTGCATTTAAATTAATAAGATCCAAATTAAAATCTGTAAAACAAGATGTAATTTTATTTTTATATTCTTCTGGTAGTACTTTTAGTCCTGCAACAATAAAGAGGGGATTTAAATCGAATAATAAATATTCTAGTTGTTTCTGGGATAGGCTTATTATATTTTTTATTTCATCAGTTTTTTCAGATATTTTATTGGTTTTTAAATTTATATTTATATATTTTTGCTTAAAATATGTTTCTTTATTTTTTATTAAGCTATTAAAAAAAATATATTCTTCCCCTAAATATGAAATTAATTTATGATAGATTTGATAAGGATGTTCATTTAATAATATAGATAAAAATGTTTCAACTGCTAATAAGTATTCTAAAAATTTATATCCTCTATAATCAGAGCTTAATAAGTGATACCTCAAAGATTTTTCAATTATCATGAAAGTTCCGTTTGAATTTTTAATATTTTGTGCTAAATCAAAGATAGGATGAAAACCTTTAGGAAAATCCCCATTCCTATATAAATAAATATTATCTATAATTTTATTTATAAATTCAATACATTTATCTTTATCTCCATTAGATAATTGTAATTTTTTAGAAAGCTCAGTGCCCAAATAAAATCGAACCATCACTTTCCTCCTTTGATTTTTCGAATATCAAATAATCCCTACGAAACTTTTCTCCACATAAAGAAAGTATTTTTTCCTTAAATATATTTAAATTATTTTCTTTTTCTATTCCTTTAAAAAATTCAATAATTATAATTTTTTTTAGAAAAACTAATCCACGATAATTTCCAGATAAAACATAAAATTTAAATATCTTATTTAATATATAAAATTGTAATGCACTATCATTATCATTTACAAATATTCGATTTGTAATTAATAAATTAAATCCTATTTTCAGTAAGTAGGACTGGTCTATTATTTGTGAAACTAGAATATCTTTTTTATTCTTTAAATATTTATTATAAAGCTCTAAAATAGAATAAATATGATCATTTAGCTCAATTTTTTCTTTTTCTGATAATTTTGATCTACTATTGAATTCTATCGAATTATAAAAATAATCCATAATCAGAGCCTTCTATTATAACTTCTCCGGATTGAATTAATTTATTTAATATAAATAAGATTCTACTTCGGGCTTCTAATTCTTCTTCTGGAGTATAAGCTAATTCCATCTCTTTTTTAAATAAGATTTTTGCCGCTCTCTCTCCTATGCTATCATAAAATATTTTTTTGAATCCTGGTTCCAAACTGTTAATTGCCCTAACTATAAAAATATTATCTACTTCTCTGGCAATTTTTTGAATTGACTTTGTATCACATTTTAATATTTTTCTAAATTCTTTAGGATTAATAGATAAATTTTCAAAATCTGGTTGCTTTGCTTTTTTTAATGATAGTATATATTTAGTAAATTTTAATATAAATTCTACTAAGTTCTGAGAATAGTTTTCCTCTTTATTATCTACTATATAGTCCTCTCCAAAAAGGGAGAGTAAAATTTCAATCACAATATATGGTGAATACTTATATTGAATAGCCGATATTCCTTCTAATATAATCATTTTTTGTAAAAAATCTTTTCCATGATAATCACCAGATAAAATATGTCTAGATAAAATGGAATGAACCTCATTCGGATCAGTTTCTTCAATTACTAATTCTAAACCAAGTTTAAAAAAAGGATCCTCAATATATTTCAATTCTTCAGCTAAGAAGTCAGCACCTTCATCGCCATATATAATTGAATATTTTAAAACTCTCTCGACAAGGTCTATACTTTCCTCTTTTTCCCGGCTCCTACACCTAATTCTATCAGTAAACTCATTTCCTTCATAAAACTCTTCCATGTATCACGCACCGTTATGTATTATTTTATAATTTTGTGGCTAAGATAATTCTACCACATTTTTTAGGCTTTCCTGTGGTAAAAATTGCTTCCAAGTTATTCAAATTAGATTTATCTGCGCAGATATAACATTTTTCTTCTCCAGAAGCATTAAAAGGTGGTATCCAAAAAAATATTTTTTCACAATTCAATGCTGGTGAAATTCTCGCAGAATCTATCTTAAATTCTAATGTAGATACACTACAATACTGATTTAAATTTGCTGTAGTACAAAATCCATCTGCTCTTAATGAAATTGTAAATATTACACTTAAATAAAAGAATAACTTTCCAAAGAACATTATAAAATATTAATCCTTTCCTCCACCATTCAAAAAGGCTGAAATCTTTCTTACTAAGAATCTTGGAGAAAATCTCGTTCCTTCAACTAATAAGAAATTCATAATACCAGCAATTTTAACAACTCTACCATTTTTCATCGCATTGAATCCGATCTTGGCTACTTCTTTTCCTGTCATAACTAAAGGACTTTTAAATAATGCTGTTTCTTCCATTTTTGCTCTTAATTGAAAAGAAGTAATAGTTGGTCCAGGACACAAAGCAGTTGCAGTAACTCCTGTTCCAATTAGTTCCTCTGCCAGTCCCTCTGAATAATGTAATACAAAGGCTTTTGATGCATAATATCCACTCATATATGGACCAGGTTGAAAGGAAGCTGATGATGCTACATTTAAAATTTTACCTTTTTTATTAGACAACATTGCAGGAAGGTATCTTTTTGTTAACTCAACAAGTGATGAAATATTTACCTGTATCATTTCGAGTTCTTCATTTAATGGAATCTTAGAAATATGACCCTTAATTCCAAAACCTGCATTGTTAATTAATGTTTCTACAAATAATTTATTGGTTTCGGTAAACTCAAATAATTTTAATGGAGCAGAGACTTGAGAAAGGTCAAGGGGAAAGATGTATATCGTAATACCATACTTATCTTTTAGCTCTTTGGATACTTCTTCTAATTTATCTTTTCCCCTTGCGACAAGAATTAAATCTCTTTTCTCTTGTGCAAATAAATGGGCTAATTCATACCCAATTCCTGTAGATGCCCCAGTTATTAAAACATATTCACTCATTGCTTTCCTCAATTAATCTTTTAATTATCTTAAATTTATCATAAGTTGATACTGTCTTTATTATTGAACATTTTATTTTTCAGAAAAATAATAAGAATTCAGAGCTATTTTCTTTTCCATTAGAAACTATCAAATACCACAATTGACTTATTAAATTGTCAGTTATTGATTTCTACTACTATTTCACCATTTATATTTATCTTTTTTTAGTTTACAATTATAGTTCATGTCGAATATTTACATAAGAGAGGTGTTCTATGGTTCCTTTTGGTAGAAATTGGATGCAACTACCCGGTAGCTACGAAGTTTCCCTAGCAATTGCCGGTGGTGGGTGCAAAGCTTTTTATGGTTTGGGAGTTGGCTATCAGCTCAGAAAATTTGGTATAAAATTTAAGGGAATATCGGGAGTTAGCGCGGGAGCCGCGATGATTCTCGGGATAGTATCAGAATCAGAGGAGCTAGGTTTAAATTATATGGCAAATCTAGCTCAAAGAAATACAAGCAATTTTAAACTTTCTAGGATATTAAAAGGTCAAACCCCTTTTCCTCACGAAAATATCTATAGAAGAACTATAAGGTACTCCATAGATATAGATAAAATTCGTAATACAAATATTAAAATTTATATACAAACAATTGCCGCTATTCCGAAAATAGATAAATTCACTGATATGATAAATAAAACTAAAATTATTCCTCAAACTGCCAGTGCATTTATCTTAGATGAGGCTGATAAGCTAAAAGGTATTCCCTGTGATCGTGTAGAAAAAATAAAGGAGAAGTGGAATTTTAGAGAAATTATTTATACAAATGATGACTTACAGGATTCACAAATTGTGGAACAGATCATCTTAAATTCATCATCAGTTCCTCCTGTAATATCTTTACAAAACAAAGATTCCACATATTTTTTTGATGGTGGACTCGTAAATAATCTTCCTCTAGAAGTTTTTTCTACAAAGGAAAAGAAAATAGGAGTATACTATGAGGATTCAACTATTTTCGGAAAAGACCCAGATATACTAAAAAATACTTTCTTAATTAGACCTTCAAGAGATTTAAAAGTTAGTTCCTTTGATTATACAAATCCAACTGGTATAATTGATGCATTTGAATTAGGAAAAATGGATGCTCTTGCAATAAAGGATCAAGTATTAGATTTTTGTAAAGTACATTTCTTTGATTCCTTAGTAGCATAATGATTAAACTTAGCGTAAATATTAATAAGATAGCTACATTAAGAAATTCTAGGGGTGGAAATATCCCTGATTTAATTGAACACGTAAAAATCATACTTTCTGCAGGAGCTCATGGTATCACGGTTCATCCAAGAAGTGACGAAAGACATATCACAAAAAAAGATGTAATCTTAGTTTCTGAATTTATAAAAAATTACAATTTAAAAAATAATAAAGATATAGAATATAATATTGAAGGAGAGCTGTCTGACAGATTTCTTTCAATTGTCCTAGAAGCAAATCCAACCCAGGCTACTCTGGTGCCTGTATCTCCTGGAGAAATTACATCCGACCATGGTTTCGATTTGAAAAAAGATAAATCCGAACTACATAAGTATCTAGCCAAAATTAAAGACAAAGGCATTCGTACTGCAATTTTCGTAGAAACTGAAATAGAAAATCTTAAAAATCTTTCACAAATTCCAACGGATAGAGTGGAATTTTATACAGGCCCATTCGCAGATGAATTTGAAAAAGGGAATGGAATATCTTCTTTTGAGAAGTATAAAAAAGCATCTGAAATTGTGTTATCCAATAATATTGAAATCAATGCAGGGCATGATTTAGATCATTTGAATTTAAAATTATTTAATAAACTCCCCGGATTACAAGAGGTTTCTATAGGTCATAGACTTATCTCTTATTCTCTTCAAGTTGGATTACAAACTACTATTCAGCTCTATCTCAAAACTCTTGGAGAAGTTGTCTAGCACTCGAAAAAAAATCATCCTGTTCAATCAATAAATAGGCGGCTTTTTCTATAGATAGTAATTTTTTCTTTTCTGTCTTTTGATAAGGATGATTTCTTAATTCTCCTAAAAACAATTTAAGATAAGATTTTGCTTTTTCTAAATCTGCTAATTTTACATTTTTTCTAACTAATTTCCAGTTTAAAGTGAGAGAATTATTGATTGTTTCTTCATCTTCAAGATGCTTCTTTTTAATATAATAAGAGACATCCCACAATCCAGAAAATGGATCTGACTTAGCTTTTTCTTGATAATAAATATCTTTATAATTATATTTTACGGGCAGACTATGTGTAATTATTTCCTCTTTCATTTGAGGCGTAATACATTCTGATAGTCCACCTATATTTAACATGGATGCATTTAATATTCCCTGTTTTAGGAGTGAAACCATAATTTCCTTAGACTTTTCTTCATCTTTTGAGCAAAGTAATTCTAATCTTGTAAGGGTTCCCAGTAGTTTTGTTTCTTCTTTTTCTTCCAAGATTTCTGGCTTGCCCAATTGAAGAGCCATAGTTCTCAACATACTTTGATATAGGGGATCGGAACCTGCAATACTAACTGATTTTCTAATAGCAGAAAAACTCTCATCCATTTGCTTTTGGTTATAAAGTAAGACAGCTAAATTATAACAAGCATGTGCATCTTTTAATGTTGTATCATAACATCTAACTTTTAGAGTTTCTAAAGAGCGAGTTCTATCATTTTCATCCCCATAAAAATCTAGAATAATCTTTTCACTCAATCCTAAATATTCTGGGTTAATTCCAGGTTTTGCTAATAACCTAATGATTCCAGAATCTTCATTAATTGATGAACAACTACCTACTATACCGAGACATAATACAGATATTAGAATAATCATAAGAAGAATTATTTTTTTAGATTTTATATAATTAAAAAGTGATACAAGAATCATTTATTTTATCCATTATGTCTATAAATATTTTCTAAATCTCAATTCTTTAGTTATTTACACTAAATTCCACTTACTCACATTCAAATAAAAATTCATTTTATAGTATATAAAATAAACAAATTCGTTATTTTTAAAAAAATTAATAAATACAGAGAATTCTTTTATTATATCTATCTATTTATTACTAAGAATACTGAATATATATTCTCCATTTTCTATAATATTTTCAAAAATATCCTTCTTTCAAAATAAAAATAAATTCCATTTCTATTATACAGAAAAAAATAGATAATCAATGGAAAAAAAATCTTTTATGACTTGCAAAAAATTTTCAAATATTAGAGCGTCAATTTTATGGGTTTTTTACTGCCCTATTAGCCTGTAAACTGTCTTTACTGAAGACTTTTCATTGGCATAATCACAAAATTAAATTTATTAAATAGGTTGTAATAGCCGGAGGAAATGACACATGGCAGACATGGAAAAAATTAAAGCGATTATCGTTGAACAACTCGGAGTTGACGAGTCTGAAGTTACTCCTGAAGCACACTTCATCGATGACTTAGGTGCTGACTCTTTGGATACTGTAGAACTAGTAATGGCTCTAGAGGAAGAATTTGGTATCGAAATCTCTGATGAAGATGCTGAAAAAATTCAGACTGTTGGTGACGTCGCAAAATTTATCGACAAACTGAAGTCTTAATTAAATTTTTAAGATGGGTTTTATTTATTAAAGCCCATCTTAAAATATTACTCATTCAATAACTACGAAACCTTTATTTAACCCACTAAACTCAGACAGAAAAATTGAACTATCTAACTTTTTGAATAAGCTAGAGGTTCCTTATTCAAATTTAAACTTATTTCAAACCTGTTTTACTCATAAATCTTATTGTAACGAAAATTTTGATTTTCCATATGATAATGAGAGACTTGAAATATTAGGAGATTCCGTATTGTCTCTAATTACAGTTGATTTTATATTTAACACCTATCCTGATTTTCCTGAAGGGAAAATTGCAAAGATCAAATCTCATGTTGTATCTGAAACAATACTGGCTGAAATAGCAAGTTACTTAGGTCTATCTAATTGTTTGATAATGGGAAAAGGTGAGATTGAAACAGGCGGTGCTTTTAAATCAGGAAATCTTGCAAATCTCATGGAAGCCTTTTTGGGTGCATTTTATCTGGATTCAGGATTAGAAGTAGTAAGAATATGGTTTACACAATACATAGAAAAATACGTTATAGATACAAGAAAATCTGTTGGCCAAAGAGACACCAAAACACGACTCCAAGAGTTTTCTCAAAAGAAATACAAGTCCTTGCCGGAATACATTTTAATATCCGAAACTGGACCTGATCATGATAAAATATTTACAGTTTCTGTAAAAATTGCTAACTTTAAAGCAATCGGAATGGGAAAGAGCAAAAGAATAGCCGAAAAAGATGCGGCTTTAAAGCTTTGGAATATATTTAACCCTGATAAAAATCGCAATGGTAATTAAATGGTAAATTTCCTTTACAAATATAAAAAACTGAGAGTGAGAGTCGCAGGATTAATAGAAGATGATGACGGTAGAATTTTATTTGTAAGACAAAGAAAGAAAAAAAAGGATTATTGGTTATTACCCGGTGGTGGTGTTGAATTTGGAGAGACCGCTATTGAAGCTCTAGAAAGAGAGATTAAAGAAGAATTAAATGTTTCAATAGTAAATCCTGAATTCAAACTATTAAATGAAAATATTGATCCCAAGGGAGGAAAACATTTAATTCAACTTATTTTCTCGGCAAAAATAAGTAATACAGAACCAGAGATATCTAAAAAAGAAAATAAAATTGTTTTAGAGTATAGATATTTTTCATTAGAAGAGCTTAAGGATTTAGAAATTAGACCAGATATTAAGTCTTACTTACAAAGCGATGAAAGACATAATAAATCTATTTATATTAAAAGTGATTGGATTCAAGAATGAGAATTATCAGAGAAAATTCAGTCAATTTAGAAAATCATAATTATAAAGTAGTTTTATCTGAATCATTTAGTGGAATAAATGAATATTTAAAAGATATTCAAAATATTTCTTCCTTTCAAATCATTACCGAAAAAAATATTTATGATTTATATAATGCAGAATTATCTAGTCAGCTATCGTCATTAACTATCCCATTTCACTTTATAATTATCAAGGGAAAAGAATCAAATAAGCATATATCTAAAGTGGGAAATGTCTATAATCAATTAATAAAAAATAGTGCAGATAGAAAGTCTGTGATACTAGCTTTAGGTGGTGGAGTGGTTGGAGATTTTTCAGGATTTATAGCTTCTACATTTCTAAGAGGGATTCGATTTGTTCAGATCCCTACTACACTACTAGCCTGTGTAGATTCTTCTGTGGGTGGAAAAGTAGCTGTCAATGCAGATCTTGGCAAAAATATGATAGGATCTTTCCATCAACCCGAGTTAGTTTTTGCTCCTCTAAATACATTAATTAACTCACTCCCTTTAAAAGAATGGAAATGTGGAATTTCTGAAGTCATAAAGCATTCACTCTTAGATGGAGGTGAATTCTTTGAGAAAATTCAAACTATCAGTAAAAAAGATCTTAAATCTGTAGATAATATTTCTTTTTATATAACCGAGTCAGTGAAATATAAATCAAAAATTGTGGGAATGGATCCAAAAGAAAATGGTATTCGTGCTGTTCTAAATTTAGGTCATACCACAGGACATGCCATAGAATCATTTTTGAATTATAAAAAAATCTCCCATGGAGAAGCGGTTGGAATAGGAATAATTACAGCCTTACTTTTATCTCAACATAAATTGGGATTATCAGAAAAAGTAATAAATAATACTATTAAAATCATGAAAAGATTAAGTATTCCTTATAAAACAAATTTAAATCCTACCATTCTAATCGATCACATGAAACATGACAAAAAAAATTCCAAAGGTAAAATTTATTTTGTTTTACTATCTTCTCCTGGAGAACCTAAGTTTGGGATTGAAACTGGTGAGTCTGAAATATCTGATGCAATACACATTCAAAATAAACTATAATTAAACAATTGGATCTATTTAATCCTTACTTACTATTAAAACAAGAAAATAGAGATCTACTACAAGATCTATTACTTTATTTTTATATAGTATTAATAATAATCTTGTTGTACAATATTATCAATAATTTAATAAATAAAATATATCCATCTAAAGAAACCTCAGTTATTTATAATAGAAGTAGAGCTATAAGATATGTATTTTCATTTTTAGGAATAATTTGCGTAATACCAGTTTTCTATAATCGAATTGTATATCTTCCAACAATATTAGCTTTTACTGGTGCAGGATTAGTAATCTCACTCAAAGATATTACTTTAAATTTTATTGGCTGGTTTTTAATACACAATCATAATGGCTTTTCACTAGGAGATAGAATAGAAATTGATGGAGTGAAAGGTGATGTTGTTAATATAGGAATAATGAAGTTTACTCTCCTAGAAGTGAATAAAGATGATTTCTCTGATCAATCAACAAATAGATTAGTTCATATCCCAAACCATTTTACAATTATCAAAAAAATTCTCGTGTCATCGGAAAAAATGGAATTTATTTGGGATGAAGTAAATATACTTCTAACATTTGATTCTGATTTTGAACTTGCTGAAACTATTTGTAATAATATATTAAAAGATATAATTGGAATTAACGATCATAAGAAAGAAATTGAAGATAAATTTAGAGGTTTATCTGAAAATTATTGGCTAAAAATAGGTATTACAACACCCATTGTGTATACAAATATTCAAAAAGATGGAATTTTATTATCCCTTCGTTTTTTGACTAGAGTAATTGAAAAGAGAGATTTACGTTCTAAAATATCTAAACGAATCCTAAAAGAATTTAAAATCACTCCGGGAATTGAAATTTTATATAAAAAACATTCCATAATTGTTGACCACTAAATAGAATCATTCTATTCTGTAATTGTAACTTGCTTGAAAAATTCCTAGCAAGTATAATCTCATTCATTAAAAATTAATTTCTATAAGGATAAAAAATGGCAACTGTAACACTAAAAGGAAACACAATTCATACTTCTGGCGATCTCCCCGGAGTTGGTTCAAAAGCACCATCATTTAAGTTAACCAAAGCAGATCTTTCTGATCTAAAATTAGACGAACTTAATGGGAAAAAAGTTATTTTAAATATCTTTCCAAGTATTGACACAGCAGTTTGTGCTTCCTCTGTAAGGAAATTTAATGAGAAAGCAAGCTCGCTATCTAACACAAGTGTACTATGTATTTCAAGAGACTTACCATTCGCTCAAGCTAGATTTTGCGGTGCTGAAGGTTTAAAAAATGTAATTACACTCAGTGAAATGAAAGATAAATCTTTTGGGGAAAGTTATGGAGTAACAATTAAGGATGGTCCTTTGGAAGGATTATTAGCTAGATCAGTAGTTATTTTAGATGAGAAAGGAAATGTTATTTACACTGAGTTAGTTCCAGAGATTACTCAAGAACCAAACTATGAAAAAGCATTATCAGCTTTAGCATAAATCTTATTTTTGGGGTTTGTATTACATAAACCCCAAATCATTCAAATGTATCATGCCTGCCAGAATAAATTTCTATAAACCTAGGAATATACGTTGAAAGTATATATATTTCGATCAAACCAGAAACAATATATAAAAAATTTAAAATATAATCAAAAAAAGGAAATATTTTGATTTCCTTAATAAATATTGTACTACATATCAATAGTAATATTAAGAAATTTAATGCAGTTCCAAACTTTGGAATTAATTTAGGCTGAACTTTAAACTTAATTTTTTTCCACATAATAAGGATTGGGACCGATAATAATTGAGAAATATCCCTTGTAAGTATTATTAAAAAATATAAATAATCAACTTTATTTACTATCAAGAGATATGAAAAAAAAGAAAGTACTACAATTTTATCTACAATTGGATCTAGAATAGAGCCAATGTTAGTAATTAAATTAAATTTTCTGGCAATTATACCATCCAAGAAATCACTAATAATAATTATAATAATCAAAATTAAAGAGTTTTTATATAAACTTTGATCTAAATAATATAAGGCAGGAAGGATTAATATTAACCTCAGTAAAGTTAATAAGTTGGGAACATATAAAAGTTCCATAAAGATTTAGGGTTCTTTCACCTCAACAAAGTATTCACGGCGAATTTTAGCTCCTGTCTTACTTTCTAGAACAAGATCGTAAAAACCTAAATCTAGAGTTGATGAATTAATCGAGATCTCAACCGACTTTGCCTGTAAATTATAAATCTGTTGATCAATTCCTTTATCCTGACTTTCTAATTGAACTTTTTTTATTGCCTGAAAGTTTTCCCCTTGAAGTCTAATAAGATACGACTTGGAATCTTTTAAAATTTGATAGTAAGTATTTGTTGTAATAATTGGCTCAGTATTATTGAGATTAGACTTAGTATCAACCAGATTCTTTTGAGTATTAGTTGGAAGATTTATGATCTCACTTTTAAATTGATTTGAACTCTGTTTTTCGGTAGCTGGTTTAGTTTGATTTCCGTAACGTAATTTTAAAATTACTTTTTTCTGTATACGTAATACTTCTCCAGAGGTTATTTCTATAAATACTTCTATCGGCGTTTGACCGATTATTTTTCCTTCAATTATTGAACCTTCTTTGTAGATAACTGAATCTGCCAAAAAAGAGGAGTGGAAAGGGAGAAAAATTAAAATAGAGAGAATTATACTTAATTTACCTATATAAAAGGTTTTCATAATGATATTATGATGAGAAAAAGAAAAAAGTCAATATTTTTTCTTTTGGTAAAAAGTAAGGAATTTCACTTAAAATTATTTCATTCGTTTTATTTACTTTAGAGTTCATGGAAAGTTGTCCTGTAGTCCCCTTTTTATTCATTATTAATAAATTTAATATTATTCAGCAAAAATATGAGTATATATATTCATAAGGAATTTTAAAATAATTTAGTACTTTTTTTCTTTATTTAAAAAAAAATAGCTTATTTTTAATTATTTCCTTCTTGCTCTTTTCTCTATTTTCATTCATTTTGATTGCATGAGCGTATCCTATTTTAAAATTCAGGGAAAAAATGCCCTCTCGGGAACGATAACTCCTCAAGGAAATAAAAATGAAGCACTTCCTTTGTTAGGGGCTGTTTGTATGATAAGAGGAAAATCGATAATTGAAAATATGCCCGACATTAAAGATGTTACAATGTTAATGGATGTACTACAATCTTTAGGCTTTGAAATTAAAGAACTTGCAAAAGGTAAATTTGAATTTATTAACCCAGAAAGTATTTCTTCAGATCTTCCTGTTGAATTGTGTAATAAAATAAGAGGAGCGGTAACATTAGCTGGACCCATATTAGCAAGAAATGGAAGGGTATTTCTGCCTAGACCCGGTGGAGATAAGATAGGTAGAAGAAGGCTGGATACCCATATGCTTGCATTACAAGCATTGGGAGCTCATATAGAAATTTTTCCTGATGGTTATGAAATAAAAGCAAGTAAATTAATTGGAACTGATATCCTATTAGATGAGGCTTCTGTTACAGGTACTGAAAATGCAATAATGGCGGCTTGTTTTGCAGAAGGTACTACAATAATTAGAAATGCTGCTAGTGAACCTCATGTTCAAGGGCTCTGTAGATTTTTAAATCATGCAGGAGCAAAAATTACTGGGATTGGATCTAATATTATAACTATCGAAGGTGTTACATCCTTAGAATTTCCTGAAGACCATATCCATAAAATAGGTTCTGATTATTTAGAAGTAGGAAGTTTTATAAGTTTGGCGGCTGTAACAGGTGGTGAACTATTAATACAAGATGTTAATCCAGATGATATAAGAATGATAAGAATGGTATATTCTAGGTTAGGAATTGAGATTCGTCATACAGAGAAAGGTGTTTTAGTACCTGCTGATCAAAAGTTAGAGGTTGTACCTGATTATCATGGACAAACACTTAAGATAGATGATTCTCCCTGGCCTGGATTTCCGGCAGACATGACTTCTGTTGCTCTTGTAACTGCTACACAGTGTAATGGTACAGTCATGATTCATGAAAAAATGTTTGAATCTAGATTATTCTTTGTAGATAATTTAATTGCTATGGGTGCACAAATAGTTTTATGTGATCCACATAGAGCATTAGTTATAGGAAAATCTAAACTATATGGACAAAAAGTTGTATCACCCGATATACGGGCTGGTATGGCAATGATAATAGCAGCTCTCTGTGCAGAAGGCACTTCCTATATACATAATATAGCTCAAATTGACAGAGGATTTCAGGAAATAGATAAGAGACTTCAATCAATCGGTGCACACATAGAAAGGTTGCAGGAATAAAATTATAATGTTAGATAGAAAAGATTTCTTCAAGAAAGGATTCGTAAATCTTTTTAAAAAAGTAAAAGAAACCCAAGATATGGTTGCTGAAGTACCTTTTCTAATCAAAGAAAGTTTATCTGAAAAAGTAACACCAGAGGAAGAATCTAATGCATTACGAACTATTCCTGAATTTTCAAAATCAAAAAAGATTAAGAAAAATATTAAGTATCCACCCGGAGCAATAAAACCAAAAGAAAAATTTGAATCAAAATGTAACTCCTGTGGAGATTGTATTACGTCTTGTCCATTTGGAACGATTTTCCCTGTTTTTGATTCCAGTCTAAATCGAAATTTTCCCTTTTTAGACCCAAATTTAATAGCATGTCAACTATGTAAAGATACTCCTTGTATTACTTCTTGTAAAACTGGAGCTTTAAAACCCTTAAAGAAAAAGGAATCTATTAACTTAGGTCGTGCAAAAATTATTTATACTAATTGTATTAATCATTCATCAGAAGAAGCTAATTGCAAATCCTGTGAAAATTCTTGTCCTATCAGTGGAACCATAAATTTCAAAAAAGGGAAACCTATTGTTAGTAAATCATGCACAGGATGTGGTATTTGTGCTCAAGTGTGCCCTACTTTTCCAAAAGCTATCATTATTAAATGAAGATCAGTAGGAAATTATTTTTAAGGAAATCTTCTCACTTACTTGCCTCTGGAGTTTTTGTATCTCCTTTTTTTAATTTAGTATCACAAAATAAGAACTCTGATCAAAAAATAATTATTATTGGAGGGGGAATAGCAGGATTGTACTCCGCAAGGCTCTTGAGAGATAATGGTTTTCAGGTCACAGTTCTAGAAGCTAGCTCTACTCATGGTGGCAGAATCAGACCTCTTTTAACATTTTCAGATTATCCAGTTGAATTAGGTGCTGAAGTTATACTTGGAGAAAAATCAGTTTATCATAGAGAAATTCGAGATAAAAATATAAAATTTTTTAATACTTCTATTTCAGAAAATTATTTTGTATGTAATGGATTTTTAAAGGACGAATCTGAAGCAGACTCTGATGATAAATTCAATAGAACTCAAAAAATAATTCAAGATATCAAATTTTATAAAGGTCATGATTTGACCGTAGAAGCCTATTTAACAAATAACAACTTGGATGAAGGTTATAAACATATTGCAGAAGCATTAGTTGGAAATGATCGTGGAACGAATAATAATAAAATAGGAATGAGAAGTTTGGCTAAAAGCCTAAATGATTGGAAGGCAGGAAAAAATAACTATCTACTTTTTAATCGTTCTCATTTATCTGCCATAGAAGAAATTACTAAAATAAAAGATATTAAAATTATTTATGATTTTCCTGTAAATAAGATTGATTATTCAGGAAGAGGAGTAATTTTATTTGATAAAAAAGGAAGATCGGTGGAAGGTAATAAGGCTATTCTTACTGTTCCGATTAGTATTTTAAAAAATAATGACATCCAGTTTAATCCATCACTTCCCTTAGAAAAACAATCTGCTATTGATAAAATTGGGATCGATTCTGGAATGAAGATTATATTAAAATTTAATAAAAGATTTTGGGGAGAATCTAGTGGTTCTATTATATCAGATGGAATTGTTCCAACATATACGTCATACGGAAAATCGAGGAGTGTTAATAATAATATTTTAACAGCTTACATCGCTGGAGAAAATGCAAATTATTTAAGTGATTTAGGAAATAAAGCTACACAAGAAATCCTAAAAGATTTAAATAGAATTTTTGGAAATTCAACTGCATCTAATTTGATAAATGAATCATTTATAATGGATTGGAAGAAAGAGCAATACATACAGGGATGTTACTCCTATCCTACTTTAAATGAAAATAACTCAAGGGATATCCTAAAGAAATCTATAAAAGAAAAATTATATTTTGCAGGAGAAGCTACCAACGTGAATGGACATTTTGGGAGTATTCATGGTGCAATGGAGACTGGTAAAGAAGCTGTTAGCGAAATCATTAAAGATTTGTCCTAATTTAAAAATTCTCTTAACTCTATTGCACTCATGTATAAATTAATATAAGTTGTTAGTTGATTATTTGCATCTAATGATGCCGCTTTGAATAAAATCCCTTTTTGCATATTTTCCTTAAATATTAAGATAGGATTTTCTAATTCCATTTCATTTAAATTTTTTTCAAAATCTCTTAACATTTCTAAAGCCTTGTCTCTATCGGTAGGAATTTTCCAACCATTGCTTAAAGTTTTCATATCTTCTAATCTTTAAAATAACTACATAAAAATCAATATCTTTTCTTGATTTTTATGTATAGTGAATAATTGATGAATTAATATATTAGGATATCATTGAGGTCAAAATGAATTTTGTCAGAATTTGGAAAGAATTAAATACAGAAGAGGTTGAAAAACAATTACTTCTTGTTGAAGATCTCTATGGCACATGTGCAAGTTGTAAAAAACTTGGTTTGAATTATTTAAAAGATAAGATATGTAGTTCATGTGGTACAACTTTTAAATATATAGCCACTACATTAAATAATCCAGCTGATATTCAAAAATTATTAAACAGAATGAAGTCCAATAATATTGATCTAATTATGATAGAAAGAGATGATTATAAAAAAGCACAAGCTAAAGATGCTCTTAAAGATTTATTTAAATCATAATAAGTTGATAAAATTATATTTCATTTTTTTTGTACTTCTTTCTTTTTCTATTTTATCAGATGAAATAACTGATTCCTATAGTTTTCCGGGTGGAAAATTAATTCGAACTAATGGTATTTGGGAAGAAATAAAAGCAAACTCAACTATTATTTTAAATGAAAGTGGAAGAGATAGAGATTGGATATTACTGTTTGATAGTAATAAGAAAATTTTATATAACCTACCAAGCAAAGGTGGGCAGGCTTATTGGACTAATGAATTTGGAAAAAATAAATGGAAGCCCTGGCTATTAGTAAAAAGAGAAATAAATTCAAAAGATGAATCACTCTTAACATTATGTATAAACTCAGAAGAATCAAAATTAGTGAGATTGATAACTCAATATAGAATTTCATTAAATTTAACACCAATACAACTATCTTCCTCTTTAACTACTCTCGCTAAAACACATCTTAAAGATTTAGAAGAAAATCCACCTACTATTGAATGCAGTCCTCATAGCTGGTCAAAAAAAGGAAATTGGACTCCATGCTGTTATACAGATAATTTAGTTAGTAGAGAATGTATGTACTACAAAGCTAAAGAAATCGTCGATTATAAAGAAAATTCTTTTGAAATATTTTACTTTGAACACGAAGATAATGTATCACTTGCAGATAAATCTTTAAAGTCATGGAAATTAAATAATGAAATTAATTATATGATTACTAACCAATTTTCATGGAAAAATTTGAGTTGGAAATCAATGGGAATAGCAATAAGTAAAAGATACAGTATTTTATGGTTAGGGACAGAGAAAGATACTAAGGATATTCCAGGTTTATGTAATTGATACATAAGTTTCTTAGTTTTTCTCCCAGCAAAGATTATTATACTATATTTTTTGGTTGGATATTGAGTGCAACTAGCATTGGAGTTCTATTACCTTTTATTGCAATTTATTTCACAGAAAAATTTTCATTAAGTATTACAGATATAGGTTACTTTTTCTTAATGTCATCAATACTTAGAGCTATCTTTCAAGCATATGGAGGAGAACTATCTGATACCTTAGGTAGAAAAAATATAATTCTATTTGCTTTGTTTGGAAGAGCCTTTTTTTTAATCCTTTTATTTATTTTTGATTTATTCTTTTTTAATTTAATATATATGCTTATTTTCTTAGGATTAACATATATGTTTTCAGCAATATTTATGCCCGTAACACAAGCTGCTATTGCAGATTTAGTCCCTGAAAATAAATATCTAGAAGCATATTCAATAATTAGAATCGGCGGAAACCTTGGCTGGATTTTTGGTCCTATATTGGGTGGATTGGTATATGAATATTCTAAAAGTTTTTATTTTCTATTCTCTGCTATTTTTTCTATATTAGGGGGATTTATTTTTTTATTTTCATTCTCAAATTCAAACCAATTAATATTAAGAAATAAAGAAAAATCTTCATACATTAGTATCTTGAAAAATAGATTATTTATATTTTTTTGTATAATATCATTTTTTATGATGCTAACATCTTCTCAATTATTATCCTCATTACCTTATTTTCTTAAAAATATAAAACATATTGAAACTTCTTATTTAGGATATATTTTTAGTATGAATGGTATAACAGTTATTCTAGTTCAATATCCAATGCTAAAAATTATTCAAAAAATTAATCCATTCATTGGAATGTTTTTAGGTTCTTTACTATATGGGTTAAGTTATTCTTTAGTTGGTTTATTAAATAATATTTGGGAATTTTTAATTATTATTTTTCTAATTTCAGTTGCAGAAACAATTGTACTTCCTTTAGTTCAATCTGCTATTGTGAATATTTCCTCACGTACTACATATGGTAGATATATGGGATTTTTTGGAATCATTTCTGTCACTGGTTGGTCTGTAGGTCCTATGATAGGAACACAAATAATTGGATATATAAAAGATCCTATCTTAGCATGGATTTATATAGCATCCTTTTCCATACTCTCCTCATTCGGTTTTATTTGTTTTTATTATATATTTTCGCATAAAAAAATAAATTGAAATAATTCTCTAAACTTGATACTCAATAAAATTTATAAAAATATATTCTAAAGAAATTGAATCTTCAAAGATTTTCTTTTTTAATGTAGCATAAAAAAAGGAATATTTTAGTATTGGAATATAAATATTTTTACTTGGAGTTATTTTAATGTTAGACTTAGAAGAATTTTACTATTTAGATATTGTTTTGGTCTGTGGTTTACCTGCTTCGGGAAAATCCCAATTTGCGAAGTTAAATTTTAAACCTCAAGAATATAAAAGAATAAATCGTAAAGAGATTAGAAGATTACTATTTGAAATGACTACTTTTGAAGACAAATGGACAGAAAAAGAATTCGTAAACGTGGACGAAGGTTTGGTCAAGCAAATTGAAAGGAAACTTTTAGAAAACTTTCTTCAAAACAACCAAAAAGTCTTGATAGATAATACATCCGTTTCAATTTTATCAAGAAAATCATACATACAGCTTGCAATACAATTGAAAAAATCTATTGGTGTAATATTTATAAATACTCCTGTTCAAACTTGCATGGAGAGAAATCACAAAAAAACTGATCCTATTCCAGATAGAATCATTTCAAATTTATCAGCAGCAATTGAGTTTCCTGATTCAAGGGAAGGGTTTAAGGAAGTTGCAATTCTAAAAGAATAAATTATTCTTTTGTATTTTCTATTAGAAAATGATATTTTTTCGTACTTTGCAAATTATAACTATCCCATCTGAATTGGAGTAGAAAAAGGAACGGTTATTTGGAATATGACATAAGGAGAATTAAGCATGAATTCATCATTTTCAATAGAAAGACATACTATATCTAGAAACTCATCCCCCTTTCTAGTTGCTGAAATTGGGTTAAATCATAATAATAATGAAGAAATTGGAAAAAAAACAATCCAAGCCGCAAAAAAATCCGGTGTTCATGCTGTTAAATTCCAGTCTTACATAACTGAAGAGTTTATAGACCCTAAAAATTCGGAAGCAAAATTTCTCTTTGATATCTTCAAACAATATGAACTCTCGGAAGCATTACACCGAAAGTTTCAACAAACTGCAAAGGATGAAGGATTAGTTTTTTTCTCCACACCTCTTTGTGAATCCTCTGTAGATCTTCTTGTATCTCTGAAAGTCCCTGTACTAAAAATTGCATCAGGAGATATTGTTAATTATTCTTTATTAAAAAAATCTGCCGTTTCTGGATTACCTATTTTTCTCTCTAGTGGGGCGGCTGATTTTTTTGAAGTAAGTAGAGCAATGGATTTTCTAAAAATCAGTGGTGTCAAAAATATCTGTCTTTTGCATTGTGTATCACTTTATCCTACTCCAATAAATAAATTAAACTTAAATGTTATCACTACATATAAAAATTTATATGATATACCCATAGGATTTTCCGATCATTCTGCTGGTATTACAGCAGGAATTGTTTCTATATCACTAGGTGCAACCGTCTTAGAAAAACATTTTACATTAGATAAAAATTTACCGGGTCCTGATCATACTATTTCAGTAAATCCAGAAGAAATGAGACATTTATCCGCGGAATTACAGAATGCTTACACAATGCTCGGAGAAAGTAGTAAATTCGCCCAAGCAGAGGAAATAAATGGAAGATTTTATGGTAGAAGATCAACTTATTCTTCAAATCATAAACTTTTAACACTTAGACCCGCCTTACACGTTAAGGATAATACAATTCTTGATTCATGGGAAATTGAAAGAATTTTAGAAAAAAATATTAATTTTTCCGATGGACCTATTCGTCTAAATAGTATACCATAGTTATGAAATTTTTAACATTCTTAATCAGTTTTATTATATTATTTTTTAATATAAATACTATAGTTTCAAGTCCATTAATTCATTTAAGTGAAGGAGATTCAATTAATGTAGTTTCAGACATTGAAATTTCAGAAAACTTTGAAGAAGAAACTGATATAAATAAATTAATAGTAAGTAGTTCAGAATCATGGCACAGAGCTGGTAGAAATGATATGATTCTTTATAAAGAACCTGGGATACACCTCTGGACAAGATTTGATTTATTAAATGATACAGAAACTGAAAGGGAAGTTTTCATCAAAATAAAAGAATTTGTTTTAGATCAAGTTAACTGCTATGTTGTTTATGATAAAAATAATATTGCTCATTTTAAGAGTGGTATAAAAAAACCTTTAAACGAAAAAATTATTAAAACAGTAGATTCCATTTTCCCCATAGAATTAAAGAAGGGTGAAAAAGTTTCGGTTTATATCGATGTAAAAGCTGATATTTTCACTGCTTTTTATATAAGTATATATACTACGAATGGAATATTTGATCACTTAATAAAACACAATTTTTTAATTGGTATATTTTTTGGATGTGTGATCTTTATGGGAGTACTTTGTATCTCAATTTTGTATTACATGAAAGATTATACTTATTTGTACTACTTAGGCTTTTTATTTTCTGACTCCATTTTCCAATTTACAAGAGTTCTCCTTGGGATATATTTTTTATATCCAGAAAATCCTCAATGGAACATATCTATTTGGTACTCATCACATGTTATCTCATTCATGTTTGCAACTTTATTCTTTAGAAAATTTTTAAATTTGAAACTTTATAATGCCTCTTTGGATAAAATAACTCATTATTTGTCATACATTATCTTATTATTTTTACCGCTTCCTTATATCTTCAACGAGAATACTTTTTACATAGCACTTGGGGTGGGTTTTCTCTATACAATAATGGTATTCATATCAAGTATTTATGTGTATGGGATGGGATTTAAACCTGCTAAATACTTTTTTATGGCATGGGGATTTTTAATTGCTGGGGTCATTGCTTCCACTATTGCAACTAAAAATAATTTTATCCGTGAATATGCTTCCATGTTTGGATCTATTTTACAAATGATTTTTATTGTTTTTGCAATTCTCTCCAAAACAAATAGAATTCAAAAAGAAAAAGACCAAATGTCCCTTGAGATTTCAGGGATTAGAAAAGAATTAAATTTAGCTCAAAAAATTCAACTCTCCCTCTTACCGGAAAGACCTCCCAAATTAAAGGGTTGTGATATAGGATCGTATTACTTACCTATGAAAGAAATCGGTGGTGACTTTTTTGATTTCTATGAAAAAGATGAAAAGTCTTTCTCATGTATAGTAGCTGACGTTTCCGGACATGGTCCTGCCGCGGCTTTGATTGCTTCTATGCTTAAAGTTTCCTTTTCTTCAACCTCAGAACTTTATGACCAACCATTAAAAGCCCTTTTGAAAATGAATCACTCCCTTTTGGGAAATTTAGGGAAAAAGTTTGTTACCGCAGTTTATGCCTATGTAGACCTAAAAGAAAAAATATTAAAATATTCTAGTGCGGGACATCCTGCAATCATTGTACAACGAAGAAGCGAACAGAAAATTATTTATATGGAGCCCAAAGGACAATTTCTCGGCTGGTTTGAAGACATAAAATTAAGAGAATACACGTTTAATATCATGCCTGGAGATAGAATTTTACTCTATACTGATGGATTAATAGAGGCCTTCAATGAAAAACATGAAATGTTTGATTATGATCATTTAGAGGAAGCTTTAATTAAGTACACATCACTAAGTGCTGAAGGAATATCTTACTTCTTGGGATTCCATGTAAAAGAATGGGTAGGATTTACACGAGACTTTGAAGATGATATTACTCTTGTGACAGTAGACATTCAATAATTATAAAGTAAATCCAGCCTTTTTAGCATCTTCTAGAAATATTTTAACAGTATCCAATGATTGTTGCAGTGGTGTAATACTTCCTATTCCATTTAGTTTATTTAAAACATCCTTAGGAACAGTGATTATATGACAACCGAGATCGTTTGCTTGATAAATATTATATACTTCTCTGGTAGAAGCCCAAAGTAACTCAGTATTTTGCCTCATTGATACCAAAGCAGAAGATGCTATGATACACGGAACTGGATCTGTTCCAACATCAGCCATTCTTCCTGCAAATACTGATATTACAGCAGGGGTATTTTCTTTCAGAGCAAGAACCGTATCTCGTGTTTGTTCTTTAGTATAGACAGCCGTTATATTTAATTTTACCCCATCCTTGGATAAGTCTGTAATAACTGGATATGTTGCATCTCCTTTTGAATTCATAACTGGAATTTTAACATAAACATTTTTTCCCCAGGAAGTAATTATTTTAGCTTGCTTTCTCATTCCATCAAAGTCATCTGCAAAAATTTCAAAAGAAATATCTCTATCCTGTATCTCAGATAAAACTTCTTTTGCAAATCCAGAATAATCTGATACACCAGCTTTTTTCATTAGGGATGGATTTGTGGTAAAACCACTGACTTTTGGATTTTTATATAAATCTAAAATTTCTTTTTTATCAGCACCATCTGCATATATTTTTATATTCAAAGAATCTAATGTTCTTGTTTCATTTAATGGCATATTCCCACTCCAAACGTATCTGTGTTCATTCGATCTAAATGTATAAAACTTATCTTTCAAGTCACTTAATAATATGCAAGTATAAAGAGTAATTTAATTCCCCATTCTTCTTTCAAACTCTATAAATCTTTGATTTTCATATTTATTTTTAGGAAACAATGTTGAAAAAAGGAATCCTATTAAAAAAATCTGAGGAATTCCATATACACTCCAGTACCATGTATATCCCCCACTTTCTCCAAAATAAACATAACAAAATATTCCCCAAAATAATCCATATATTATAGATACTAATACTCCAATCTTACTTGATTTTTTAAAATAGAAAGCTCCCAGTAGTCCGTAAGATAATGCGGCAATTGGAATATTCGCAAGGATTAATTTATCTAAAATTTTATCTATAAAGTATTCAGACATAAAAAATGAAATAATAATTATAATCAAAGTAATAATGATACTCCTACTTTGAGAATAACTTCTAGATTCTTTTTTATTTAAAAAATCTGAAACAATCATTGTTGTCATTGAACTCCATACTCCAGCTAAAGTAGTAGTACCTGCTAAAAATATAACTAAATAACCAAACCCTCTAAATCCTATAGGAAATTTATTATTAATAATATAAGTTAAACCAACCTCGCCATTAAGTATATTTATATTACTAATTTTTAAATTATAAACTGCTAAAATAGGTATAGAGTATAAAACAAAAACAATTATCGATGATACCCCTACAGCGATAAATGCTATATTTTCATTCTCAGCAGAAAATATTTTTTGCCCATACCATGGTGCTGAAATATAGGTAAACATAGTCAAAATAATTAATGATATTATAAATTTAGGAGGTAAATTATTAATACCATCCGAAAGTTGCACTTCACTTATTATTTCATCCGGAATAGAAAAATAGTACAACAATGGAATTAATACTAATGTTGCCAAAAACGACCATACATCCGTTTTTATTATTGATATCAAGCCTCCTCTCAATGTAATTAATATAGTTAGTATTACTAAAATAATAGAAATCTGCCACCCCATTAAACCGCTTAGGACAGGAGAAAATAATATCTGCATAGATTTTAAATAATTTGAGCTGAATCCCAATAATGCGATCAGTAAAAATGAACTGGAAATCTTTCCGAAGGTAGATCCATACCGCAGTGTAAATAATTCAGCAACACTAGAAGCATTAAATCTTTTCCATTTCTTTGCCACTACAAACGTGTAAAATAACAATCCAAATAAAAAGACAATTGGCAATGTTAATCCCCATACACCTGCTATGTATCCTACAGATGAAAATCCAATCAAGGTTGATGGATTAAATTCAGTCATAACTAAAGTTGCGATTAGAGGAAATAACTTTGTTTTTCTATCTGCCAATAAATAGCTTGATTCAGTTTTTACTGAAGAAGCATTGACCGATCCTAAAAAAATAGAGCCCAATAAGAATATGCAGAACACCAAAATATCTAAATTCATGTAACCAATAATATTTAATTTCGTCTAAAAAACCTAGTACATATTTTTTTTACATTGAAAAAAAGTATATTGAGCTTATAAGAATTTTTGTTAAATTGTATATATGAATAATAAAATGAAAGCACTGATTATTGGTGGAAATGGATCATTAGGAAAAGCTTTTCAATCATCTTTAGAGAAAAGAAACTATGAAGTTTGTAATACGTATCACTCAAATAAAATTTCCGAAAATAACTCTTACTCTCTTGATTTAGATTCTTCTGAATTAGAAATTGATAAATCCTTAGAGATTATTCGAAATAATTTTGGAGTTCCCGATCTTTTAATAATTGCATCAGGCACAGCGTGTTACAATCCTCTAAATAAAACATCAAATGAAGATCTCAATCATACTTACAATGTTGACCTCATTGGTCCCGTTAGAGTTATAAAATATTTTTTACCATATTTTTTAGAGAGAAAATCAGGTATTATTCATGTTGTATCCGCAATTGCAGGAGTCATGCCAGCCGTTAAAAATATGAGCATCTATACATCTGCTAAATTTGGTCTGGTTGGTTTTGTTAGGTCTTTAGCCACAGAACTGATAGGAACCGGAGTCAAAGCCTCTGTAAGCTGTCCAGGAGGTATCAAAACCAATCTCCCTGACAACGCAATTGGAGATAAAGAGTCCCTAATAAAATTCTTCCAGCAGTACGGTAAATCCTTCCATGAACCTAACGAAATTTCTGAGCTCATCTTGGACAAATTAGATGCAAGAGAAGTTTTAATTTTTCCGACAGAATCAGCAAAAAAACTATTCGAAGATAACCTAGCCAAACCTTTTTGGACATGAAAAACAAAATAGACTGGAAACATTTCGAAGGCTCTCATTGGACCTTCGAAGGAGAAGGATTACGACATTTCTCAGTCATTTCTTATTCAAAAAAAAATAGGCTGGTCTATTTACGAGCAGAGCTTACTGGAGAGGTTCGCTCTGTTTTTTTTTCTGAAATACAAAATCCTAAATTATGGTCCAGAAATTGGAAATTAATTATAGATAATGTCTCAAAAGCGATGCAAATATAGAAAAATTTTAAAGAATTACTTGCCAATTTTTAATATTTAAGTAAAATAACACCTTGCTTATAGCATAAGAGGTCCAATGGTAGAGAGAATTTATCAGCTTATTGAAAACATAGCCCAAAAATATCCCCATAAAATATCGTTTAGAAAAAGAAATGGCAAAGCCTTAGATGGAAGAACATTTTCTGAAATCAAGGATTTAATTGATAACACTGTTGCTGGATTTGAAGCCCTAGGAATTGAACGGGGTAAAAAAATAGCATTTTTTTGCGATGCCAGCCCCAATTGGATCATTGGAGATATGTCAATCCTATCAGCTGGATGTGTAACGGTTCCTAGGGGAACAGATGTGACTGTAGATGACATAATCTACATAATTAATCATTCAGAAGCGACTATTGCCATTGTTCAAAAAGAAAAAGATAGAAAAAGATTAGAATCATTACGAGATAAAATTCCTAGCATCACAAAAATATTCATTCTCGAAGATGAAAAATCTGAATTGGCTACAGGTAGTGGAACTTTAGGAGAGATTATTGAATTAGGGAAAGAATTTCGTTTAAAAAATCCTAATGGCTTAAAAAAGAGAGTTGAATCAGTGAATCCCGAAGAACTGGCAACACTTATCTACACAAGTGGTACTACAGGAGCTCCTAAAGGTGTAATACTCAACCAAAAAGGATGGCTTACAGCTATCTCCCATACTGTTGAGAGAATGAATTTAGGCCCCGAAGATTCTGCAATTTCCCTACTACCTCCCTGGCATGCATTTGAAAGAGCTTTGGAATATGCAACAATATCAATTGGTTTAGATTTTGTTGTAACCGATGCCAAGGTGTTGAAGGAAGACTTGGCTTTGTTCCATCCTACTGTATTTCCCAGTGTTCCTAGAATATGGGAATCGTTATACAATGGAATCATGGCAAAAATATCCAAAGAGTCTCCAATAAAACAAACTATTTTTAAAATGGCAATGGAGATTGGATCAGAGTGGGCTAACCAAAAAGCTAAATTTTTTGGATATGACTTTCATATTGAAGAAAGATCTGTTCTCTCAGTCATAAGTATTAAAATTGCATCAGGTATTACATTAGTTTTATTATTTCCTTTAAAATTATTGGCAGATATAGTTTTCGCACCTATTCACCAAGCCTTGGGAGGACAACTCAGAATTTCAGTTTCCGCAGGTAGTGCACTACCTTCCGTTGTAGATAAATTTTTAACATCAATTGGATTGAGAGTATTAGAAGGCTATGGTATGACAGAAACTTCTGCAGTAGTGTCTGTAAGAAATCCTGAATTTCCTATGCCCGGAACTTTAGGTACACCCATTTCTGGTTATTCCATTAAAATTAAAGATGATAAGGGAGTTGAAATAGCAGAAAATATCGGTAAAAAAGGAACCCTCTGGATAAAGAGCGATCAAATTTTAAAAGGATATTATAAGAGACCTGAATTAAACAAAGAAGTATTTGATACAGATGGATACTTCAATACAGGTGATTTGATGATTGTTAACTGGAAAGGAGAATTAATCTTTTCTGGCAGGAGTAAAGATACACTTGTATTAGCAGGAGGAGAAAACATAGAACCCTTACCAATTGAAGATAAACTTTTGGAATCTCCTTTAATCGATCAAGTATTAGTGATTGGAAATGAGAAAAAATCTTTAGGAGTTATCATAGTACCTAATTTTGAAAATGTAAAATCATCAATTCCTGGTTTAACTGATGATACGAAGTTATGGAATTCAGACCAAAAAGCTAGACAGTTATATAAGAATGAAATTTTAAATTTGATCTCTCAAAAAAATGGATTCAAATCCTTTGAGCAAATTCCAGGTAATTGTTTTTATATTTCTCATAGAGGCTTTGACCCTGATACTGAAATGACAAGAACTCTAAAAGTAAAAAGAAATATTGTTTGTGAAAATTTTTCATATGAGATTGATAAAATGTTCAAATGATGAATATACCCTTTGCAATAAGAATTGGTTTGGCGATTTTTGGAATTTGTGGTACTTTAACTATTTCAGTATCACTAATTATTTATAATCAAATATCTGGAAGTATTTGGAATGGAATGAGTTCTAGACTAAAAGATTTAAATAGATTAGCTCTTTCTCAAATTAAGCCAGATCAGATCGAGACAATCATTAATTTAAAATCTTTAATTGAAACAAAATATCCTGTACCTCAAGATATAATGAATAACTTGAATTCTGGAGAAACTCTTTCTTTGCTACCAAAAGAAGACATTGACAAAATTCAAAGACAAGATGATTTTCAAGATATAATTCAATATCTTAGAAGAGTAAAATTTTCTACTGCACAAAATGTAGTACCGAAAGAAAATTTAGCCCAGGCGCCTGCAAATAAATTAGATATTCCTTTAGTAAGATATGTATATATTCTAACTGATATTCCAGGAGTTAAGGATTATAAAAATTTGCGATTCATTGCAGATGGAGATTATGAAACTATCGACATAGATGATAATGGAATGATAGATAATGACGAAATATCAACATCCGTAGGACAACTATATAATACTGCAGGACAACCCGGTATAGAAGAGGCATTCAAAGGATCAGTTTCCTCTAATCCTGAGTACACCATGGATCAATGGGGAATATGGATTACATCTTATGGACCGATTTTCGATAATAACGGAAAAATTATTGCTATTCTCGGTATAGATATGAATGCAAAAGGTGAGTTTAATTTACTTAGAAAACTAAGAATTGTAATTGTAGTGGTAATTATATTATCTATTTTTTTATCATTTTTAGCAGGATATATCATCTCCATATACTTTAATAAACCAATTTCAGCCTTAATTAAAGGAGTAGATTCTGTTTCAAAAGAGAATTATGATTATCATGTTGATATTAAATCTAAGGATGAACTCGGATTATTAGCGAATACATTTAACTTAATGGTTGATTCTGTCAAAGAGATGAAATCGAGACTTCAAGATTACACTGAATCATTGGAAGAAAAAGTAGAGAAGAGAACTATTGAACTCAAACAATCATTAGATGAAATAAATACACTAAAAGTCCAACAAGATGGAGACTACTTTTTAACATCGCTATTATTAGAACCTCTAAGTAAAAATACTGTAAATTCTGAAAACCTAAAGATCGAGTTTTTACTCAAGCAAAAAAAAGAATTCTTTTTCAAGAATAAAACTCTAAATCTCGGTGGAGATATAAACATTGCTCATTCTGTTACTATTGAAAATAAAAAGTATATAGTTTTTCTTAATGGGGATGCGATGGGGAAATCTATTCAAGGAGCAGGAGGAGCACTTGTCTTAGGATCTGTATTTCAATCAATCATTGCTAGATTAAATTTGTCTCCGATTGAACAATCTAAAAGTCCGGAGAGATGGTTAAAAGATGCATTTGTTGAAATGCATAAAGTATTTGAAGCATTTGATGGCTCTATGCTTATGTCATCAATAATAGGACTTATAAATGATAGAACTGGATCCTTATATTTTATTAATGCAGAACATCCAAACTTAATATTATTCAGAGATAATAAAGCTAAATTTATAGAACCAAATACAAACCTTAGAAAACTTGGAACCGAAGGTATAGATGGTCAGGTATCAATAAATGTTATTAATTTAGAAAAAAATGATTCTATATTTATTGGCTCAGATGGAAAGGATGATATATTATTACAAAATGAAAATAAGCATAGAATCATTAATGAAGATGAATCTGTGATACTTAATATTCTTGAAAAAATAAATGGGAATATTGAAATTTTATTAGATGAAATTTATAAAATAGGTGAAATTTATGATGACTTATCACTAATAAAATTGACATATAGCGGGGAAAGACCCTCAGTACAATTTTTAGAACTATTAAGGAATAAAGCTCTCAATTATTATTTTGAAAAAAAATATGATAATTGTACATCTATTTTATCTCAATTATTTGAGTATGATCCAACTGATAATGAATTATTATACTACGGATCATATGCGGCTAAATTATCAAGGAATTTAACATTAGCCGCTGACTGGGGAGAAAGACTTTATTTAAGAAATCCTAAAAATACTAATAATTTAATAAATCTCATAAATGTTCTATTGATTCAAAATAATTTATCGAGAGCAAATAGATTTTTAGGAAGACTTGATAAGCTAGAACATGATAAAGAAAATTACAATAAATTGAAATTATTATATATTAAAAAATATGAAAAACTAAAATTAAATAATTTATTCATCAATTAATATTTCATTTTAGACTTAATTAAAAAAGGTTAACATAAATAAAACATTTTTCATTGAATTAAATTATAAGTATTTAAAAATTAGTTATAAAGAATATGCGAATACTTCCAAAAATAAAATTTCAATTAAAATTATTTTTAAGTAATATATTTTTGACAGCACTAGCCTGCTTTGCGCTTGGTTTTACAGTTTCAAAAATTTCATCTGAAATCTATTTACAAATGTTTTTAGATGATAAAAAAAATTTGATGTTAAATATAACTGAATTAATAGACGGAGATTTACATTCTAAATTTAATTCTCCCAAATCAAGCTCAGATCCGAGATATGAAAAACTTATAAATTATTTTGTAGATTTATCTAGAAGAGAAAAATTTATAACATGGATTTATAGTTTAAATTATAATAAAAAATCAGAGGATTTTACATATGCGATCGATCCAAGTATCACATATTATGATACAATTTGGATTGAATCAAATGTATTTGGAATTGAAGTATATAGAAATACAGAAAATAAATTAATTGCAAAATGGAATGATATGGAGTTTGATTCTGACTTTAATATTACCTTCCTAGACTTTATCAGTAGTGTGAAAATTGAACAGGGAAATATAAGTAAAATATATATAAATGGACATTTAATTTTAAATGTAATGAGTGATCAATCTCTAACAGGAGAAATTAATGGAAATTTAATAGATGAAAATAATGTTAATTTATTATATGAAAAATATATTGAAGAAAGAATTCCATATATAAGGTATACATATTCAAAAAAAGGAGAAGCATCTTCAATTCCTGGTACTCCCTGGGAAGAAACACTAGAATTCAAAAAACTTGCACTAAACGTTGTAAAGACATGCAATCATTATTATCCAGAAAAACCAAATCCTATTATATACGGAAATTATTATAATATGATTGCTCCGATAAAAAACTTGGATGGATCTTGCTCGGGTGTAGTTATCTTTGCTTTTTCAGATAGAGTATTGAATATTTTTAAATCTTCCTTAAAAGGAGTAATTTTTGAAATTTCATTATTTACCGTAATTATATCTATATTTATTTCTTATCTACTCAGTAGATCATTTAGTAAAAATATTAATCAGACACTAGAAGTGGTAAATAAAATTTCTGGGGGAGACTTAAGCATTAGAATTAAATTGGATACAAATGATGAATTCGGTGACTTAGCAAATAAATTTAATAAAATGGTTGATTCATTACAAAATAGTATGACGACAACAGAAGTATTAAATAAAGAATTAAAAGAAGCTATTCAAAAAGAAGAAGAATTATCAGCTAGTTTAGAGAAAAAAGTAATAGAGAGAACTGCCGCCCAAGAACATGCTTATAAAGAATTAAAGGCTTCACAGAATCAATTAATACAATCAGAAAAGATGGCTGCATTAGGACAATTAATAGCAGGTATCGCACATGAAATAAATACTCCCATTGGAGCAATCAAAGCTAATGCAGGTAATATCAATAATTCCATTAAAGATATAACCCAAATAACACCAAATTTAATGAAATCATTAGATGATAATGTTATAAATAAAATTATTAATTTAATTGATAATACTGGAACCAATAAAGAAATTTTTACTACAAAGGAAGAAAGAAAAATTAAAAAAGAATTGATAGAAAAATTTAATAAAAATGGAATTGAAAATTCAGATGATATATGTCAATATTTAATAGATATTAAAATAGTAGATCTAAGTATAGAAGATATTATGATCTTTAAGCATCCAAAATCTTCTGATATTATCAAATATATATATAATATGGGGGGGCTTAAAATTAAAACTAAAAATATTGAGACATCTGTAGATAAAACATCTAAAATTGTATATGCACTTAAAAGTTATTCTCATAAAGATCATGCCGGAAATAAGCAAAAGGCAAATATAATCAATGGAATTGAAACTGTTCTGATCATTTATCAGAATTATTTAAAACAGGGAATCGATATAATCAAAGATTATGAGGATATTCCCGAAATTCTATGTTATTTAGATGAACTTAATCAAGTATGGACAAATCTCATTCATAATTCAATTCATGCAATGAAAAATAAAGGAATCATTTGGATAAATGTCTGTAAAAAATTCATGAATGAAAACGCTTCATCTGAAGGTATTAGTATCACAATAAGGGATAATGGTTCAGGAATTCCTGAAGATATATTAGATAAAATTTTCGAACCATTTTTTACAACTAAAAATGCTGGTGAAGGATCTGGTCTTGGACTACATATCTGTAAACAAATTATTGATAAACATAATGGCATCATATTAGTAAGAACAGGGAAAGATGGAACTGCGATAGAAATTATGATTCCTATTCAATAATTTTTCTAAAAAAATATATAAATTTTTAAAAATAATTTAATTGCAAAAATATTATTTCACTGATATATATTAGTTTAAGGGGAATTCAAAATATTTTAGGAAAAATATTTTCTTTTTTGAATATATAGACTAAAGTAGGTGATTTTTAAATGAAAAAAATTTTAGTTGCGGATGATCAATTTGCAGTAGCAAAGGGACTAAGTGAGCTACTCACAAGTGCAGGTTATGAAGTTTTTTTAGCCTCAGATGGAGAGATGGCAATAGACATTGCTATAAAAGAAACACCAAATTTAATTATAATGGACATTTTAATGCCCAAAAAATCAGGAATTGAAGCAGTTAAATTAATAAGAGTAAATGAAAATCTAAAAGATGTTCATATTATTTTTATTTCTTCTAAAGGACAGTTCAATGATGAAAAAAAAGCAATGGAAGCAGGTGGAAATAGCTTTGTTTACAAACCTTTTTCTCCAAAGAAAATGCTCCAAGAGATCAATATTATCTTATGTTAAATTATTTTTATTATAATTCTAAATTTAAAAGATTTCATTCTGTTAGTTAAAGCCAATCCGTTTGTATAGAAATTTTTCAAAAATATTCTCAGAATTTAAGAATTCGGCGAATAAAAAAGAAGTAATACATTACCCACTTGATCTGAAAAAGTGCCTTCACGGGAACCTCACTAACTTGTTTACTGATCAAAAAGATAGACTTATTTTTACTGAAAAGGAAAGATTTTATAATAAAAAGAATTCATACTTAAGTAGTTTAATCCTACTCGCATAGTGATTCTAATTTTTTAAACATTTTAGCTGAATAAAAAAATTTAAATAAAATATACTTTTTTATAAAAATAAATTATATTACTTATATTACGTTTAGTTTAACAATAAAATATAATAGATTTATTCTACACTAAATTTTATATATGGAATACTCATACTTATAATACCATGTTTAGATTAATATTAATTACTATTTCAATCTTTTTATTTACCTGTAGTAAAAAAGAAAAAATAACCTTTCCTCTTGTAGAAAAAGGTATAATTGACCTAAGTAAATGGGATTTTGAGAGAGAAGCTAAATTAAATTTAGATGGCGAATGGCTATTTTCTTATAATAATCTTGTATTTTATCCTATTGATAATAAAGAGCTTGGCATCTTTAATTTTGTAAATGTTCCCTCCTCCTGGACAAATTATACTTATTCAAACAATAAACTACCTTCTTTTGGATATGGAACTTACTCAGTAAAGATTATTTTACCTAAAACAAGAAATTCATTAGTACTTAAGATATATGATTTAGGAACTGCTTATGAAATTTATGAAAATAAAATCTTAATTGGCTCTAAAGGGATAGTAGGAACCACTCCTGATACTTCACAAAGTCTACTTGTCTCTGATTTATATGATATTGATATAAATAATGATATACTTTATTTAACATTCCATATTTCAAACTTCTCACACTCAAGAGCTGGAATATGGAGATCATTATCAATTGGAAAGAGAGATTATTTTTTAAAAGAAAGAGAAATAAAAATAGCTCTAGACTTATTCCTAATTGGATTTTTCTTTTTAATGAGTATTTATAATTTAAGTTTGTACTTTTTTAGACCTAAGGATAAGACTCTACTTTATTTTTCCATATTTTCAATTATTCTTTCTGTTAGAATCTTCATAACTGGTGAAAAATTTATCTATTCGATATTTCCTGATTTATCATTTAATTTTGTTATAACTTTGGAGTATTTAACTTTCATTACAGCCCCTTTTATCTTTAATTTATTTTTTTACCACCTTTTTCCAAAAAACACAAATAATAAAATCAACCTCCTTTTTAAGATTAATTTTTTTATATATGGAATTTTGATTATTTTAACCCCTCTTCATATCTACTCATCACTTGTAATGTATATGCAAATAAGTATAGTTTTATTTATAATTTATATTATAATAGTAACTATTTATGCATTTATGAAGAAAGCTGATGGATCGTTAATTTTTATGTTTGGATCTATATTCATTTCTGGAGCAGTTATATTAGATATATTTGTTCTGAGGAATATAATATCTGTTAATCCTTTACCCTCTATTGGTTTTGTCGTATTTACCTTTTGTATTGCAATAATATTATCTAAAAAATTCTCAATGGGATTTATACTAGCAGAGGAATTAGCAAAAAGTTTAGAAATTTCCAATAAGGACCTAAATAATTTAAAGCTCAATTTAGAGAATGAAGTAATAGATAGAACAATTGAGTTAATGCAATTAAATGAATTTTCAAAAAAAATTAATTCAATGGAAAGCCTATCTGAAATTATTTCAGAAGTAGAGAAATTCCTATGGGATAGATTTGGGATTAATTCTTTCTTTTATATGTTATACGATAATGAAAGTAAGGAGTTATTTACTTATGATTATCACTTTTCTATAGAGTTAGATGAGTTTTATAAAAATTATATTAAAAATTTAAGAATTACAAATAAGAAAAATCTCTTATTAGAACTTAAAAATAATAAAAATCCATTTTTATTTAGCTCTATACCAAAAGAGTTATTTGAAGATGAAATTAACTTTCAATTAATCAATGAAATTGAAAATAAAATAGGGACTTTCACAATCTTTCCTCTAGTAATCAATGATACTCTCGTAGGAACACTTAATATTGCATCCAATATTTATTCATCCAAATTACAGGATAGGCAGTTTCAATCTTTAATTAGATTTATAGATCAGTTTATAGGAGCAATTAGAGTATCAACCTTAACGATTAAAGCATTAACTGTTCAAGAAAAAATGGCAAAAATTGGGGGGATAGCTTCAGAAATAATTCATGATTTAAAAAACCCTCTATCAGCTATTAAGTTGTATGCTGAACTTTCATTAAGTGATACTGTGAGTCATCAAAAAAGAATTGAATATATGAGTACAATATCTTCAGAAATAGATAGATTATCTAATATTACACAAGAAATATTAGATTTTGTAAAAGATAAATTTAACTTAGAGAAAGAAGAAGTAGATCTAAAACCTTTTTTGGAATCTATTTTAAAGTTTATATCTCCTGACCTCGAACATAAAGATATTAAATTAAATATGGAAATAAATTATATTGGTATTTTATATATAGATAGAGATAGAATAAAAAGATGTATTCTAAATCTCATTTATAATTCCATAGATTCTCTAGATGTAATCACTGATAACAGAATTAAGTTAATTAACTTTAGAGCTTATAAAAAAGAAAACTCAATTTATTTTGAAATAGAAGATAATGGATGTGGAATACCTGATGATATTCAAAAGTACATTTTTTTAAATTTTTTCTCCCATGGAAAAAATAGAGGGACTGGAATTGGATTATACTTAACTAAAAATATTATCAAAGACCATAATGGAGAGATAGAATTTGAGAGCCTTGTGAATAAAGGATCTATGTTTCGATTTTATCTTCCTTTATAATATATAATTTTATATGTTATTTAGTTTTATAATAAAATTAGTTCCTTCATTCAAACTACTTTCTAATATTATTTCTCCTTTATGCATATTTATGACTTTTTGTGAAATGTATAATCCTACCCCAACTCCCTGTATTTCATATTGATTTTCCTGATTTAATCTATAAAATTTTTCAAAAACTTTTTGATAATACTCAGAAGAAATACCTATTCCTGTATCTTTAATTGATATAAAGATAGAATTATCTTTTTTATAAAAATCAATAATAACTTCTCCATTCTTTTTATTATATAGTATAGAATTTTTTAAAATATTACCAATTGCTTTGTACATTAAAACATTATCACAATTTATAATTATTTCTGAATCAACTTTATTGATAATTTGTATATTATTTATTTCAATTATACCATTATAATATTGAATTAAGTTATTAATTAAGTTATTAAGATTGTTAGGGGTTATATTTAATTTAATCTCACTATCTATCTCCGTAAGTAAAATCAAGTCATTTATGTAATCATTTAATTTACCAATATTTTGATAAATTTCTATAAAGTATTGTTTATCACGTTCAGATTGAATTGAATCTTTTAGTATCTCTGAATAACCATAAACATAAGAAAGTGGAGTTTTTATTTCGTGAGATAAATTCGATATAAAAATATCTTTAGTCTTACTCAATTTTTCAACTTCCATTTTAGAATAAATTAGATCAATTTCTTTCCTGGCCAAGAATTTTCGAGCATCTTCACTATTTCTCAAAGCACTAGTATATCTTACAGATATTAATATAGACTGGGCAAAAATAACTACAAAGAATCCATAGGGAGCCGTATATGTAGTTTCAATTAAATTTAGGTTATATAAAATATCATTAATAACACATAAAGCAAAAATTACTCCACTAGTTAAAAGATATAATGCATCGTACTCTTTTTTCTTAATTAAATAGACTAAAAATAATAATGATATTATGACTGTTATAATAGTATATATTTCATAAATAAATAACATCTTCGTTAGATAATAAATATCTCCAAAAAATACCATATAATTTGAAGGAATATTAAATATAATCGTACCGATTAATACTTTTTTAGAAATATAATTTTTATACGAATAGTATATATATAAAATAAATATTGGTAAACCCAAATATATGCTTATGTACTCAATTCTTGTAAGTAATCCATATGATATATTATCAAATAATGTTGAGATAATTAATTCTCCAGAAAATAAAATTCTCAAGAACATTAGAGAACAAAATACTCCAAAATAAAAATTTGATTTATCGTCTTGTCTGAGAAAATAAATAAATATATGATAAAAACCCATTATTAGCAGACTTCCAGCTAATATTAAATCTAAGGTTGTAAATCTATTTCTATCAGAAACTAAATCATCTATTTTCCCAAATTTTATTGCTCTTCGTAATCCTCCTTTATTGTGATAAAAGTTTGAAACTTGAAGTACTATATTTAATTCTGAATGAACAGGGATTTCACTAAGTAGAATTTTAGTTTTTGGCTCATAACTATCTATTGATTTTCCTATTTTTCCAGAAGAGGCTATTTCAGTATCATTTATAAATAATTTATAGGCTGTTGCTATATATAAATTTCTCAAACCAAGTTTTGCCTGATTAGGATTTATTATTATTTTTAGTTTATATGTACCGAATGTCCTTCCTTCAATTTTTTCATTCCCTATTACATTATTATTCCATGAATTTGGAACTTTTATGTAGCCAAAGTTTTGAGGATTATTAGCTTCTAAAATTTCCTTATTTGATAAAAACTCTTTCCAGTAGAATTCCCATTCGCCTTCAAGATTAACGGCTCCATCAACTTCAAAGTCCCAAGCCCTTAAGTCGATCACCCCTAATTTAGCCTTTGGAGGCAATTTTTTATTTTCTCCACAATTACTAAACAGGAAAAACATAATTCCAAAAACTATGTATATTCTAATTAAATTTGAATAAAATAAATTTAGTTTTTTGTATAAAAAATTCATTTGATTTTAATTAAAATATTTTATCCAGAATTGGTCAATAATTTCTTAACTTCTTCAACAATTTCTCCCGGAGAAAAAGGCTTTGCCATAAAAGAACTTGCCCCTGAATCCATAGCTGATTGATAGTCATTCAATCCACCCTTTGCAGTTAATACAATAATTGGAGTTTTTTTAAAATTATCCAACTCCCTCAATTCACGAATTGCATCTATTCCATTTTTTACGGGCATCATAATATCCATTATAATTAAATCTGGATTGATTTCTAAGGCTTTTTTAATACCTAACTGACCATTTGCGGCTATACTTATCTGATAATTTTCTTTTTTTAAAATATCGGATAGAATCTTTACCATTGGTGCTTGGTCATCAACGATTAGAATTTTTTTCATATTTTTATTCATTTATTATAGGTAAATATAGAAAGAAAGTAGTACCCACTCCAATTTCAGTCTGATACTCAATCTTACCTTTATGAGCATCAATAATTGTTTTACACATATATAGACCCAATCCTGTCCCTTTTATTTTCCCTTCTGAATAAAATGCTTCGAAAATTTTATTTTTCACTTCTTCCCTCAAACCATTTCCATTATCTATAAATTCAAATACAATATAATTTGGAGTTTTATATAATTTTATGATAAATAAATAATTTTTTAATCCATCATTCATTTCTTCTCTTGCATTATTTGCAAGATTAATTATTACTCTTCTGATTCTTTCTTTATCCATGTAGATAATGGTATCTGTTAGAATTTCTAAATTAATACTTATTTGCGAATGATCAAAATCTATTTTGATAAATTGGTAAACTTCTTTCAAAAGTTCAGCAGGATTTACTAACTCAGGGTAGATCTGAATATTTCCTTTTGAAAAGTCTAATATATCATAAGCTAAATCACTTAAACGATCTATTTCTCTAGCTATGTACGACAAATATTCTTTCTTTTCAATCTCTGTAATATCATCATTTTTAACTAAGTCAGTAAAAGTTTTTATTGTTGAAATGGGATTTTTAATATCATGTACAATTCCAGATGCCATCTCACCAATCATTGATAATCTTTTTCTTGATTCAGATAATTTTTCAATTTCCATATTTGCATTGATTAGATTGTCTCTTTCCAAAGAAAGCTCTCTTGTCCTACTTTTAACTTGTCTTTCTAAATTCTCAGTTAAGTCCTCTACTCTCGACATTGCAGAGGATGCTCTTTTAGATAATAAATATGCTTGGGTAAATATGAAAAAAAACCATGCTATGGTGCTATAATAACCTGTATTTATTATCTTAAAATTATGTAGAACATCATTAATAACAAATAAAATAGATATAAATGTTACTACACTAAAAATATAAGCTCCATCTCTATTATTCTTTAATGCTCTCAATGCAGTAGAGAAAACGTAAAAAGAACTAAAAATAGTTATAATTTGTAAAGGTCTCAATAAAATTGTATATATATGGATAGGTGCAATTATCCAACTAAAACAAATTATTGAAGAAGATAATATTATATATTTATAAATTTTTAAATTAAACTCATCTGGAAAACAAGATCTTATATAGGAAACAAATATAGGAACAGCAAAGAAAAAAGTAAAATATTCCAAATTAGCAATCACTATCCAAGGAATTTCTGGAAATAATTTCCTTATGATTATCTCCTCAATTAAAATACTTCGAAGAGACATTAATAAACAAAATATTCCAAATAATATATTAGATTTATCTTTTCTTCTAAAATAATAATTTGCTATATGATAAAGCCCAATCATCAAAAGACTCCCACAAAAAAATGTATCTCTCGATAATGCAATTTCCCTTCGGAGTACAATTTTAGATGTGCCACCAATGATTAATGAATCCCAGATTCCCCCTCCCCTAACTGAAAAGTTAGATACCTGTATAATTAAATCATTTTCTGTTTCTATATCTTCGATTTCTAAAACACCCGGTATCCAATCAGGTAAATACTTATCTTTTGTTTCCCCTACTTTACCAATATGTAATAAATTTTTATCATTAAAATATAAATTAAATGATGATCCAATCGTCTTATATTTCAAAGAAATTTTAACTTTTGGCTGGATTAATACTCTTAATCTATAAGTACCATATCCCATACCATCAGAATTTTTTAAATTAAGTTGTGTATCACTCCATTTTTTGGGGACTTGAATGTACCCAGTCATTTTAGGTTTATCTAATTTTTTAAAATCGGAATTATCTAATAATTGTGATTCATAAAATTCCCAATTTCCATCTAATTTTACTATTCCATCCTCATTAAAATTCCATTTTCTTAAATCAATTACTCCATCAATTACCTTAGGAGATTCTATTTCTTTTTCTTTTGAGCAAAAAAATGTTGAAGAAGTTAGACCTAAAATTAAAATAATAGATAAAAGTTTATTGAGTAAATATTTTAAGAGATTTAATTTAGGCGAGATTTTCATATCTATATAGAGTTTATTTAATTTACAAGATTTTACTAAAACTTTACTTTATTTGACTTCAATTATACCTATAGTAAAAGTCTTACAAGAAGATAGTCCACTAAAAATATTTATAATTAAACTACCCTTGCCTTTTTTTAATGCAATAAAAAATAATTTATCCCCAAGAAAATAATATGGATTTACTAAGAATGAATTATGATCTTTAATTTTTAAATAACTAGAATTTAAAACTCTTAAAAAATTTGGAAATTTAATTTGAACCAAAGAATGTTTCTCTAAAGTATTTAGAAAAGATATTGAACCGATTTCACCAATTAAAAATGAAAATTTATCTAATTTAAAGTATTCAGTATAGGATTCAAACTGATTTTCTATATTTGTATTATTTTTACTAATGTAAAACTTTTCCTCTGTTTTACAAGAATTATTTCTAATCAAAATGAGTTCAAAAAGCCTATATAAATTAAAAATTTCAATATTATTTGAAAATAAATTGAATTGTAAATCATCTATTAATTTCTTCCTTATATTCTCTATTTTAATTTTCTTAATTTTTTTAATATATGTAATTTTCTCAGATTTCAAGCCTACTATTTCTAAAATCCTATTTAATCCGGCTGATCTCTTGATTCTCTTTGACTCCGAAAAACTTCTTTGAACTTCTATACTATCTATATTTTTACTAATTAATACTTTCAGTAGAATTATTTTAACTTCGATTAATGAAAAATCACTATCTATTAAAGTTAATTCATTTCCATCAAATTTCAAAATTTTATATAAATTATTATATATATAATCTTCAGTTTTAATTTTATTTTTAAATGAATAATTTTGAAAATAAAGAATCTTCTCCCTATAATTTTTTATATAATCTAATAATTTCTGTAAATCGAATATTTTATCTTTTATAATTTCTTCCCAAGACTCTAAAATTGAATAGCCTGCTACTGAATAATGAATACCTTTTGAATCATACTCCTGAACTTTCTGAAATAAATAATCTATATTCTCTTTTATATAACTCTTATTATTTATTTTATATTTTTTTAATAAATAATATATCATTACCATAATATTAAAAATATTATCCCCTGATATATTAAAAAAATTATTTTCTATTTTTTTCAGTAAATTTTCTATTTTAATTGATTGCTCTGAAGAGTTTGTAATTTTATAAGTATCAAATATTTCAATTTTATTTTCATTTTTAAAAATGTATTTCTTAGAATCTATTTCAATTATCATTTCTTCCGAACATTTTATATAATATTCGATTTTACTATTTTTAATTAACTTTTCTCTTGGTTTTAAAATCTTCCATTCTTTATTATAATTTTTAGAACAATATACATTAACTAAACTTTGCTCTGTTTCGATCTGATTACTATTTTCTGAATATACCTGAACACTTTCATCTAATGGTGAATATAACCTTATAATATATTTCAATGTAGTATTTATCTCATATATATCTATATATAATGAATTTATATTTTCTTCATTAATTGTACTTATTTTAAGATCCAAGTCTTCATCTGTTATTGTGTGTATGATTACTCTATAATTTTGATTTTTTACTCCAAATAACTTAATTTGATTTTCTGTGTAAGATTTTTCAAAAGGTGAAATTACCCCTTTTTTATTTACATTAAATGCGATTTCTAAATCTTGTGAACTTTCGATATTCAATGCTAATTCATCTAGGGTTAGTAATTCACTAGATATTAAAAATAAATATTTTATTCCAAATTTTAGTTTTTCAGAAATTACAATATCCTCTCTACTTCTTCTAAAACTAAGAGCTTGAATTGACTTTAATTTTAGTTGCGAACTATACTTGGGTTTATAAATGACTTCATCAGATTCTGACTTAAAATATATATTATATTTTTCACTATGACCTAAAGCCTTATCAGATTTTACAAAAGAAATACTTATCTTATTATCTCTTATATCAGCTTTCCCAAAATTTAATGCAAGACCACAATCTTTACAATATACTATATACTTTATTTCAGAAGATATTTTTTTTTCTAATTTAGTGTATATTAAACCTTCTCCAAATATTTTTTTATTATCTTCTATTAACTTAAAATTTCTTATTATTAAATGTGACTCTGACTCTTTTAGAAAGATCAACTCCCTTTGGGAAATAACTTTATCTTCATATATTAGATTAATTTTTATCAATCCTTCAAGTGAATCAATCTTAAATTCTCCATAATAATACCCCCATACATCTAAGTGAATTTTTTGATTTAATATCTCTTTTTCTTTATTTTCAAACTGGATTTTAATTTTTTGTCCTGCCAATTTTCTAGATATAATAATTATTCTTACTATTTTATTACATTGCAATACATCTTCTAAAACTAAAAAATATAGGTCATCTTTATTTATATTTTTCTTTACACAAACTGGAAAGTTAAAATTTAAAATCATTCCATTATAGGAAATTTCTCTAGACTCATATAGTCTCAAGATATCCTGAATTATTATTTGAATTGCTTCTTCTTCAGAAATGTTCTTATCAGAGATAGACTTTAACTTTTTTGAGTCATAAATAATTAAGATAGGTTTTCGAAATTCAAAATATTTATTATATAAAAACTTAACAATTGAACTAGGAAGTGATTTTAGGAATACTTCCATATCCCCCTCATAGAGCTCTGAAATCAACAGGGGAGGTGAAAACAGTTCTTTACAGAGATAGTCTAGGATTTTCGTATCAAATAGAAAATCCTCCGACATATCCCTAAGGATCCACCCTATTTCAGAACTATTCATCCTTCTTAAGATTTTAATTAGATGGGAAATGTTTTCCTGATTTTCCAAAATTTCTCTCTATTTAAAAAATACTTTTCCTTCTGCCCTATTATAAAGAAAGGTATAAATTATATAAAATTAGAAAGACTAAGAGGCAACCAACATATGAAAGTTGTAGTGTTAGTTAAGCAGGTTCCAGATACGGAAACCAGCATTAAGCTCGGTGACAAGTCCATCAACGAAGCGGGAATTAAATGGATCATCTCCCCTTATGATGAATTCGCCATTGAGGAAGGAATAAAAATTAGAGAAAAAAACGGTGGAGAAGTCATAGCAGTCACAGTAGGACCTGATAGAACACAGGAAGCTCTTAGAACTGCTTACGCTATGGGAGTTGATAATGCTGTACATATTAAGGTAGATAATTACAATACCTTTGATACTGCCTTTACCTCTGAGCTTCTTTCAAACTTCATACAGTCAATTTCACCTGATCTTGTAATCTCCGGAAGACAATCAATTGACACTGATAGTTCACAGGTTGGAGTTCAAGTAGCTGAAAGACTCGGTTGGGGACATGTTTCTCTCGCTCTCAAGTTAGAATTAAATGGCTCAAACGCTAAAATTACCCGTGAAGTTGAAGGTGGAACAGCAGTTGTTGAAGCGGCTTTGCCTTTGGTTATTACAGCCCAAAAAGGTCTCAATGAACCTAGATACCCTTCATTAAAGGGAATCATGACAGCTAAGAAAAAACCAATCACTTCCAAAACAATTGCAGATTTAGGCAATCCAGAATCCAAAGTAGAAATTACTTCCCTCGAGCCACCATCGGCTAGAATCGCAGGAAGAAAATTAGAAGCGGCAGATGCAGATGGTTTTGCACAGGTTCTTGTAAAAGCACTCAGAGAAGAAGCAAAAGTAATATAGGAGATAAAATATGGCAAATGTACTTGTAGTTGGAGAAATTAAAGACGGTGCTCTGAAGAAAATCTCCAAAGAGGTTACTTCTACTGGCAAAAAAATTGCATCTCAATTGGGCGGGCAGGTAGAAGTTCTTTTGATTGGAGAAGGAGCGGATAAATTTGCTTCCGAACTTTCCGCAGTTGGTGCAGACAAAGTGATTACAGTAAATTTAGCAGACTTCAACCCTGAAGCCTATGCGAATATAATTGCGGGTGTTGCAAAAGAAAAAGGATCTTCCTTTATAATTTTACCCCATACGGGCCAAGGAAAAGACTATTCTCCCCGGGTTGCTGTTAAATTAGGAGCGGGAATTGTTGCAGATGTGGTTGAATTAAAAGTAGATGGCGGCAATGTAATCGCCAGAAAACCAATTTATTCTGGAAAAGCCTTTGCAAATATTCAAATTAATACGGGAGTAAAAGTATTTACCATCAGACCTAATTCCCAAGAAGTCGGTTCAACAGCAGGAGCTGGTGCAATAGAAGCCTCTTCTCAAACTGCTGGTGATGTTAAAACTAAGATTGCTTCCACAGAACTCTCTGGTGGCAACAAAGTTCAACTCACAGAAGCATCCATTATCGTATCTGGTGGTAGGGGGCTAAAGGGTCCTGAAAACTTCCCCATGTTACAAGAGCTTTGTGACACGATTGGAGCGGCACTGGGAGCTTCCCGGGCGGCAGTTGATGCGGGTTGGATTTCTCACTCTCATCAGGTTGGGCAGACTGGAAAAACAGTTTCTCCTAATTGCTATATTGCTTGTGGAATCAGTGGAAGTATTCAGCACATGGCAGGTATGGGATCCTCTAAATACATTGTAGCTATTAATAAAGATGGAGACGCTCCTATTTTTAAAGTTGCTACTTTTGGAGTAGTTGCAGACCTTTTCGAAGTTGTTCCCGCGGTAACCAAAGAATTTAAAAAAGTTTTAGGATGATCGACTGTATTCCCTTAATTTTTGCAAAATTATCCTCAGTAAAATCAATGTTTTTTCACGTCCCTTGGGGCGTGAAAAAAGTTAATTTGGATGGCCAAAATTTTTTAAATTTTCCTTTTCTTTTAGTTGGAAATAAGTAAGCTAGGTTATGCCAATTCAGTTTCTTCGATTCTTTCTTTTGAAGATTAAAATATCTGCTTTTACCTTTTTCCTATTATTTTCGTATTTCCCCTTATCTGCTGAATCTGGAGAGGAATTATTGTCTGCAATACTTTCCAAGATGAGTTCTTTAGAGAGCATTCGTGCCAATATATCTATCAATGGAACCAGTGGTTTATTGTCCTATAAGTCTCCACATAATTTATATTTAAAATTATCTGACGGTAGAATCATTTCAGCAAATGGAAGATTCTTATGGTTTTACAATCCTTCTCGAGCAATAGCTGGCAAACAGGATCTTAAAGGCTCAACTGGAGGTTTAAAAGGATTGCTTTCCGGTTATGAAACCTTGACTGCAAGTGGAAAAACCTTGAGATTGCAATCGGAAAGGAAAAGTTATGAAGAAATACTTGTCTCTGTATCCCCTGACAATATTTTAAAAAGTATTCGAATGAAACACAAAGGAGGGAGTGATTTTTATGAAATTTCTCTTTCAGGTGTGCAAACTAATATTGGATTGCCAGCCAGTATATTTAATTTTCATCCCCCTTCCAGCGCTCAAATTGTGGAAAATCCTTTAAACCAGAGGGAATAGCCTTGAATGAAAATATAAGTCGTACAGAAGCCCATAAAGTCTTTGCCAATCTTTATAGAAAAACCAGATCTCCCGAACACCAGGCAAAAGTTGATGAAATCATCACACGTTCTAATGATGTATTTATCCGAATTGATCTAATTAAAAAGCTCGACGAAGAATTTGATAAATCTTCCCGACAAACAACAGAAAAAAAACCAACTGGGGGCTCTTCCGCAACAGTATCCAATGTGAGTTATTCATCATCAAGTGAGTCAGAAAAAAAGGCACCCATCATAAAAAAAGATACCCCCAAACCCCAACCATTACAACCTCTGCCAAAAAATGAAGGAGGTCTGATAGATCGAATTTTTGGAGCTGGAGGACAGATTGGAAAATTTGCAAAGGAATCCAAATCAATTGATTTAGGATTATTAGGTAGAAAACCAACTGTATCACCAAATGTTGAAAAAATATTTAAAACTTTAAAAGAAGAAGAAATTATTGCCACGGCTCAAGCTCTAAAATTTTGCGAGCAGGCTGGTTGGCGAATTTGGACTCCGAATGAATACAATATTGTTGTTAATTTTGGAAGATTTTTTAGTGCATTTATAAGTTTAGATACTTTATTTAAAGATGAAATTTCCCCAGAGGTATTTTTGGGTAGATCCACCAAAATGCAAATGTACTACGCTAGGATTATTTCAAATACGAATACTAAAGATATTATACTCGATAAAGTCCCCAGTCTCGTTAAATTAGATACTAAGTTAGCCCCCAAATTAGATTCAATCATGAAGGGTCTTACCTATATTCTAACCTTAGAATCAAGACGACCTACCTTAAAAGATTCTATAATTGCTTATCATATAGTTTTGAAAAAAAAATATGTATCTTGGGATGAAGTTGAAAAATCCTTAGCAATTGCACCAATTGATGAGACTAGGTTTAATACTACACCAGAAATAGCTAAACAAATAGATATGGCATCAGCCAAAATTTATAACGATATAACTACCAAACTAAATGGAATGGAAGAAATTCAAACTATCAAAAAAACCTACTTCACATTTAAAAATGATGGAGAGGTTGACTATGATTTTACAGAAGGTATTCTCAATGATTACATGTCTCATTACATGCCAGAAAGTTCCCAAAATGATTCTGTAAAACAAAGCATAGTTCAATCTCCCCCCAGGTTACTGCAGGTACTTTGTCGGGATTTACAATCTATATACATTCCACTAATTGAAGGATTCATAAAAGTAGATTACTTAGGAACATCTAAAGATGCTAGCTTGGTTCAAACAGGATTATTTTTTCCTGAAATAGATAAAATTACAGCGACAATTCGATCCTTAGAAGGATTCAATAAAAAATTTCCAAGTTTTAGTTATACATTTAAAAAATACTCAGATGATCTAAACAAAGGTACTACAGATCAACTCGAAAATCAACTTTTAAAAATGATTAGCGAGGCTTCTGAATTTTTTGGTAAGTTTGCAAAAAAATTAACAATCATTATTGAGGCTGATAGACTTGCACAGGAACATGAAAGAAGCGGTATGTTAAATGAGAAAATCCTTGGCACCAAAGAAAAGCCAATAGATGAAATTAAACTTATGCAGAGATTTATCCCCTTCGGAAAAGGAAAATTAATAAGCCAAAATAGACTTAACGGAAGATTAGTTCAGGATACTTTATTTGAATTAACCTCCTATCTTTATAAATATGCTGTAATGTTTAAGGATCCTATGGCATCGGGATATCTTATGAGTTTTGATGAACTTGAGCTAAGTCTTAAAAAAATGTATGGAGAATACGAAAGACTTTCCTGTAAACCTTATATTCCACCCGGTCAGGATATGGTTTGAAAAGAATTCTCACCGGATTACAGCCTTCTGGAAAATTACATCTTGGCAATTATTTTGCAGTCATGAAAAAAATGATTTCCTATCAGGATCATTTTGATTTATTTTTATTCATTGCCAATCTGCATTCACTCACTACTTTTCAATCAAAAGAACTACAGTTGGATTACACCTATGATGCAGTAGCCGATTTTTATGCATTGGGATTAGATGCAGATAAATCTACATTTTGGATTCAATCCGATGTTCCGGGTGTTACCGAATTAACTTGGTATTTAAGCAATTCTATAACAGTAAATCAACTTTCCTTAGCCCATTCCTATAAAGATAAAGTATCACGTGGTTTTAATCCTTCAGGGGGACTGTTTTTTTATCCTATCCTGATGGCGGCTGATATATTAGCATTTGATTCAGATGTAGTACCCGTCGGAAAAGACCAAAAACAACATCTAGAAATTACACGGGATATAGCTCAGAAATTTAATTCGGAATTTGGCAATATTTTTAAAATTCCCGAGCCTGAAATCGATGAAGAAACTGCAATTATACCGGGTGTAGATGGTCAAAAAATGTCTAAGTCATACCGTAATACAATAAATATTTTCGATTCTGAGAAGGATTTAAAAAAATCGGTAATGTCAATCGTTTCTGATTCTGCAGGAATTGATGAGGCTAAAGATCCTGACAAAAGTGTAATTCATTCAATATATTCCTTATTTTTAAATGAATCTGAAAAAAAGATTCTCCGAGAAAGATTTCTTACTCCCGGATTGAGATACGGAGATATAAAAAAAGAACTTTTTGAATTAATTCTCGAACACTTCTCTCCTTATAGAAAAAAAAGGGATGAATTATTGAAAAATAAAGATTACATAGAGTCTCAATTAAAAAAAGGAAAAGAAAAAGCAGAAACCGTAATACAACAAAAACTTTCTCAAGTGAGGAAAGTCTTAGGTATTTCTAGAATATAAATTATTTTACTATTCCTTCAATTCTTTCTATCATTAATTTTTTTATTTTACTATTTGGAAATTGCCCTAAAAATTGAATTAAAAACTCAGTGTCTTTCTCTAGGCCATTGAAAATCTTGGATTGAATTTTATACTCTTCCATTAAAGACATAATTCTTTGTTCTTCCATTTTTCCTTTTTGGCCCAAGGACAATAATTGAATGATTTCCTTTTGGTGAGATTTATTTGAACTTTCCATTAGCAATATTATAGGATGCGTAAACAGACCATTGCTAAAGTCTTTAAATCTTGCTTTTCCCGATTTATCTTGAGATTCAAAATAATCGATATAATCATCCTTCTTTTGAAACAAATTACCCATGGTAACCCCAAAGGTATGCAATTCCTTTATTTTTGTATTGGAAATACCTGCAATAATTCCGGCAGTCTGGGCAACCGCCCCAAAGAGAGAAGATGTTTTTCCATAAATAATTTTATCATAAATTTTAATTGTTATTTTAGGATTTTTTTCCCATTCCATTTGTAGTAACTCACCCACAGAAAGATCACGAATCACACTTGTAAATGCACTCATAAGATCGGGATTATTCAAACGATTCAAATGCTCAATTCCACTCGCCAATAAGTAATCGCCCGCCAAAATTGCGGTCTTGTTTCCATGTAATTTCCCAATAGTAGGCTCTCCCCTGCGGAGTTCTGCTCCATCCACAACATCATCGTGCAGTAAACTCGCCGAATGTATCAACTCAGCGATTGCCCCAACATCCTGCCATAATTTCCCTTTGTATCCTAAAAGCTGTGACAGAAAAACATGTGTTAGAGGTCGAATCCTTTTGCCCCCTGACTTAATCACGTGTTTTTTTATGTCTTTTAGGATAGGAAGATCTTCATGAATAATTTCATCCAGTTTAGAATCGAATATTTTTATATATCTGCTAACTTCTAGAGAGACGGACATATCCTTTAAAAATGAAGTCCCAAGATAAAATCAATAGATAATTCTAATTTCTATTTTTATTCTATTGACATTTGTTTAGAATACTATAAAATTCCGAACTATACATATACGGAATGTAGAATGCAGAAAAATCACTCAGAAGACGAAAACTATCCACCAATTGGTGTTGAATCATTCTCAAAAAATCCTATGTTAGATTTACAGGATTTAGAAAGTTTCAAAAAAACCTTTATTGATAGTAACAGAGGGAAACCTATCTATTTAATAAGATTTGAACATGTTGCTGGAAAAAGTTTAATAGATTTTATCAATCTCCTAAAAAAGGAAATTCGAGCAATTATAGAATGTAAAGATTTAGAAATTGGCTTTTATTTTATTGAAAACAAACAAAGTCTTCTTATGGGTGTAGTGCCTCACAATAACCCATTGACTGAGAGCATGCCCAATGTAGATAATTCATTTGGAAAATTTCATCAAGATTGTATTCGCAAAGGAATATGTAGTTTTGATTTTGGTATTGCGAGAACTCAGAGTAATTATATATCCACTGTTAATGAAATATATAATGATCTATATTCGACATCTGAAAAAAATCTAAATGATAATCTTGTAAGATGGAGTTGGACGTATTTCAATCGAGCTAATACCTATATTTCTGGCGTAACACATGAAGCCATGATTCAACCAACTGTTCTCTACGATCATAAAAAAAGAACCTTTAGTGTAAAAGGTGGAGAGGTTTTCGTAGGGGGTGGTGCATATAGGGGATACAAAGATTTAATAGATGACATTCCCGGAGACCAAGATATTAAAAGGATAGAATTATTAATTCTTGAAAAACTAATTATTGCTTGTGATAGAGCCCCCGGGCTTCTCAAATTTAATATTTCTCCCCAATCATTAATTGATACATTTTCAAATTTTGAAAAAGTAAGCCGATTTAATTTATTAATACGTTCCAGAGGATTACAACCTCAAAATGTAAGATTCGAATTGATTGAAAAATCTTATGAAGAAGAATCTGATACTCAACTAAAAGATGTATGTCAATGTTTTTGGGATTATGGTTTTAGTTTTGCGGCAGATGATTTCGGTGTAAAAAGCTCAAGTCATCAAGTCGTACTAGACTTAGGTATCATGATTCAAGAATTTAAACTCGATCCAATCAGTTTTAAATTTAAAGTAAAAGAAGATAAAGTAAAGTTTTTGGATAACTTAGCCTTTATTGATTATTGTAAAAAACTGGCAGATAATAGAGAAGCTGTAATTACAGCCGAAGCTGTAGAGGATATTGAAACACTAAGATTTCTATTGGCACATCAGATCTGGCAATTCCAAGCATTTATTCTCTTCAGTAAAATAAGCATAAATCAATACAAAGATGAATTTGAAGGTCTAAAGGATTTATCCGAAGATGTCGTATTTGAAATACTTTCAGATCCTAAACTTATGAAAGAACAAAAGAAAATAGGCCATATTTTCAAAGTAGCACAAAAAAATGGACTAATCTAAGAGATAGTATTTTTTATTTTAATAGGTTTTGTCTTTCTTCTTTTGAAAGTGATTTTAATTTCATAACTTCATTTTGAAAGACATTTATATTTTTATTGCTCTTTTGAAAGAGGGCATTAAAAAACTCTTCTCCAGAATTGTATCGTAAGACACTTAAAAATGTTTCATTGTTTATCTTTGCATTTTTAAAATTTCTAGTATCAATAATTTTAAATTGATTAGATTTCTCGATAATATCTTTTCTGAAATCTTCTATAATAATATTTTTATTTACTAACTTTTCTTCATCGGTCTTACTGGAATCGTACAATTCTTTTAACTTTTCGCCATATAATTTTACGGTTTTAAATATTATTTTTCTTTCCTGCTTTGCTTTTATTCGTTTATCTAATATAGATAAAGATTCTTCAGAATTCATAGATTTATAGTACATTTCTGTCCCTAAATCTTCTACAAAACTTGCGTATGACTCATTAAATTTTGAATCTCCATTAAAATAAATTGTTGCATGTGCCATTTCATGAAATACAAGAGCTATTAATTCATCATCTCTTAGTTTTAGTTGGGGAGAAAGTAATGGATCCGAAAACCATCCTAGAGTAGAGTACCCGGCAGTTATTCGCACTCTTGTATCTAAGCCCATCTCAATCAAAGATTTTTCTTCTTCTTTTGCTTTCTCTAAATCGAAATATCCCTTATATGGCACACTCCCAACAATTGGAAACCACCAAGTATAAGAATCAAACTTAAGTGGATATGATGCCGTAACATGCCATCCAACCTCATCCCTATCTAATTTGGTAAAGTATTCATAACCTCCATTGGGATTCAAAGCTAAATTCTCTACCGCAAATTGCTTAGCCCCGGGAATCAACTCTACTTTCTTTCTTATTAAACTATCTGATTCGGATTTTAATAAATCGGAAATTCTTTGTCTATTTAAAATTATTTGTGTTTGACCTAATGCTAAATGTCCCAGATATCCTACACAATTATAGAGCAAAGAGGAAGTAATTATTAATAATAAATATATTATTTTTATTTTATAGTTAGAAATCAATGTTTCCTTCTTCGAGAGTTTATCCTAAAGGAAAAACATAAATTAAATGTTAACTATATGTCATTCAATTTTATTAAAAGAGTAATGATTAGTATTTATAATTTGAAAAATTTTAATTTTTATTTTTCAAATTTTTAGATATGGATATTGTATTGTTTTTTATTTGTATTTTACTGTCTATTTTACTAGAATGGCTAAGAGGAGATTTTTCAAATGTCTAACAAAGCAGAACTGATTATCAATGGTAATAAATATGAGCTGGATATTATCCAGGGAAGTGATGGTAAATCAGGTATAGATATATCTACTCTCTATGATAAAACAGGAATGGTTACAATTGATCCCGGATTCTTTAATACTGCCATTGGCAAGAGTAGAGTTTCCAGACGAGATGCTGAAAAAGGCGAGCTAACATACAGGGGTTACTCTGTAAGAGATCTTGCAACTAATTCCACTTTCGTTGAAACTGCCTATCTATTAATTTATGGTGATTTACCCAACAAAGATCAACTTTCAGATTTTTCCAAAAGACTCTCCAAACATTCCATGATTCATGAAGACATGATCAATCTCTTTGATGGTTTCCCTGGTGTTGCCCACCCCCTAGCAGTTTTGTCTACTATGGTAATGTCACTTTCTAGCTATTACTCTGCTGATTATGAGGAATCTGTTGACAAAGGTGTCGATCACATATCCCGCCTCCTTGCAAAGGTAAGAACCATCGCAGCATTTTCATATAAAAAAATGATAGGAAAACCTTTCGTATATCCTATAGACAAATATCCTTACTGTACAAACTTCCTATATATGCTTTTCTCCCTTCCTGCTGAGCCCTATGAAGTTAACCCTTATTATGATAAAATACTGAATCAGTTTTGGATATTATACGCTGATCATGAGCAAAATGTGGCAGCTACGACTGTTCAATTGGTCGGCTCCACAAAAGCTAATCTTTTTGCTTCTATTAGTGCTGGTATCTCTGCATTATGGGGATCTAGAGAGGGTGGACAAAGTGTTGCGGCTTTAGAGTTAGTAGAAGAAATTATTCGAAACAAGGGTGACCATAAGGCAGTATTAGAAAAACTTAAAATAGAAGATTCTATTTTTCAATCAACTATCTTTGGGCATTCTGCATACAAAACAGTTAGTCCAAGAGCAATAGTTGCTAGAGAAATTTTTCATGAATTTTGTAGTAAATATGATTCTGAAATATTACAGATTGCTCTTAAAGTTGAAGAATTTGTATTAAATGATAAATTCTTTAAAGATAATAACCTCTATCCTAACTTAGAGTTTTACAGTGGAATCATTTTTTATAGTATGGGTATTCCTAAAAATATGTTCACACTCATGCAAGCTATAGGAAAATTACCCGGTTGGTTAGCACATTGGAGAGAATTAAGAGTGGTAAGTTCAGATCACAAAAAAGCCAGACCACGACAAATTTATTCAGGTGAAATAAATCGTGTCTATACTCCAATTGAAAAAAGATAGTCAATAACGTAATACAGTTTAGATGGTTATTAAAAATACACTCTTAATATTAGGATGTATTTTCCCTCTAAACTGGATTATTCTCCGAATATTTGACCACTCATCTTTTTTTGATTTTTCAGAAAGATTTTTATTATCAACATTTTGTTTTATAATATACTATCTCATTAAATCGAGTGATTACCCCAAAAAAAAGAACTACATAACATCCGGTTTAATATTATTATTTATATTAACATATTTTGGTATTTATAAATCTTACCTAAATCATTTTTCAATTGAAAGTGTACTCTTGAGTTTATTAATATTTATTCTTTCAGCTTTATCAATTACAGAAAAATCACTCTTATTTATTTATTTTATTTTAAACTTTTTAGGTAATTTTATTTCTTCCTCACTTAGCCTTAAAAATGAGTCTTTTATCCAATTTATAATCTCTTATTTTATTACAAATATTGGCTTTCTTATTATCTTATATAATAATATAAATGAGAA
>CANGZW010000005.1 GCA_947458405.1 Leptospiraceae bacterium
AAAACATCAATAATTACGCAAACTATCCAGCAATTTCAGGTAATGCTGGAGAGCTCCCTCAATCAATTCGGTTATTTTATCACAAAAGTACAGGTGGGCTTTTACTATTCAGCAGATACCCCTCTTTTAAATGCTTTAGCAGATGCAAAATCAGCATATTTTATGAGAGATGCCTACAAAAAACAGTTTTATACAGAACGAGGCTTCTTCAATCCACCTACCCGATTTAAACCCCAAGTCATAGATTCAATGGTTCAGGGGCATCTTTTGGAGAATGTAAAATCAGTATTGATTATTCCCTTCTTTGGAGTAGGGAATGTTCTCTTGGGATATGTTGAGCTTTATAGTAGTCTTCCAAATTTAGGGAATGAAGTTCTCCAGAAAGAAATTGAATCTGCCAGTGGAATTGGGCCCCTTTTGAATTTTATTGAATCCCGTTGTGAGGATTTCACTTTTGAATTGGAACTATCCTATGTGAAAGAATGGAAATTATTTGCTACCAAAGAAGATGCTATTGATATCAGCCAGGATGGAAGAGGCTTAGGAATCAGTTTAGCTGGTGGTAAGGACTATTCCTTCATAGATCGGGGAAGCAAACTTGCATTTTCAATTTCCATCAATAAAAAGAACTATTTATTCTACGCCGGTGTTAAAAACGTAAAAAAACCAAAAGTTGATCCCAATGCTAATTGGAACATGGGATGTAGAATCTATTCCTGCGACAAACAGGAAGGCATTAGCCTCATGGCGGCTTATGCTACTCAATTGATTACAAATAACTTGGAATAAATGGATTCAAATCAGGAGACTTTACTAAACATCCTGAAAATACTCCAAGATATACAGGAAACACTAGATTCAAATCCATATGGTGTTTCCAATAATTATAAAATCGTACTTTATTTGGTTCCAATCTTTGGAATTGTATTTGGCTCGGGGCTATTATTTTCTATTTTTTACTGGTGGCACAAGCAAAGAATAGAACTTATCCGAACTAATCTATATAAACCAATTGAATTTAACCTTAGGCTCTACTCCTTTTTTTTGGGACTATTGTTGACTTTCACCGGATTCGTGCTTTCAATGGTATTCATCATGGTCTTGGGAAACAGTCTCGCCATGTTAGGAGGGTTAATCCCATTAGCGGTCGGTCTCAGTCTTTTGACATTTTACAAGTTTCAGAAATAGAACAAAAAACACTTCTCTGCAACCCAGAGGACTGGAGCAATATTCAGTCTGTCCTTAAAGGAGATTATAATGCCTTTGAATTACTTATGGATAAATACCAAGGAATGGTGTATTCTGAAGCACTAAAATTCACAAAAAATCCAGATGAGGCAGAGGATATAACACAAGAGATATTCCTAAAAGCATTTGAGAGTTTATCTATTTTTAAAGGACATTCAAAGTTTCCAACATGGTTGTATAAAATTGGAAAAAACATTGCCCTCTCCAAAGCAAGAAAAGAGAAAAATACCCCCATTGATTCACACCAAGAGTTCAATCCCAACCAGTACCAAGACAATAGATGGAGCCAAGTTACTTTAGAAATTGAAAATCTAGAAAATGAGATGAAACAAAAAGTTAGATCTTTAATAGCTAGGTTACCTTCAATTTATAAGAAACCTCTCGTTCTGTACTACTTTGAAAATATGTCTTACAAAGAAATTTCTGAACACTTAGATATTAAAATAAATACTCTTAAAAGCTACATTTTACGCGGTAAAGATTTAATGAAAAGTTGGATGAATCATGAAGAAAAATAGTCCATTTGAAAATTATAATATTTATGATAATAATTCGAAAGCTCCCTCTTCGATTAAAAAAAAGATCAGTCATCAATTGATCCCTCTAAAACTCATAAAATATACTTTTGGAATTTTATTTTTTTTATTTTGTTCTCCACTTCTACTCTTATTTTCCAGACCTTTTGAAGATAAAGAAATTCTATCTTCTATTATTTTAACAGAGTCATTTGCATTTTTGATATTTGCCTTACTCTCAGGAATTATCTTATCTATAACAAAGAACCCTAGACTACAGGAATTAAAAAATCTATTTGGCTATACTGAATGATCCTAAAAACAAACTTTTCTTCAACCTTTAAGAATATCACTATCTTATTAGTTTTAATTTTATGTAATACATTGCAGTCCCAAGAGAAAAGTATTAATCCAAAAGAATTATTAGAAATGGATTCTGATAAGGCTTTTGAAATAATAGGAAAGTTAAATAAGATACAGTCAGAAGAATTAATCACTCAAATTAGAGTAATTGCGAGAAATGAATACAAAGAAATAGATAAATTTTATTTATTAATTTCTCATCTGGAGACTATAAAAGCTATCGAAGAAGAAGAGAAAAAGTTACGTGATCTAAATACGGTATATGGATTAGGGTTATTTCTTTTTGTAGGACTTGTTGGATATAGTCTTTTTGCACAAAGAAAATCAATACAGGCAATCGAAGAACACTTAAAACAATAAATGAATCCTAATCTATCTATTGATAACATTATAGGTCAGGAAATCCCTCTACAATATATTAGAAGGTATATTCAGGATTCATCAAAAATTCCTCCCCTCTTAATCTTCCATGGTCCCTCTGGAGTTGGAAAATGGTCACTCGCAGAAAGGTTTGTATATCAAGTCCTCTGTAAGAAAGGAAATGGTTGTTCTAATTGTGAGTCCTGCCGCTTATTTATTCAAAATGAACATCCTGATTTTATTCAGTTTCCAATTGGAAAAAAAATTCTGATAGGTAGCGATGATGATAAAAAAACAGATGAATATTCTGTCCGCTGGCTACTTTCTAAAAGAATTTATTATACCCCTCATTTATCGCAATACAGAATCATACTTATCCCTGATGCGACTCTTTTTACGGATGAAGCTGAGTCGGCTCTCCTAAAAACCTTAGAAGAGCCACCCCTACATACTAAATTTATTTTTTTAACAGAAGATCTTTATAAATTAAAACAAACTATAATTTCAAGAGGAACCTGTATTCCGTTTCAATATCTAAGTCAATCGTCCATAAATAAAATAAATACGTCGGGTGATGTTATAAATAAATATTTTGGAGGAAGTTTAAACCCAGTAAAAGCTCCCATTGAAGTATTACAATTTATTGAATCACAAGCAGTTGATTCCATCAGTGACAATATTCGTCTTTTGGAATTTGAAAACTGGATAAAAGGTTACAAAGACTCACATCCTGAATGGGAAAAGGATTTTTCTTATACACATTTTATAGATGCTGTATTACTGGTTTTATTATATGTCTATGAGTCATCAGAACTACCTAATAAATATTATTATCAAGAAAAAATCCTGGAAGCCAAAGAATATCTCTATAAGGATATAACTAATCTTGAAAACTTTATCATAAGCAGACTCTTTATGCAACTAGCAAAAGATATATAGTTACTCCCAAGACTGTATCTCAATTTCCAGAGCTTTCGTTATTTCCAAATAAGAATTCGCTATAGGACCCGAGCTATTTTTTAATACTGCTGGAGTTCCTGATTCTCCCCCTTCCATTAGATCAATCATGTGAGGAATTTGTCCGAGTAACTTCGATTGAATAGAATCTGCCAATTCTTTCGCTCCGCCCTCTCCAAATATATTGTATCTCTTTTCCGGTGCATCTGGGGGAATAAAATAACTCATATTCTCTATCACACCCAATATAGGAACCTTGACCTGTGAAAACATAGCCGCGGCTTTAGAAGCATCCAGTGTTGCCACTCTTTGAGGTGTTGTAACCAACACAGCTCCAGTTAAATCAGTCAACTGTGCCAGAGAAAGCTGTACATCTCCTGTACCAGGAGGAAGGTCAATCAATAGATAATCTAAATCACCCCATTTTACTTGGAACAAAAACTGCTCTATAGCCTTGCCCAACATAGGTCCCCGCCATACAACGGGCTGGTTTTCATCTACTAAAAATGCAAAGGATATAATCTTTAATCCAAACTTCTCTAGAGGATAAATAATCTCCTCATCGGTTTTGAGAGCAACCCTTCCATTTACACCCACCATTTTTCCTATGGAGGGTCCATAGATATCAGCATCTAAGACCCCTACTTTATAACCCTGCCCTGCTAAAGAAGCGGCCAAATTGATGGTAACAGTTGATTTCCCTACTCCTCCTTTTCCAGAGCCTATCGCAATGGTTCTTTTTATCCCGGGAATTCGATTTGAATCATCCAAGGAGAAATTAGGGTCTACATCAAATTTAATTTTAATTTTATTTGTATCAATTTTAGATAATAACTGGCGGATTTGCGCTTCTAATCCTATTTGAAGCTTTCTGTCTTGAGAGGGTGTCCTTAGTTTTATGAGAGTCTCCCCTTCTAAAACCTGAACATCATTCAGCATCCCAAGAGAGATAATATCTTTTTTTAGATCAGGATGTTTTATTTTAAAAAGCTCTTTCTTTATAATATCAGGTTGTGCCATGTTTAGTCCTCAGTATTCTATTGTATCAGTCTCTATGAATGTCATATCATTATAAGCATACCTTTGAACAATAAGTTTTTCAGGATCAATGTCAATGATATGAAACCCAGACTTATGCCTTCCCCTCGGTAACATTGTACTCGATGCTGAATTTATAATTGAAAATGGTATTGCAGTATTAGGTTTTTTGTAAAAATTGGAATGCTTATGTCCATGAAAATAAACAAGCGGGGGAATTTCCTTTAATTTACGTATTACATCTTCCCGATTTATCATTTTATGATGACTCGATTCTTCATAACCCATTGGATTCCATAGAGGATGATGACATACAAGAAGATATTTTGAAATACTATTTTTTCTTAAGTAAGAAAATGTATTAGTTATTACCTCTTCTTCAATTCTACCCGATGCATTCCCAATTCCAGATGGAAAATTTGAGTCCCAACCTATAACAGGTATTTCTGATTTTGTTTTGATTCTTAGGTATTTATTTTCATCAATTTTATCACCTAAAAATTCTCCAAAATATTTCTGAAAATAATCCTCGGGTTCGATAGCAGATTTCATATACCTATCATGATTACCGGGAATCATAAATGTTTTTTCATTTAATATAGGGTCTAGAAGTTCCCTAGCTCTTTTAAACTCCAACTCATGGGATACATTGGTTATATCACCTGAAATAATTAGGAGATCATAGGGAATAGACTGAATGGTGTTCAATAAAGATTGAAATAATTGATCTGGATAGCTTTTTCTTCTTCGCAAGAAATAGTTAAAATATCCCGTAAACATTTTCCATCGGAGCGACATTAACGGGACTTTGGTTGGGAAATGGAGATCCGAAATATGAACAATTTTCATCTTATTAAGAAATTTCCATTAATCCCAGAACCTGATCTTTTGAGACGGTAGCACCAGCTTTTTCGTACAATTCTATGATTTTACCATCTACGGGAGCTTCTACTGGAAAGGAAGCCTTATCGGTAACTAGCTCTACTAGCTCCTCTCCCTCTTTAACAATATCTCCAGCCTGAACAAACCACTTCAAAAGTTCTATTTTGTCAGTGTCACCTAAGTCAGGTGTTCTCAGTTCAAGAGTTTTTTTTGTGATTTCAGCCATAATTATGAAAACCTGCTTGCAAAAAAATCATGTGAATTATTTATACATGGTATTGAACCGAGCGAATATGGGAAACCAGAAAAAATACCTCAACAGTAAGGAAATTTCTAATCGATTATCCGAAATAATCAAAAGAAATTACCTTCATTTTGAAATTAAAGGTCTTACAAGAGACACCCGAGATTTAGTTTCCAATATTGTAAATGGAATAACAGAAAGATTAGAAGCGGATCCCTTGTCTTCTTTTCATCTTTTTAGTGGTTTAATGGAAGCTTTATTGAACGCAGTAAAAGGGAATATTCGATATACCATCTTCAAGGATGAGTTAACGAAACGACTAATTTCTGTAGAAAACACTCCTCATGATGAAGTTGAAAAGCTTTTGGATGTCATCTTAGACACCAAGACTCTTAGAGATTCCATGCAGAGATATATTGTTCCTGATAAGATAAAAAAAGAAGTACAGAGAATTCTAACCTTAGAAGAGAAACTTAGAGTTAAAAAACAAGAGATATCTACTTTTGACCGCGAGATTTTACTTAGAATCCGAGAGCAGATCAGAAAAGATAATCGAAAGATTTCGATGAAAATTAGAATAACAGGCAATGAGCTGATGATTCGAATTAAAAATGATGCTCCTGTTATGGAAAGTGACATGAGTAGAATTAATGAATCTCGAAGCAAACACAATGAACTTTTCAAAGAGGGAAAATCTTCTGATTTTTTCCGTCCTGAAAATTTAGATGAAAAAGAAAGTGCAGGTTTTGGGATTGCGATGATAGATGAAGGTTATTATAATATGGGATTAGATCCTTTGGAGTTATTCACTTACATGCAAGGAAAGCACTCTACAACAGTGTATCTAACATATCCAATAGATAAATTAAAAGCTGGTGCATTCTCTTTTTAATAACAATATATTACAGTTTATATATTGTTATTTCACATCTTTCAATAGTATAAAATTCAAATATATATTTTAAGTTATTTATAAACTATAAGCATTCTTTTTCGGGAGGAAAGTAAATATCTATTAACTCGTCAAGCTCATCATCTGTGATCGGACTTTGAATTGCAAATAGATCAGTGTCAGTTTCAAGCATAAAACGAATTATTTCTCTACATTCATATTGTTCATACCCTTCTAGACCGAGTTTATTTTCTAACTCTTTACGCTTGATCCAATACTCCCGTTTTCGTTCTTCTTGTTGGGCTTTTTTTTGTTTTTTTAACTCACTCAGTTTTTGTTTCTTAGGTTCCTGATTTTCCATTCCAGATTACTCCTCTTTCATTCTCTATTGAGAATCTCCAATTGAAAAAACACCAAACACTCAACCTTTACGCATTCAATCTAAGAGATTAGATTTAAAAGTCAAATTAAATTAATTTCTTTAGAAAAAAGTATTAATAAAATATTTTTTTTTAGAAAAAAATTGCTTTATATTTATTATTATTTTAACGATTTATCGACCTAATATCAGGCTCGTTATGTATTACTTTTTCAATAGATAAACTTTATGAATTAAGGGATCCTTAAAGTCAAGTGGAATTGTATCACTAGAAATGTCTTTTACATTTTTTAAGGAGATAATTTCATTTTCAAATTTGAATTTTCTATAGTTTGTAGAAAATAAAATCATCCCATCAGGGGATAAAAATTCAGAAGAAGTATTTATTAAATAGGAATAATCTTTTTGTATATCAAACTTACTAAGCATTTTTTTTGATCTAGACATTGTGGGGGGATCTATCACAATAAAATCAAATTTCCAGTTTTTTTGTTTTATATTCTCGAGAAAGAAGAATACATTATCTCGTATTACTATATGTTTATAGGGATCTAATTCATTTAGATAAATATTATCTTTAGCCCATTCGCAATATGTATTCGACATATCTACTGAGGTTGTAAATTCAACCCCATTCTTAGCGGCTGTTAAGCTAAAGGCTCCAGTATATGCAAATAAATTTAATATTCTTTTCTTTCCCTTTACTAATCCAGAAAAAATATCTCTCGTCTTTCTATGATCTAAAAAAATCCCTGTATCCAAATAATCCGTTAAGTTTATGTAGTACGATATCTTATTCTCTTGGATGATAATTCTTTTTTTTCTCGAATCAAATTTTTCGTATTGCGAACCATCTTTTTGTTTTCTACGAATTTTATAATAAATATTACTAGAATTTATTTTACTAAATAATTGTTTAAGGGCAATATCTGTAAGAGACTGAAGATCATTTATACTTATATTATCTTTTTCATATAAATAGACATGAACATAGTCACCATATACATCTATAGAAACAGGAAATTGAGGATTTTCCCTATCATATAAACGATATGCTTCGATTTTTTCTTTTTGAATCCAAGAGGATATGTTATCATAATTATTTTTAATAATATCGTATAACATATTATCTTAATGGCTTTAGAATTTGTTCTCTAATTTCTTCAGCTATTGGAAGATTCCCAAAAAGTCCACCTTTTTCATCTGTGAGATAAAAGGTATCCATTACAGTTTGTGTATTTGGATCTGTCTGTATTTTGGCCTCTTTAATATCTATTTTGTAATCCATTAAGACCTTTGTTACATAGTACAAAAGACCTTTCCCATTGTCTGCTTCTATGTAAAATACAGTTGCCTGTTTTTCTTGGTCATCTTCAAAAATTAATTCTTTTCTTCCCATGAAAAATTTCTTTGGCTCCACTTTTTGAATATTCAATGACTTTATTACTTCATCAAGTTTACTCTTATTAGAAAAAACAGTATCCATCAACAAACCCAACTCGACAGGATGCTTTTTACCCTCTTTTTTCAGTTTTATAATATCATAAGAATATTGTTCACCCTGTTCTTCAACAGTTCGAATATCACCAGATAGGATATCCCAATCGAGACTATAGATAACAGCTACCATTTTGTGAAATGTCCCAATCTGGGTCATAGTTGTTTTGAGCGTAATTATAATCTCTTCGCCCATTGTATTAAAATTAAATTCTATCATAAAATCAATATAATCATTTCACCAAAGGATTCTAATCTGTCAATGAATGGGGTAGAAAAATTGTTTTTAATAAATGACGACCTTCCGTTCTTTACAAAATCAAGAAGTCTGACGAAAGGTATAATATGAGATTTTGCATTATTTTAAGTATTTTTCTTTTTACAACGACCTTTCTTAATTCAGAGGAAGCTGATAATACAAAGAAAGAAACTGAGACAGAAAAAATTACTATTTGGGAAGGCGAAATCAGCGCTATTTACAAGGAAAAAGGCAAGGTTAGAGCCCTAATACCAGTAGATCCTAATTGGACAGGAACCAATTTTGAGGAAATTAAAGATAAAATAATGGAAATGAAGGATTTCCCTATTCGTCAAAAGATAACGAAAAAGAAAATTGGGACTTTTGAAGTTAGAGATGTCGAATTTGAACGATCTATCGAAAAAAAAGGCAATAAGCCTCAGGAATTTCAGGTAATGATCTATGGAAAACTTAAGCTTCGTAAAAAATCCTACTTTAAAACAATTTCAAATGATTTTTTTATCTCAATGTATAAAGAAGAGACGACTTATACAGATCCATCTGTTTTTTACAAGCAAACTGTCACCCCACCCGCAGTCAGTATTATTCACGCAAAAGATCGAAAAGAGATGGTCATAGTTCCCAGTGGTGTTTTCATTCATGGTCAGGGAAAGGATGGGGATCAAGATGATTTTAATCCTGCCTTTATGAGCCCAGATTTTAGTACGCTCATAGATCTGCCCTCCTTCTATATAGACAAATACGAAGTTACAAACCAAGAGTACGATAGATTTTTAAGAGAAACAGGCTATAAGCCTCCTCATTACTGGCCAAATGGAAATATTCCAGAAGGCAAAGAAAATCATCCTGTAATCTCTTTGAGTTATAGAGATGTGGAAACCTATGCCACCTGGGCTGGAAAACGCATTCCTACTGAATTGGAATGGGAAAAAGCGGCGAGAGGAATGGGGGTAACTATCACCCGTACGAAAAAAGATACATATATATTTGATCTTCAAACACAAAGATTTCCGTTCGGTGAAAAATATGATTCTGCCTTATGTAATTCATTAGAGTCGGGTATCGGTGATACAATCTCTGTCTATGAGTTATCTACAAAAGGAGCAAGTCCGTACGGTGCAATTGGAATGTGCGGAAATGCCTCAGAATGGACAAGCAGTTGGTATGAAGCCTATGAAGGTCATCGTTTCAATTCTCCCGTAGTTGGTAAAACAGTTAAAGTAATACGGGGTGGATCTTTTACGGAGAGCCAGAAAAGATGTTCAGTGCATTACAGAACATTTGGTGGCTTACCCAACCTTAGAGAAGACAGAAGGGCTGGGTTTAGACTTGTACAGGATTTACGAAATTAATCCTGTACTACAGATCTAAGTTCATAACTTTTGTAGCATTATCTTCTATAAATTTTCTTCTGGGTGCTACATCGTCACCCATTAAAATATTAAAGGTATCTTCCGCTTCAACTAAGTCATCCAATCTAACCTGTAGTATCACTCTATTCTCAGGGTTCATTGTGGTTTCCCAAAGTTGTTCAGGATTCATCTCCCCCAAACCTTTATACCTTTGTATTACATATTTTGCTTCTTTGCCAAGAGAACCGACAAAATCATCCTTTTCTCTATCGCTGTATGCATAAATACTTTCTTTAGAATGCTTTATTTGATAGAGGGGAGGTTGAGCGATATAGAGACACCCTTTTTCAATTATTTTCTTCATATATCGAAAGAAAAATGTCAAGAGTAGTGTTCTAATGTGAGAACCATCAATATCAGCATCAGTCATAATAATAATTTTGTGATACCGTAACTTATCTATGTTAAATTCATCCTCACCTACACCAGTTCCGATAGCTGAAATTAAAGTTCGAATTTCTTCATTTGATAGAATTTTATCTAAGCGAGCTTTTTCTACGTTTAAGATTTTACCTTTGAGGGGAAGAATTGCCTGACTATTTCTATCTCTACCCTGTTTGGCTGAACCACCCGCAGAGTCTCCCTCCACCAGATACAATTCAGAATGAGTGGGGTCTTTTTCAGAACAATCTGCTAATTTTCCGGGGAGACCTCCCCCTTCTAAAACAGTCTTTCTTCGTGTGAGATCTCTCGCTTTTCGAGCCGCTTCCCTTGCTTTGGCCGCTAATATACATTTTTCAAGTATTCTCTTAACAACAGTAGGGTTCTCTTCAAAAAAATCGACTAAGCCTTCCGAGACTATTGTTTGCATTTGTCCCTTGACTTCTGCATTTACCAATTTCTCTTTAGTTTGGGAATTGAACTGAGGTTGGGGAACTTTGATAGAAATTACTACTGTCAAGCCCTCTTTCACATCATCTCCACTGAGTCCTGTTGGATGTTTCTTTTGCAAATTAGTATCTTTTTTTAAATAATCATTGAGAGTTCTAGTGAGAGCCGCTCGAAATCCTTCTAGATGCGTTCCTCCCAAATTATTATTAATTGCATTTGTAAAACAAAATATATTTTCTGAATAAGAATCTGAGTATTGTAGTGCAATCTCAGCCATAAGAGTTTCTTTTTGTCTCTCAAAATGTAATACTTGCGGATGAATTGGATGCTTACTTTTATTTAATAATTCTACAAAAGAAACTATCCCTCCTGTATAACAAAATTCATCCACATTAAAATCTTCTTTTCTTTCATCTTGAACTTTAATTGTAAGACCTTTGTTTAAAAAAGCCATCTCCCTAAAACGAGAAGAAAGTAGATCATATTGAAACTCTGTTGTTGTAAATATTGTTCCATCCGCTTTGAATCGGACAGTTGTTCCTGTAAGAGCTGATTCACCAATTACACAGACTGGTTTATCGGGAACTCCCCTATAATATTTTTGATAGTATTTCTTTCCACCCTGATCGACTTCGACCTCAAGCCACTCGGACAAAGCATTTACAACACTCACCCCCACACCATGGAGACCACCAGAGACTTTGTAAGCATCATTCTCAAATTTACCACCCGCGTGAAGAATAGTTAAAACAACCTCGATTGTGGATACCTGTTTATCGGGGTGGACTTCCACAGGAATACCCCGACCATTGTCAATCACTTCAATAATATTATCAGGAAGGATTCTAATAAAAATATGACTGCAATAGCCTCCCATAGCCTCATCGACAGAGTTGTCAACAACTTCATAAACCATCTTATGGAGACCGGACTCATCCTGAGTTCCGATATACATTCCGGGTCGCTTTCTAACAGCTTCGAGACCCTCGAGAATTTTAATTTTTTCTGCACCGTATGTTTTTTGAGTCATAAATACCTTAATTTCAGGCTAAAAATTAAGGTACAGAAGGCAAGTGATTTATAGACCTCCCACAAAATCCTTTAGGGTCGTCTGTGATGATTTTTAAAAAGGAATTTGCTCTATTAGAAGTGATTAATAGAGCCCCTTAATTGAGTTTGCAATACGACTCACATTGTCCTTTGTTAGATTGGGATAGATTGGAATACAATGCCCTCTCTGATAAAGTCTCTCTGAGTTAGGAAATTCTGATCCGGGGAGTCCCATTTCTTTGAAGAGGGGCTCGCTAGCTGTTTTTTCTGTTCCTATGAGTAAGGATTTAAAGTATCTTTCCACTTCCTCATAGGGTTTCTTTACTATGATAGGAAATCGATTAAATTGATCTTCTCCAGCATTTTTAAAAAATGTTTCATGAGAAGTTGAAAGCACAGCTTGGAGATAAACCTGAGCTATCTTTTTTTTCCTTTCGATGATTATTCCTAATTTAGAGATTTGCTCCACTCCCATAGCCGCTTGAAAGTCTAACATATTATAGTCATATCGAATGATAGAGGGGGATTTTTTCTTTTGAATGTGATTGATCTTTGAATTTCTAATAAACTCTGCTATAGAATCATTGATTGTAGAGATTACAGCCCCATTCCCTGTAGTAATTACATGTGTAGAAGCCAATCCACAAATCCCTATGATTCCCTGTTTTCCTACTTGAATTGTGTCAGAATCTGCTCCTACTGTTTCTGAATAGTCTTCAATTACTGAAATTTCTTTATAATCGTAATTTTTTGTATTCACTAAACATCCGAAGGTATGATCAAATATAATTGTTTTGGGTTGAATCTCCTCTACTTTTTTATTGAATGAATCAATATCCATATGAAAGGATAATTTACCCAAATCTACAATACACGGATTAGCTCTTAATAATAAAATTGCGTAATACGCCGATAGAGGAGCAAAGGGACTTAGTAGTACATTATCATTCTCTGTGATACCTAATGCGAGAAGTGAAAGATGATACGCAGAAAACAAACTGTTAACAGATATTACATTTTTAAGAGAAAATGTTGATTTGAATTCTTTTTCAAATTTATCGACTATAGATCCTGTATCTACGAGATCGTCAACAAGACAATCCAGCACAGTTTGTAATTCTTCTTTTGAGAAGGTAGGACGATGATAATCAATATTTCTTTTGGAAGCATTGAATTTTTCTAATGCGTTAGATGCCATAATTATTTTTCTATTTTTATATTAATTATTTAAATCTGTTATAAATTGCTTCGATTCATTTTATTTTTTGAATGAATTCCAACCCGAAGCATAAAGCTAATGTAAAAAATCAGTATTTTAAATTCCTTACTCTGATAGTTTCGGTAAAAAATGAAGAAAACTATAAATGAAATTGAATCCATAGGAATCGTGGGAGCAGGTGCAGTTGGTTCGTTTTATGGTAGCAAATTACAAAAATACGGTATAAAAACGGAATTTCAATCCCAATTTCTCTTTAAAGCAAAGGTTCAAAAACTCAATATAAAAAGTATTTGGGGGGATTTTTCTCTTCCAATAGATGTCTTTTCGGATCCTAGTGGCATGAAAAAACCTGATCTCATCATTATTTCAACGAAAATCATCGATATAGATGAAGATGTGGAAAAATTAAAATCTTGGTTGAAATATTTGATTAAACCAGAATCAATTATATTATTATTGCAAAATGGTCTCAATATAGAAGAGAAACTCCAGATTAGTTTTCCAAACCATGCAATTCTGGGAGGACTGGCATTTACCTGTATCAATAGAGTGACTCCCAATAAGATAGAACATATCGACTACGGTAAAATTAAAATTGGCTCTAACCTAAAAAAACACAACGAAATTGCAAAAAAAATTGTAATTCTTTTTCAAAATGCAGGAATAGATTGTGACTACCTCCCTTCATTAAGAATGGGGCGATATGAAAAACTACTCTGGAATGTTCCCTTTAATTCACTCTCTGTTTTATTCAAATCGAAAACAGACATGTTAATCAAAGAAGATACTACTCGAATGTTAGCTTATAATTTAATGATGGATATCTATAAAATTGCAAGAAAAGAAAAAATACCATTAAACAAAAAAATAATTCCTGAAATGATAGAAAAAACCATAAAAATGAAACCCTATAAAACTTCCATGTTACTTGACTATGAAGCAAAAAGAAAACTGGAAATTGAAACGATTCTAGGAGAACCTCTACGGGTAGCCATGAAGTACAAATTAAAAGTTCCCTACTTAGAAAGTATATACTATATACTAAAACATATTCAAGTTTATAGTTGATGTTTCTTGAGATACAAGAGTGTAGCTAATACTCCATTTGAATTATCGATATACTTAAGAATATCATTTGATGGGCATAAGAAAGTTTCAATGTGTTCATGTTCGTCTTTAGCGCCAGTCTTTTTATTTTTGAACTCTGATAATTCATGGCTATTCAGTTCAATATCACAATAAAAAAAGTATCCAGCTTCATCCAAAAGTCCAGGAGAACTATATAAGGGTTTATCCCACAAAAAGTGAATATTTTCTTTTTTTAATATAAGTCCAGTCTCCTCTTCCACTTCCTTCAATGCTACTTTATAAGGGTCGATTTCATTGTCACACATTCCTGCAGGATGCTCATAAAAAACTGCACCATTAGCTACTCTTCTTTGTTTTACTAATAAAAAATACTTATCATTTGTTTCTTTTTCTTTAATGGCAATTACAACGGATACAAAATTTCCCCTTAGTAACACAATTGGTAATAGTGGAATTCCATCTGGATCGGTCGCTTTAATTTCTACGAGAGAAAATAATAAATCACCTGATCTTTTATGAACTGAATATCTCTCTTCAATATTATTTATTTTTATATTATTTTTTATTAGTAATTTTTTCCATTCTATTAATTTAAATGAATTTTCCCAATTTTCCATATTATTTTTCCCTGTTTATAGATTATATTCTTTAGATTCATTTGTTTCGCATGGTTGTTGATTTTTATAGAGAAGTTTTATTTTGCCCTCTTTTATTGATATGATAGTATTGGAAACCGTGTGAGCTTCCCTTCGGTGCATACAAGGAGATTTGGCTCCTTTTTCGGGAAGGTGACAGGTAAGAAATGCAGAAGAAATTGTCTCAAAATCTATTGTTTCATCCTTTAAAAACTCTTCCATAAAAGTTTTAGATCTAACTTCTTCGGCTTCCTTTCCTAGCACAAAAGAACTGGCTACAACACTCCAGGGAACTTCATTTTGAATACAATTTACATTTTCCCCATCCCATGAAAGTATACGTGTAAAACCAAGAGTAACCTCCAAAATCCTAAATGGATAGTAAATGAGTAGATTTTCTTTTGTAAAATAATCAAAATCAATCTCTTCTTTTAATAAATTTTTAACAAAGAATCCCCTACTCTTAGGGTTTCTTAGAATTTTCAAATTGGCTTCATATAAATTTAAAAGTGCATAAATTTTATTTTTTGAACTCACCCCAATCCATGTGCCACCATAATCTCCATCCACGGGATAGAGAATTTTGATACCATTCGTGTTTTCTTCCACTGGATCAAATGATGGTTTTCGTTTTATAGACTCATCTCGATTAAAACCAATTCCAAACTCCTTTTTTGCAATATCCCTATATATCAATGATGTGCACATTTTTGAATCCTTTGAGCTTATAAATTTTTTCTTGGAATAATTATAAAGTAGATAATTTTGTTATTAAATAATATCTTTTGTATTTAAACCTTAAAAATTTTATGATATCCTTAATTTTTGATCACAACTACTACAAAGACCTTTATGGAGAATATAAAAAAGAGAGAGAAACTTTCGAGAATTTTCTATTTATAGCAAATATACTTGGATATGGAAGTTTACTCCTTTATATTGCTCTCTTAATTTTCTTAAAAAATGTAGATCTCCGTTTCATTGCCTTAGATTTATTTTCAATTTACACTAGATTTTCTATTATCATCTTACATAAATATTATGAAGTTCCCTCTATTTGTAATAATCTTCTTTCCGATGATGAGAAATTAGTAACCTATAGTTATAAGACCATCAATGCCCATAGAAAAGAAATTTTGGGATGTCTTTGGATAAACATTTTTGGATTAGGTTATGATAGGACACTCCTTGATGCAAAGAGTGACAAAATTCAGTTATTGCTCTCAGAAAGAAGTGAAACGAATTGGAAAAATATAGGATTTTTTTATTTAATAAAATACTGTTTTGTGACTATAATTTTATCAATATTTATAATATATATTTCCTTATTAAAATATTAATCACTTGAACTAATTATATATGTTGTTCTTTTATTTTTATTTCTGTTTTCTTCATTGATATTTGGTAAAATTGGTTTTGCTGAGCCCATTCCTTTTCCTTTTATCCTGGCAGAATTAATATTTTTTGATATAAGATAATTTATAACTTTTGTAGTACGTTTATTACTTAAATCAAGATTAAAACTCTCCGGCTTAGAAGAAGAATAATGATTAAATAATTCAATTTTTAATTCAGCATTGTCAATGAGAATCTGTGCTAATCTATCAAGTTCTATATAAGATTTTGAGTTGAGAATATCTTTATCTCCGTCAAATACAACTGAATTCAATGAATATTCGATTCCAGAGGAAATCGCAAATGGAATAGTTACCAATTTAAAATCTATTGATTTTTCAGAAAAAGATTTGTCATTCTTGTAATTCACAATAGCAGAGGTAACGATATAATTCTTTTTTTTAGGAAATATTATATATTCTTTGCCGGAAGGTAAAGGTGTGAAATAATCTCCAGTAATTGGTTTTGAGGAAAGTTTACCAATTTGTTCGGAATCATCAACATCCACCCACTCAATCTCAGACTGCATAGGAGAATCAAACTCATCAAAAACGATCCCTTTTACTATATTTACACTCCCTTCGGGTTTAACTCTCTTAGGTAAGGGACTTAACATTAATAATCTGTTTTGATTTGAAGATGGAGAGTCATACGATAAAAAACCTTTGTCTGCCATTGCAGTAATTTGAAATCCAAGATCTGAAAATGGAGTATTTACAAACTTGCCTACATGCACAGGATCCGACCAGTTCATCCATGTATCATCCAATCTTATTGATTTATAAATCTCAAAATCTCCAAATCCACCGTGCCCATTTGTACTGAAGTACAAGGTTTTTCCATCGGAATGCAAGAAAGGAGTTCTCTCTGCTCCTGGTGTATTTATTGTAGATCCTAAATTAATCGGTTCCCCATAAGATCCAGATTCCTGCCTAAATGAAATAAATATATCTGTATTACCTTCAAAAGATCCAGCGAAATATTCTCCTTTTTTGTGATACTCATAAATGCTATCAGGTCTATCACTAATATAGAGTATTGCTCTTCCGTCCGAAGTTTTAAAACCATCTCCATCAAAATGTTCAGTATTAATGGGTTGCCTATAATGCCTTACATTTGTCCAGCCTTTATCTGTTAAAAAAGAAGCGAAAATATCACTATTTCCATAAGAGGAAGAATAATTTCCAGTTATGAGTAATTCTGTTCCATCGACAGATATCGAAGATGCTGCTTCATTTGCTGGTGTATTAATTAAAGTTAAGGCTTTTCGATTTGTCCAATTACTATCTTCCAAAATAACTTCATAAATGTCCTGACCACCCCTCCCTTCTGGAAATCCAACTCCTGTAAAAAATAATTTTTTTCCAGATGGCTCAATAATTGGATGATATGAACTCCCTTGATTAACTTCTTTTCCCAAGTCGGATACGAATATAGACCCTTCCGGTTCATTCAAAACTTTTATAACTTCTTTTATTTCTTTCTCTTTGGAAGGGAAATATTTTTCATACTTTTCCCATATTTTAGAAGCTTCTGCATAACGACGATTTAGAATATCAATTGAAGCGAGTTTTTGAACCAAAAGATAATTTTTATAACTGGGAGAAAAATTTTGTTCTTGTGCTTTTAGTATTTTCTCTATTGTTTCCTGATTAAAATCCAACTCATTGATTTCATTGTACTCATTTAAACTTAGCTCGTTTCTCCAGATAAATTCTTTATTTCTTTTGTCTATCAACTTAGATGATCTAAGCGAAAGAGTAAGCTCTCCCTGGACTTCTAGAGGCTTTGGATTTGATTCTACTTTATTTGGTTTTTCGGCACTACAAAATTGTAAAAATATTATAGTAAAAATAAATATAAATGATCGATGGAGCATGAAATATGCTTGCATATTGTTATAAATAAATTTATTATTTTTTAGTTTAGCAAGCATTCTCATTTTTCTTTATTTTATTAAGTTTTGAACTTTAGAGCTCATATAAAAACCACTGAGTCTCTCTTTTACTCTGCTTCTATAATATTCCCTAAGATCCTGATTATCTAGATAAATAAACATCCCTTCAGAAAGACCATCGGCAATCTCTTCCTTAGAGATTCCAATTTCCTCCAAAATAGAGCCAATCGACTTTTCCCCAAAGTATAAATAAAACTCGTTCAATTGATGGAAAGCGACTTTTTCCACAAAACCCTTGGATTTTAGGAATTCCCAGAATGCTGGAGTCTTTTCCAAAAAGCTAATTACCTCTTTTTCGGGAAGTAGATTTTTAATTTCTGAAAGTGGTATCGTACCTAAGAAGTTCCATATTTCAGTGAGTAATTCTTCTGTATTTTTTCCAGTTTCCAATTCCTCCCGAATGAGTTTTTCACTCTGCTGTATTCTTCCGCTGAGATTATTTCTTAAAAAATCAGTGATTGTAGCATCAAAATTGCCTTGCATACCGGGTAAATTATTCAGGAAATCCGCACCCATTTTCATAAATGAAGATGCCACTGGATTATTTTTAGTAATTGGATTTTCTGCTAAGAAATCTTTGATGGCGGCATAAATGATCGAAGACATCATGCGGGAATAGGCAGAAGAATTAACTATAAATTGAATAATTTTTTCTCTGGCGTTTCTTAATCCAATTGTAGTATTAGCAGAGCTTATAAAATCTTCTCTATTTATCAATTCGTTGAGCTTGGTGTTATCTTTATCCAAGAAATTATAGCCAGCCGAAATTGCTTTTTTCAATAGGTTAAGAGCCTTTTCATTCAAAGTGGCACGATGAATTATATCTTTTAACCTACTTTCTGCTTTTTCTTTTGGGAAAAGGGTTGAAAAATTTTTATCCTTAGCCCAATCCAAATAGGAAATAATTTCTTTCTTGATAGTCTCTTTTAGATTTTCTGAGCTTACCAGACTCATTTCATAGTCTATATGTAATTCCAGTAACTTTTCATTCATTGATTCAGCCAAACAGTGTCTCCTTGTTTCCCTCTAGGGAAGATATGTATTGCAAATACTCAGTCATTTTAAATTTTTTCATAGTCGAATCAGAAGACATAAATCGCAAGTTTCCAAAAATAGGTCTTTCGGGAAACCAGGGTCTATCAAACAATCCAAAACACCATAATATCCCCGAATATGAATTTGGATTTCTTCCATCATAAGCATATTTATTGTTAAAATCTTCTAAGATTAAAAAAGCTTCTTCGTAACTCGATGTCCATTCAATTACTTTTTTCCCCCATAACATTCTCATATAATTGTGCATTCTTCCTGTAATCATAAGTTCTTTCTGTGCAGAATTCCAGAGTTTATCATGCGTATCACATTTATCAAACTGCTCCTTTGTGTAAATAAATGGTCGTTTATCCTTTGAATGCTTTTTTAAATTTGTCTTTATCCATTCAGGAAGTATAGAAATGTCTTTATTGAAAGAGGGATTTTTATGAAATAATAAAAATCCTATATCCCTCCAAGTTAATATTTCATCTAAAAATGAATTCACAAAATCATCTTTATGAAAAAATAATTCTCTTTTGCCTTTTTGAGTAAAATTCAATAAGTCAGGAGCCCATTTTTGATTTAGATTAAAATTTAAAACTTCTTCTACTATTTCATCTATAGAAAGATATCCAAAATGAATATACGGGGATAGGGAGCTTGTAGCACATTTATCTGGCGGGGAAGGATTAGATCTATCTACTGAATATCGTGTCAATTTATTATTAATAAAATTCTTTAATATTTTCAATCCTTCTTTTCTGCCCCCAATAACATCATTAGCAGGTTTTATTTTTAATTTAAAGGGAATTTTCTTTAAAATTTTGGGTATATCCTCAATTTGACATGAAAATGGCTCAAATGGTGGCTTACCTTTATAGGTTGGTATATTTTTTAATTTAGGAGAAGCCAGAGATCTATTGATATAGGCTTCTGGAAATTGAGTATGTATTCTTGTCCGTATTACCCTTGCGGCAGAAGCAACTTCTCCATAATTAATGATAGGTGCAATACAATTTCCATCTACTGCAATAACTTTATAATTACTTTTTTCCGAAACTTTTTGAATATGATTAGGAATAATAAAACAGGGAAAATCATCTGTAATTATTACATAGGCAGACTCACTCATTTTAAATAGTAAATCTTTATCTTGATTTTCTGGAGTTTCTACAAAAGGCCAATATGTAATACCTATTTTTTTTGCTGAGTTAAAATTATCACAAAATCCTTCGAGAATAAACTTATGTAATCTCTCAGATGCCCAAGGATAATTCATCCTTATACCTTCATAGACAACCAAAGGTAAGCCTGTCTGATTAGCTATTTGAATAGAATAATCTAAAGCATGGTTAAAATTTAATCTGCGATAGGACTGCATCCAATAGAGAATATATTTTCCATTTTTATTAAAATCTTTAGAGTTAGTTTCTCTTATTCTAGATTGATTGTAATCAGAAATTATCACTTGTTAGCCTGACTTGATAAGTTAAGATTTAATAAATTTAGTACTACAAACATTGTAAAAGTTGCTGGATTTGTATCATTTTCTCGTAACATTTCGAAGTATCTCCTTCCCTCTTTTCCTATTATACTCATATCACTTACAGTCTCATTTAGATTATCATAAGCAGTGCTTGTGTTTATAAATTGAGATAGGGTTCCTTTTCCTGATTTTATTTTATCCGAAATCATTCTTAAATTTTTTATTGTATTACGAATATCCTCTCTATTTTCAGTGAGTAAAGTATTGGCACCTGTAAAGAACTCATCATAATATTTAGAAGAAGGAAAATTTTCTACATCCTCATCATCATCTGTATAAGTCGGTCGAAAAAAAGAACTATCTTCTAGTTTATAATTTCCCGGGTCAATATCAATCATCCTACCAGAAAAAAGAGTCTTGGATTTGAATTTAATTTCATAGTTATCCCATAATGTAATCGGGGATTTTAAAATGATATTTAGCTCAATTGCTTTATCGGATTCTGTTGTAAATCTCGGAGTTTGAATTTGATTATAATTTATTTCCTTAATTTCTTTGACTAATCCATACGGAATCCCCTTAACAGAAACCTCCGTACCCTCTCTTAATCCTTCTGCTGTAGGAAAATATAATTTCATTTTATAAGGATATACAACTTTTTCATTTTGACCTTGTATAACAGATTGATAAAACAAGAATATAGTAAAGAAAAAGAAGATTATCCCTATAAAATAATTTTTCATTTTTTAAAATCCACCACAGCTCTGTATCTCACTTTATTTTCTCTAACTTTAGTTAGAGCAGTATTTATTTCTTCTTTTTTAAAAACTTCAATTATAGGTTTAATATCATGTTCGGAAGCTATCTCTAACATCTCTACAATTGTTGATCTACCACCGATAGGACTTGCCATAATCCTTTTCCGTTTTCCGAGCAGTAGTCCCACATGAACGTTAAGTGGAGTTGGGGGAACACCGACAAAAACCAAGGTTCCATCCGAATCTAATTGGTTTAAATAGTATTTCCAGTCTAAATCATTGTGAGTTGTATTTAAAATTATATCTAACTTATTTTTTACTTTATTTTTAGACTTTGGATTTAGATAAACTTCACTCGCTCCCAAATTTTTAGCAAAATCAGCTTTATCCTCAGAAGTTGTAAAGACAGTTACTTTATTGCCGAGCTTAGAAGCAAATTGAATTGCCAGATGACCCAATCCTCCAACTCCAATAATTCCGATATGTCCTCCCGATTTCATTCCCGCATACTTAAGTGCCGCAAAAACAGTTATTCCAGCACAAAGGAGTGGAGAAGCAAATTGAGATTCAATATTTTCCGGAATTTTAAAGGCAAATCTACTATCTACAATAATATTGTCAGCAAAACCACCATGCCTTCCCACAATTGTAGCTTTGTTATGATCACAGAGGTTTTCATCTCCCCTTAGACAATCCCTGCATTCCAAACAGGCTCCCGATTGCCAGCCGACTCCTACCCTATCGCCGATTTTTAAGTGACCCACCATTTTTCCAATTTCTACTACTTTACCGACTATTTCATGTCCACCAACAAAGGGATACACAGAGGATCTCCAGTCATTGTCGATCATGTGAATATCACTATGACAGATACCACAGGTTTCAATTTCAATTTTACAATCCAAAGGAAGGGTAAGTTCGGCTTCGTACGTAAACGGACTTAAAATACTCCCTCTTGTTTCTGCCGCAAAAGAATTTATTATCATTTCCCCTCAATTTTTTGTAATTTTCTTATAGAATTTCAGATTTAAAGAGAATAGTCATCCTTATTTCTATTTTATTCTGGAAAAGAATTGATTAAGGTAAGAAATCTCTCGAATTTAATGGTATATATGAGGTTCTTTATTCAAATCTTATTTTTTATATTTTTAGTATTCTTAACTGATTGTTCCTTTTTTAGGGAAGAAACAGCAACAATTGAAGAATATGAAAAAGAAAAAGTAGAAATGTCCGACATACGTTGGGTTGATATCCTAGATGGCTCTGAGCTCTATAAATTTCCAAGTGAAGAATCCCCTGTTCTTTTAAAAATAGGTTTTCGCTCAAAATTAAAAGTTATTACTAGCAAAGAAAAAACGGAAGGTTGGGAATATATTGAATGGGGCTCAAAAAAAGGCTGGATTAGTCTTGAAGATATTTCCATTGAACCACCGGGATCATCAGGAGGATTTGTTCCTGAGTATTTAGAAGATATTTGCGAGGGGATTCAGAATTCTTTGGAATGCTTCAAAGCAGTCGAAACAAAAGTACTACAAAATGGTCTGCCTGTAACTAGAGATGGTAATACGCTTTCTATTACAATCTCCAAAGATAAAAAAATTGAATTTAAAGATAAGCCTACTCAGGGAGAAAATTCAGAATACTATAACTATATAGACTTTCAAACTGAATCACAAATACATCTAGTGCAATACTCAGGATATGAAGGTGGGCAACTGATTGGAATTCATTCACCAACAGGACAAAAAATAAAACTCCTAGATTATCCTGAAGTATCACCCGATGGAACAAAAATTACTTCTGCATTCTTTTGTCCTGATTCAAACTATTGTGAGAATGGGCTTCAAATTTATAGTGTATCAAATAATGGAATAAAAGAAGAATTTAGTTTAAAATCATCTAAGTGGACAGGTTCCGATCCGATTTGGATAGATGAAAAACACATCAGCCTATTTTTTTATGAAAAAGGTTATATGGAAGAACCCACTGGAAAAGGTACTTTAAAATTTAAAAATGGAAAATGGATTCTAACCAAAGATAGTATCTAAAAAAATAACAATATCATAAAATAAATTATTATTTCACAAAGTTGAATAAAGCTTTTCTATCTTGACCCACAGCCCTAGGTAAAAAAAATTGACTTATACAAAAATGTTCGTAAATAATTAAATTATTTGAACACATTTTATTTAATATTCGGGATAGGGTTATGATTGTAAGTTTTGTTCAAACAAAAGGTGGCACGGGAAAAAGCACTCTCTCTATGAATTCTGCTTTTTCCAGAAATGTTTCTACCAGGTTTTCTTCCATAGCACTTGTCGAATTAGATCCTCAGGGCACTTTACAAAGTTGGTGGAAATCCAGAGTAGAAGAAAACAGATACTCCGGTAATGTTTCATTTCATCATATTTCCAGTACTCAAAAAGAAGTAATACAAGATGGTATCACATCTATTGCTGGACACAATGAATTACTAATATTAGACATTCCCGGAGAGAGTACTAGCAGACTCCATACTAAGTTTGCCTGTGCATTTTCAGATAGAGTAATTGTTCCCATGAGAACATCAACAAATGATGAATCCGCTTTCAAAGATAACCTTCTTCCAGTAATAAAAGAGATAATAAAAGTAACACCCGAAAAAAAAAGAACCTTTCAAATCTTACCATCTTTTACTAATGCTCAGTCAAACAAAGATAGAGTAATTGAATACTTTCAGGATGTGCTCCCAGACTATGTTGAATGTCTGCCAGTAGTTTATCCTTCCCGATCAATCTACGAAAATTTTAATAGGGATGGGATGAATTTAATCGAATACACGGAATCATTAAAGAAAAATAAGCGAGCACACCAACAGGCGCTTAAAGCAGTGGAGGATATTGAAGAAATCGCCGCGGCTATCTTTAATTTCACGGAGAAGTAAAATGCCAGTACCAAAAAAACGCAAAAAAATGGAAGAGTCAGAGGAAGTTTCTAGTGTAGAAGAATCTAAGCCCTCTACAATTGTAGAAGAGCCAAAAGCTACTCCCAAAAAATTTGCAAAAACCGCAAGGCCTAAGGCTGAAAAAGTAGAGAGAGCTTTTGAAGTTATCGACCAAATTGATAAAAACTCACCTACTGAGATGGAAGTCCATAAGTCTCCCCGTCAAGAAGAACAGGGGATTCATATCCAATTCAAATTGGATTTGTTTAGTATTGAAGACTTGTTGGATCTTGGGAAAAAAGAAGATAAAAAGGAAAATAGTATAGTAATTGACTTTACTTTACCCTATTTTTGGAATCTGCCGATACTAAATGAGATAACAAAAACTGTAGTTCGTGAATTAAAAAACATGAAAATCATTCAGTAAAAGGCCAAGATTGATTCAAAAGATAATTTTTGTAACAGGGGCTTTTTTAGCCCCTTTTCTTTATGCAGACACAATAAAATTATCAGGGAATGCCAGTTTCTATTCTGATAAATTTAATGGAAAAATTACTGCCAGTGGTGAAAAATACCACCCCGCTCATTATACTGCCGCCCATAGAGATTTATCCTTTAACACCTTAGTTAAAGTGACTAACCTCGTAAATAATCGTTCGGTAATCGTCCGCATAAATGATAGATTGAATCTTTCCGAAAATATTGAAATTGATTTATCTAAGTCAGCAGCTATTGCCATTGACTTGATAAAAAAAGGGATCGCTCCTGTTAATATAGAGGTTTTGGGAGTAAGCCAAGAAGGAATTAATCCCCCCCAATCAAAAGTAATTGAACTGGCAAAAATAGAAACCTCTACCTCAAAAACAATCCCGGAGAAAAAACCACTTCCCATTGTAGAAGCTAGCCTATCTCTTCCTACTAATGTAAATAAAGTTATACAAAATAGTTTTACACCCTCTGATTTCTATAGATTTTCTGATCTAACAAGAAAAAAGGTATCACCCAAAGGATTTGGTTTACAAATTGGTGCCTTCATGAATGATGAGAATGCATTCAAATATGGCGAATGGGCATATAAAAAAGGTTTTACTTCAATTTATATAGAAAATTCTAAATCAAACGGATTAAATATTTTTAGAGTAATTGTTGGAGATTACAAAAATGAAAATGATGCAGACTTTGGAATGAATGAGCTCACAAAAGCAGGGTTCGCCTCAGCTGTAATCTACAATTTCGGTGAAGAATAATAGGAGAAATTTACTATGGATTCTAAAAAAAGGGCAGAACTTATAAGAGAAGGAAATGCCGCCTTTAACTCCAAAGACTATACAAAAGCTAGGCAATTATATTTAGAAACCAATTACAAAGATGGATTAATACGACTTGGTGATTATTATATGTATGACAGAAAATTACCAATGTTAGCCTATGGGTATTACAAAAAAGCAGGATATTCTCAAAAAATAGATGAAATCTTTCAAAGAATGATTTACGCTCTCGGTGAATTATTGGGCAAAGGAATTTATAAAGCTGTAGATTCAAAACCAAAAGAGGACCTAAATCCAGATGATTTTAGAGTCCATCCTGTGCTAAAAGCAAAAGCATTAGAAATTCTAGAAAATAATAAAAATTCTTAAGGCTTAAATTTTGGTATTTCCGGAAAAATTTCCTGAGAATCAAAAATACGACAATAGCAAAGAAAAAGAGTTTTATTTTAGATTTCAAAATGAGCTTCCGGAAGATTGGGATATTTACTATAGTTTCAAATTTCATAATCCCGGCATTCCATTAAGGGAATTAGATTATATAATTGTATGCCCCCTTGGAATTTACATTATCGAATTAAAAAATGCTAGATTTCGCTATGAGAATAATATCTGGGAGATCTATGATTCCAGAGAAAAAAAGTGGAAAGAGCATGTAAAACATTTTTATACAGGTCCCATTGAACAAGTTGAGAGTGCTGTTAAAATGTTTAAAAACTTTTTATTGTACAACAACCATTTAAAAATACCCGTAGATTCAAATTCAATCACAGGTGTTGTTTTTTTAAATAAAAATGAAGTTGGACAATTTAGTAAAAATCTACCCAGTAAAGATATTATTATTTTTCATAAAGAATTACAGCATGAATCCCTTTTTGATATTTTAGATTCAATACACAAGTCAAAACGTATCTCAAATGTAACACATCTTGAAAGAGAAAAAATAAAAAATATTATATTAATCAATGGTAACTACTATCCCGGTTTCCCGGCTAGAAGAGATGAGCAAAAAAAATTAATGATTGCTCTTACCAAAGAGCAGTTTATGATAATGGAAGGATTTAAAGATCAGGCAAGAATGATTCTTTATGGAGTTGTTGGTTCTGGAAAAACAATGATGGCTCGAAAAGGACTGGAAATTGCCATTGATAATTCTTGGAGATGTCTGTATTTATGCTCTTCTATTCACCTAAAAGACTTTTTTGAAAACTCATATAAGGACCAAGAGAAAGTAAAATTTTTTACTTTCTATGATTTTAGATTTGTAAAGAATATAAGTGAGACCTTTGATTTTATTATTATTGATGAAGCTCAAAATATCATCTCAGGTGATATGGGTGACATCTTAGATAATATTTTAAGTGGCGGCCTTAATAATGGGAAATGGCTAATTTGTTTTGATAAAGAACAAAAAAATAAAGAATTCGATAGTGATTTCTTGAAAATTATATCTTCCTATCCACATGAATCTTATTCCCTAAATTCTAATATTAGAAATCCATCCGAAATTTTCAATATTGCTGGCTTATTAGGGGGCAAAAAACAACATTTCTCTAAGGTTCCGGATGCACTGAGTGTAAAGTTTGTAAGTTTTATAGATAATGATGATGCAAACATTAAATTGTTTGAATTAATTGATTATGGCGTAAGACAATTAAAATTATTTCCTGACGAAATTATAATTTTATCTACATTACCTCTAAATGAAAACTTAGAAATTAAATCTAATTTTGTAAGATCTTACGATGATAAAAGATTTTATGAAATAGTAAGATACAATAGTGATGAGCCAGATAAAGAAAAAATAAATTTTTCAGTTATTGAAGATTTTCAAGGCTTGGAAGCCTCATTTGTAATACTAATTGGTATAAAAGATTTGAGTGATTCTTATTTTAGATCTCAATATTACATAGCACTTACACGCTCTACTTACTCAGCAGGGATTTTATTTCACAAAGATTTATTTTCTGATTTAAATAAAATTATAAATATAGATAGCTAAGATTAATTCTAAGGACAAGTCAAATCAACACTGACAGATTGTTTAGGTTTATCTTTTACTTCAAAAACTATTTCTCTAATAACTGTTTCTGGAAAACCATCCACAGGACTTGCATCATTTAAACACCTGAGCCTATAACTCCCAGAATGAATGTACTTTATAAAAACACTTGGACCTCGAACTGGAGATGCAATTAACGGAAGATGGCTTGTGAAATCTGTTTCTCCTTCTCGATAAATTGCATAATAATATTTTAGATTTGCTGTACCTCCGGTAATCGTAAGATTAGAGGATGTTTCGGGGTATATAATACGTGGTCTTAATAATAAGCCTCCTCCCATATCTACCTCTCCTATATGATTAAATCTCCAATCGCTAAATCCAACCATAGTCTGAACATTCCCAGTGTAGTTCACCCAAGAGTGAACCATAAGATTTTCTTTTATGTTTATTCTCATTTCTAAAATATAAGGCTCGTATCCGGGATTGATTGTCATATCTGCATGACCCCCTCCCACATTATAAAACACTGGGTACATCAAAGGTGTTTTATTTTGTTTATCTATATCACTTGCCCCTGGCTTGTAACTATTTCTAGGGACAATATTAGAGCCCACAACCAAACGATTATCAAAACGAGTATTCGTTTTTTGTATTCCCGACTCAATCGCAAACCCTGTAATAAATGATCGTAGATAAACTCCAGCATGATAATATTGTGTTCCACTGTATCCCCTAAGTTCAGCTGTTGGATCATTGGAAGGATATTGGGCTCCACGACTGGTCATAAACTCGGAAAATTTAACTAGTCCACCATTGTTTTCACATGTATTTGTAAATAATGTATAAGGAATTGAACAATATACCTGTCTCTCTGGAGCAACGAAATCCCAAAATCTAGCCGAGTCTCTTACCGACTCAAGTGCTTCTAGACCCAAGGGCTGATATTTAGAGGCAATTCTTAATTCACCAATATCCATAAAAATGGGCAGATTTGATAATGCAGGAAGACCCGTAGTATCAAATGTAGGATCTCCCCCAACTCCTTCTGTGTCCCGGTAAATAGCATTCCCATTGATTTCAGTAAATTCTAATGTGTTGTCGGTTGCATAGGTTCCTTTAAAAATCAATAACATCCTCTGGTTAAATAAAGAACTCAAAACAGGTAGACTAGTATAAGTTACATTGCTTAAATCTTTCGTACAATAAGTAATATTTAATATAATAAATATCATTACATTAATTTTATTTATATTCAATTTCATATATAATTACCTCTATAATAAAAATGTTAACATTAAATTAAAATGAAAAAAATCAGCGTTCTTTAATTTATAATAATAAGGATCTGCCAATCTAATATCCTGCTCATAAGGGGAAGTGTAAATTTGGTAATCTATTGGTTTTTCTGTTCCAATTGTCTCATAAATCTTTTGATAATCCAATCTAATTCCAATTCTAACTTTTTTTCCGGCTACAAAACTAAACTCTGTCCCCAACACACTCATAGGAATCCATTTTACAGTATTGGCAGGCCTTGCAACTGTATAAGAATACCCTCCTCCCGCTTTCAAAAAAATTGAAATTGGAAGATCAAGAGGTACTTTATACCCTAAAGTTCCATAAACAGGGACTGTGGTTAGCCTTCTTTCAGTTGTAGAGAGATAGGTTGTATAATTGGCTCCCAACTCTGTATATAAAATCCAAGGCCATTGCATTCTTCCAAACATTCCCATACCCAAACTGGAATCTAATACTCTCGAGGCATCACTCCCCGGAACTGGATTTGAAGCTCCCAAAAAAAAGCCTAATTCAAGAGGACTTAGTTCTTCCGAATAGGTAGATGATGGTAATAAACAGAGGAGAATTAATAGTCTAAATAATAACTTTTTCATTTTTAAAGAAGTTATTTAGCTAGTACTTCTGAGTAATACAGGTTATTAATTTGAGGGTATTCCTTATAATAAGCTCTTTTGAAATAAAGACCATAGGGAGGCAGAGTGATTCCAGCACTGATTCTATTTTCTTTCTCAATAATTTCCTTAAGTCCCATTTTTGTTTTTCCCAAAGATACCTGAATTGCACTTCCCACTAAAATTCTAATCATATTGTGCAAGAATCCAGATCCCCTTATATTGATTTTTATAATTCCTTCGCATTCTTTAGACCTCGAAATGCTGACAGAAGTTATTTCTCTTTCGGTTGGCTTTTCTTTTATAGAGGAAGCCTTCGCAAAACTCTTAAAATTATTTCTTCCTAAAATATCCTTAAATTGCCCCTCTAATAGTTCTATATAGAGAGGAACATGTATCCAAGTTGCTCTCCCCGAAAACAGGGGGTAAGGATATTTTGTATTTAAAATCCAATACTCATACTCCCTTTCCGTACAAGAAAATCTTGCATTAAATTTAGGAGGCATAATTGAGGCAGAAAGAACATAGACTCCGCTAGAACTCAATGCATTTATGGAAGTTATTAATTTATGATAATTTACAATTTCTTTCCTATGTTCAAAACTAACCACCATTCCCCAAGCATGAACACCTGTATCAGTCCTGCCCGCACCGGTTATCTTAATTTTTTCTTTAAAGATAGTGCTGAGTGCAGTCTCGAGCGTTTGCTGAACAGAGGGGATAGTTTTTTGTTTCTGAAATCCAAAAAAACCAGCCCCATCATATTGAATAACTAAAGCCGTTATGGGCAAAACTTATTTTTCACCACCAAGTGCTTCAATCGTAGCGTTCATATCATCATATGTTTCTTTTGCTAGTTCCAAGATGGCGGAAGGCTTTGATTTAGAAGCCTTTCCCCCTCCATACAATTTAGCCAAAGAACGCTTAGCTTTCACTAAAAGATCCAATTGTTTCTCGGGGGTATGGGCTAATTGCTCCTTATACTTCATGGTAAGGAAGGAATTCAAATAAATTACTCCATCAAATCCCCAGTTATTATCAGTATCGGGCCCGAGAACCTGACTGGCTAAATCCACTGGCTCCGTTCCAGAGGTCATCATTTCCAAAGTAGATGCATACCAAACCGTTGCTTTTCTATAAAGTAAATCTTTTATTTTATCAAATCCAATGGTAGGAAACTCAGAATGTAAATCATCAAAATACCAGGCACCTTTTATTGCAGAGACACCTTTTTTTGGTGTGGGAGCCACTCCCGGACCCCGTAGTTGATAGCAATCTATTGCCAAAAGATAGGAAGCTGCTCCAAGAACCAGATTTCTATCCAAATTAAAATCAATAGGACCCAATATTCTTTCTAAGTTGGCCCTTCTATCCCCTATGGAACCTTTAATTCGAGAAAGATCTTCCTGATTTAAGTTCCAATCTTTTGGGAAACTTGCATAAAGACACTTGGGACATACATTTATCACGTAATCATTAGGATTTACACGTCCGAATTTTTTATTTTTTTCATAAATTCTTCGTAAATCTTTGGTGAGATTCCCGGCAATCAGCCTCCCTCCCCCCATAAATAATTGCTCTTTTTGGTGATCAGTGGCACAAACCTGACACTTTATTAAATCTTTTGATCTAAATGATATCTTTTTTCCCTGCTGGGAAGCATCCGCCTTAGCATCTTTCATGGTATTTTTCCTGAATGTGGTGAAAAAAAATTAAATTTAAAAAATTTATCTTTCCCAAAAATAAACATTTAAGAATCTTTATTAGGTGTCAATCTAATAACCCTCAAATCCGATATTTGAAAAAGAAGTAAGTAGAATTCTGCTTGCTTTTAAAGATTGTACCAAAAACTTTAGAAAAGATAATTAAATTCATCTATGACAGGAAAGACAATGAAGAAGCTACTTGTATTGCTCACGTTCCTTGCCAGCCTTGCCGGCATAAATGCTGATCCGGTAATGAGCAAAGCAAACGAAACCAGACTCGATATACTAAAATATATGAGATCCCTTGAAACCATCGTTAGAAACTACCCTGGTAAAGATAAGGATGGAAAAGATGCCCAGTTTGATGCACCTGCGGGTTCAGAGGGCGATAGAATTGCTAAATACAATCATATCAAAAGACTTTTCCAAGAAGGTATCACATATTATTATGAAGGTCGATATCCTAATTCTTACCGAAGATTTTTAGAGGCTCAAGCCAACATTGAACAATTGACTGAAGACCTGTCTCAGATTTATATAGAAGGTACAGACGAAATCTTAAAATCAGTTCTTGAAAAGAAAGATATCAAGGGCGATGCAAATGGCGAATATCCCAATGCAACTATTGATAAAGATTTTGTAGACATTTCAGTTGAATTTGGACGTGGATCTGAAATTTATCCTAAGTTTAAAGCTGGAAGAGAGGCCCCTGCTTATTCAAGGCTCTATGATCCTAAAGAATATCATTATGCTTTTAATAAGGACAAAATTGAAGGTGCAATTGAAAATGGATACACTCTAATAGGACAAGCAAAAGCTGCAAAGCTCCATGCGCTTAAATTAGAGCAATCCTTAGAAAGACACCAAAAACTCCAACCTGAGCACAGAAAGTTCAGAATTGAAAAGTATTTTGATGTAATTGCAAAATGTCGTGAATCTAGAAGAGCGGCTTTTCATACATATGCACTCAAATATCCTCATGATAATGCTTATCTGCAAAAAGATGAAAAGTTTAAACTAGAAGGGGAAGCTAATAATTATAGAATAAACCCTTTTGTTGATCCATCTAATTTACATCCTTTGTTTGACAATAGAATTCCTGTGGTCTTTAGAAGAGATGCAGTAGATACTTATGGTCAAGTGTATATTGATGAAGTGAATAAGCAAATTAAATTCAAATACAGTGATGTTGATGCACTCAACAGACACCTAGCATCCGTAGGTGAGAAAGAAAAATTGGACAAACCTAGTTCCGCGAAGTCTGAACCCGAAAAACCTGCAAAATAAGTCTCTTTCCTTTTTAAATTAAAATCCGTCTTTCAAAAAAAGGCGGATTTTTTTTTCTCTTATTCAATCCTTGTTTTATTATGAAAAATCCTTTTGACTATCTCTCCAGTGATCTAAATGGTCTATCTTCCGGTTATAAAAAACTTGTGATTAAGATCTACTTACTCGTGTTAAAATTAGTTTTTACTGTCGCCTTCCCACATTTAATAAAAGGTTTATATTTTCTTTTAACTAAAAATAAAGAACTCCAATACAAGGAGTTTATAGCGGGCTCTCTCACTTGGGGTAATTCTGTAATACGACTTACAAATACACATATATATTATTCTAATAAAATTGAAATTCCCGAAAAAGGGCATATTATAATGCTAAATCACATAAATGAAATTGACTTTCCATTTGATTGTATCATTATTTCGAAACCTTTTTTAGCCAATCAGGCCATAAAATCGAGTATTTTTGCTTATTGGTGGATGAGTGCAATGGGCTCTCAAGTTTTTGATACAAGTAAACAAAGAACAATCGTCACATCTGTTAGAAATCTAATGGAAGGATTAAAAGAGCAGTCATACATTGTATATCCAGAAGGTGGGAACTCTTATAGTGAAGAAATAAGACCCCTGAAAAAGGGCATGATTAAACTGGCATATGATCAAAAAGTTCCAGTAGTTGTAGTGTTAAAAGCGGGTGTTACAAAATTACAAGAAGTTCAAAAAGATTTGGTTATCGGATATCGAAATTGTGGAATTTTAGATCCAGCAAATTATACTACATGGGAAGAATTTCGAGATGCAATCCATACTAAAATGATAGAAGATAAAAAAATCTTAGACCAAGAAGTCGCTAGAGAAACAAATATTGCATTAAATGCAAGTCCAGCTTAAATGCAAAAAATAGAAAAGATATTAATTAGTAATCGTGGAGAAATTGCATCACGAATAATTAAAACCTGCAAGCGCCTCCAAATTAAGACTGTTGCCATTTATAGTGAAGCAGATAGCAATTACTCTTTTGTAAAAGAAGCAGAAGAAGCTATTTCCCTCATTGGTTCTGAATCTAAAGAAACTTATCTTAATATTGAAAAAATAATTTCAATTGCAAGACAAACCAAGTGCGATGCAATTCATCCGGGTTATGGATTTTTATCTGAAAATAGTAATTTTGCAGAAGAAGTTGAAAAAGCTGGTTTAATTTTCATAGGACCTCATCATTCGGCAATTTTTGCTATGGGAGATAAGGTTGAATCTAGAAAAAAAATGAAATCAATCAATGTCCCCGTGGTTCCAGGATTTGATGGAATTGTTTCAAGTGATACCCAACTTCTAGAAGAAGCTAAGAAGATAGGATTCCCTGTAATGATAAAAGCCTCTGCGGGTGGTGGTGGAAGAGGAATGAGGAAAGTATTTTCAGAAAAAGAATTTTTTACAGATCTCGAAAGTGCAAGAAGAGAAGCAAAAAATTTCTTTTCGAATGATTCGGTTTTTATTGAAAAATATATAGTTAATCCCCGACATATTGAAGTTCAAATTTTTGGAGATACAAAAGGAAATGTAATACATTTGTATGATAGAGACTGCTCTATCCAGAGAAGAAATCAAAAAGTAGTGGAAGAAGCCCCTGCCCCAAACATTTCTGATAAGACGCGAAACGAAATTTATAATACTGCAATCTCAGCAGGAAAATGTATTAACTATACAAATGCCGGGACTGTAGAATTTGTAATGGATGAAAATGAAAATTTTTATTTTTTAGAGATGAACACAAGACTTCAAGTTGAGCATCCAGTAACAGAAATGATAACCGGACTCGATTTAGTTGAATTACAAATTCGTATCTCTGAAGGTTTTTCAATTTATGAAATTTTACCCGATGGAAAAGTACCAGAAATAAGAGGATCTGCCATAGAATTAAGAATCTGTGCAGAAGAAGGATTAATTGATTCTAAACCTAGTTCTGGCAACATTCGTTATTTAAATTTTTCTGAAAACGAGGGAGCACGATTCGATAGTGGAGTAATAACAGGAAATAATGTATCAATCTATTATGATTCTATGATAGCCAAACTTATTTCTTATTCGGAATCACGAAATACTACCATTGAAAGAGCAATGACTAATCTGAAAGCCCTTATTATCTTAGGACTTCCAACTAATCATCTTTTATTGGATAAGATTCTTAGTCATAGTGAGTTTAGGGAAGGAAAAGTTAATACAGGATTTTTAGAAAAATATATTCATCCATCAAATACTAAAAATGATATACTATTTTATTTATCTATATGTGCAGTAATTCATTCTATTAAAATTCATGACCTTATGGGTAGAGCGTTTAGTGAAATCCATTTTGAACCTAAAATATTAGATAAATGTTATGTTTCCGATTCATTTGAAATTAAAAATACATTAAAAATTAAACATGAAAATATTGTTTATTCTATCTATAAAGAAAATGATATTTTCTATATAACTCATGATAATGAAAAATATCATTATGTACTACCAAAAATATCTTTATTAAATGAAAATAATATACTTTTAGAAAATGGTGAAAAAATCTATTTTTGTAAATATGGACTAAATATTTATTTGCAAAATAATTGTATTAAAGAGACTTTCCAAATTTTAACAGAATCTAATTCATCAAAATCTAAAAATTCAGGAAATATTCAAAGTTCTATGCCTGGAAAAATAATTTCTATTCATGTTAAAAAAGGAGACACTGTAAATGAGGGTGATCCTTTGATTTCAATTGAATCCATGAAAATGGAAAATATAATTCGAGCAGAAATAAACGCAAAAGTAGAAGATATTTTCTTCTCTGTAAATAATCAAATAAATACAGAAGAAACTTTGATGATTCTTAAAAATATTTAAATTAAAATTACATACTATTTAGTATCAACTTCTACTGGTAAAATTAATCTGGATGGATATTTTTTACCAAAAAAAATATCATAAACAGGAGGATCTCCTTTTAAAGGTTCAAAATATTCTATATCATAGCCCGCTATGGAGAGTATCAATGAACTTCCTTTAGGAATTGTATAAGAGATTGGCAATAGAATTAGTTTCAATTCAACTATTTTTCCAACTTCTATTTCTTTATAATTATCTTTAAAAAAGTTTTCATAGTATTTATCATTTTTTGTTTTTTTATTTTGAGGATTAAGTAAATAATTTATTTTTCCTATTCCCTCTGTAATATAATTTATTTTTCCTTCACTGGTAAATTCATCTAGGTACACAAATAAATCTCCCTCGGGTAATGAGCTCCTGAGAAAAATAATTAATTCAGGATTCCCAGAAATGTCTGAATTTTCTTGAAATGGAAGAGTTTTATAGGAAAAGGATTTAGTAATACTTTTCTTTCTATTATATCCTATTTTTCTATTCAAAGGATTTAACATAGAATTCCATCTTGCTCCCTTTCCAGTTGAGTGAGTATTATCAGGACGTATTTCGTTCATGCTTTCATCCTGAATTGGTTTGTATAAAAATAATAACTTTTCAGGATGTATATATAATTCTAAGTCTTTTTTTAATGGGGGCCAATGATTTGAACTTTTCCATTTATCATTACCTATTGTAAAATAATGAATAGATTCTTCTAAATTAATACCATTTTGAATCCCTTTGATATAAAAATCAAAAAATCTAAGTATTTCAAATTGAAAATCAAATAATGGTTTATAAGAATTTTTATAATCTCCTATATAATTATGTCCTCCATGATCCCAAGGACCAAGCGTTAGTTTTACATTATAATTTGAATAGTATTTGAATTTACTGATAGCCGAACGAGAATAGGATCCATCCCACCAACCCGAAAGTGCATACAGAGGAATTTTTGCCGTACTTTTTTTGTCTTTCTTATTTAATATAAAATTATGAATACTTAATTCTTGTAAGGATATTCCATATTCAGTAATTGTATCTCTGAATTTGATTTTTAGTGCATTTATATTAATATCCCAATTTTCTTTATGAGAATTTATTATTTTTAGTTTATAATCTTTATCTTGGGAATTTAAGCAACCCTTGATAAATAAATTGATCCATTTTCCAAAGTATTTACTGAGATTCAAACTATCCAAAGAGTCATTTATTTTTGACCAATTTTTAGTAAACCATGAAAAGTGTATTCCACCTGGAAAACCAATATCTGAAAAAACATCAAAAACACTAAAGAAGGACACAACAGCTTTTATTGATTTATGATTACTTATTGAAAGAAATTCACCAGCTGTTCCGTCATACGAAATACCATATAATCCTATTTTACCATCACACCATTTTTGCCTTAATATCCACTCTAAGACTTCTAATGCATCTCTTCTTTCTTCTTCGGACCATTCACTTTTTCTGTTTCCCAAAGATTCGCCAGAACCACGAACATCTATACTTACAAATGCATAGCCATTAGATATAAATTTATTAATTAAATTTTCAGTATCTGTTTTCAAAAATAAGTTAAAAGGGAATCTAAAATATATATTTCTATAGTATCTCGTTTGGTGAAAAATTACAGGAAAGGTTTCATTTTTATATAATTTTTCAGGAATATGATAAGTTAGTCCAATATCTACTCCATCTTGCATTTTTAAGAGAATAGATACTTTTTCGTCTAAACGCCGACCTTTCAGAGAAAACTTATCCCTTTTTATCCAGTGTGTGTCTCTTAGATGATTCAAATTATCTTTCCAATTTATCCATAATTCCATTTTTAAGAATGATTTATAATATCTTATTTATTTTGTAATTCTACAATTCCAACCCAATTGGGAGGTGCTCCATGTATTTTATAATATTCTGATCTATTTAGATATAACTCAGCAGCTGTATCACTCGGGTCAGATTCTAATACTTTTTTGAAAAACTTAATTGAATTTTTAAAATCTGCCGCCCCAAAGAGTATCTGACCAAATTCAAAATTTTCTTTTGTTTTTAACTTTAAGTCTATATATTCATTTGTATTACCATTAAGGATTTCAATTATTGAGACAATCTCCTTTTTACCTCTAACTTTTACGGTATCTAATATTCTAAATTCATAAGTATCATATTTTTCGAGTCTTTTATATGTTTGATCACTAATTAAAATAGATGAATTGTAGTATTTGGTAAGACTTTCCAGTCTGGAAGCAAGATTTACCGCATCACTAATAACTGTACCATTCATTCTATTTTCTTCTCCAACTATTCCTAAAATAGATCTACCTGTGTTAATACCTATTCCTATTGAAATAGGTATTCGACCCTTATCCTTTCTAAATTGATTATAATTTTCTAGTTCTATCAACATAGCAATTGCGGCATCGATTGCGTCTTCCGGCTTTTCAGGGAAAAGAGCCATTATTGCATCACCAATATATTTATCTATAAAACCACTATTTTCCCTAATTTTAGGACCGATTCTTTTTAAAAAGCCATTTATAAATTCAAAATTATCTTGAGGAGCCATTGACTCGGATAGAGATGAGAAAGAACGTATATCACTAAACATAATTGACATTACTTTTTCTGTATGATCTCCCAAATTAAAATTTGTAATACTCCCCTTATTTAAAATATTTAGAATTTCTTTTGGTACAAATTTTTGATATGCAGAATTTAATTCAGTAATTTGGAAATTTTTACTCTCCAATAAAGAATTTTGTGTTTCAAGAAGATTAGATTGTTCTAATGTACTTCTTGAGAGTTCCTCCACTTTATTATATGCAATAGAAAATCTCATTGAAATTGTAAATGCATAAGAAATCACAAAAAAAAGTGTTCCTACCGGTAAATACAAACCTGTATTTATAAATCTCATATCAACCAAAAGATCATTAATAGCCGTAGTACTTAATATAAAAAAACCAATTAGAAATAAGCTGGCTCCTATGCGTTTATTTATAATAGCTTTAATAATGGTATAAATAGAATTAGATAAAATTAAAATTATTATAATATAAGTAAAATTTATTAACATACCCAATGTATATACTGTTACAAATGGAACTATAAAAATTAAAATAGATAATGCTATACTAATGACTATAAAAAAAGATTTCGGATATTCTATAAAAAAAGTTCTTTTGAGAAATAATGTAAAAAATAATAAAATACAGTAAAGGAATCCAAAATTCAGCTTTATCCATTGTACCCAATTCATAAAGTGAATTTTATTATATATAAATCCACTCTCCCCAGTTAAAAGAATTCTTACTCCCATAGCTATACAAAAGAAACTAAAAAAAATAGTAGAGCTATCTCTCTTTCTGAAAAGATAAAATCCTATATGATAAAAACCTATAAATACCAAACTCCCAAATATTACAAGATCCTGTGCTATTGAATTTTCTTTTTCATCCCTAATTTTATCATAAGATCCAAATATTATAGTAGATGTAATACCACCCCTATAAGAAGCATAGTTAGATACTTGTAAAAGTATACGAACTTCTCCAATTTTATTTTGTTTAAATCGAATGATATCTGGCTTTAAATCCTGCTCTTCATCTCCGGAACTTTCAGAATATCTGCCTACTTCCCTTATAAGTAATTCATTAATATATAATTTATAAGCTGAATTAATATATAGAATTTTAAGAGCTAATTCTTCTTCCTTTTTAGGAACTTTTATTATTAATTCATATGTTCCAAACCCCTTACCAATTCCAGTTAGTTGATTCCATGGAGAAGGTTGTTTGGATAAAATTGGGTTCAATTCTAAAAGCTCTGTATCCGGGTTTACAGTTTTTTTCCAATAGAACTTCCACTCTCCCGATAACTTAATAGGTTCCTTATTGCTTAGTTCTACTTCCCTTAGGTCTAAAATTCCATTTTTGGCTATAGGCTGAATACTCAAAAAATTATTTATATTACAATTTAAAATAGTTATAAGAGTTCCAAATACATATGGAAGTCTTTGAAAATAAAAATGATAGTAATTCATATTTTTTGTAACTATGCAAAGAGAGAAACTTTTTGTTTCCTTTTTTACTATTGGGAGAATGTAATGAAAAGTGAAAATTTACTTTTATTTTATGTATACAGAAAAGATAGAAATCGCCAAAAAATTTCTCTGATTTACAACTTTCTCTAGAATCTTTTTAACTGTATAGATACAAATTAGGCATGAAATCTTTCTCGGTTACTGAAAAAATATTCGAATTTTTCCCTGTAATGGTTTCAATTGACAAAGACTCAGAAACTAAAGGAGATATCCTATGTCAGGTCATTCGAAATGGGCAACGATTCGAAGAAAAAAAGAAGCTATTGATGCTAAGCGCGGTGCAATTTTTACAAGAGTAGCAAAAGAATTAACAGTGGCGACAAGAATGGGTGGTTCTGATGCTGAATCCAATCCCAGGCTTCGTTTAGCGATTTTAAAGGCAAAGTCCTGCAATATGCCTAAGGACAATATCGAAAGAGCCATTAAAAAAGGGGCTGGAGAGTTAGAGGGCGTAATTTATGAAGAATGCCTATATGAATGCTATGCACCGGGGGGAGTTGCAATTATGGTTCAGGTTGTTACCGATAAAAAATCTCGAACAACCCCAGAAATAAAAAATATTTTGACCAAAGGGAATGGAACTCTCGGAAATCCTGGATCAGTTAGCAGGCTCTTTGACAAAAAAGGATTAATTTCGTTAAAAAGTGATATAATAACAGAAGATGATCTAATCGAACTAGCAGGTGGTGCTGGCGCTGAAGATGTAGTCTTAGAAGAAGATATGTTTTTAGTCACTACTACACCAGAAGAATATGAAAATGTCCTAACTGCAATTAGCAATAAGGGAATACAGGTAACGGAATCCGGTATAAAATATATACCCACAGTAAAGGCAGAAGTTAACGACCAGGGAAATGCTGAAAAAGTAATTAAGATTCTTGATTTATTGGAATCACATGATGATGTCCAAAGTGTAAATTCAAATTTTGAACCATCACCCGATCTGGAGTTAGGATAAATGAAACATGTAAGGATAGGTATAATCGGAGCAGGAACTGTTGGAACAGGACTTATCCAAATAATTAAAGAAAAAGCAACTACCGTACTACATAGATCCGGAATAAATATTAATATAACTAAAATTTGCGATACATCTCCCAATATTAAAGAAAGATTTCAAGATTACAATATAACTTCTAATTACAAGGAAATTACTGAAGATAAAGAAATCGATTTAGTAGTAGAGTTAGTCGGAGGAACTGGAATAGCCTACACCATTGTAAAAAGTGCTCTCGAAAATAGTAAGACAGTAGTTACTGCCAATAAGGCTCTTTTATCTGAAAAAGGTGCTGAACTTTTTGATTTAGCCAAAAAAAATAACGTAGAAATTGGATACGAGGCATCTGTTGGGGGAACAATCCCTGTAATACGATCAATTAAGACAGGTCTTATAGCAAATGATTTTAAAGGTATTTATGGAATTTTAAATGGAACAACAAATTTTATCCTCACCAAAATGGAAGAAGAAGATCTAGATTATCTAACTGCATTACGAATAGCCCAAGAATTAGGATTTGCAGAAAAAGATCCAACTTTTGATGTCGAAGGGATAGATACTGCTCATAAAGTTTCCTTACTAGCAGGTATTGCATTTGGAAGAAAAATTGATATCAAAAGTATGTATGTCGAAGGGATATCAAATATTTCTAAATCTGAAATTATCACAGCCAAGAATTTAGGATACAGAATTAAACTATTGGGTATATGTAAAAATAATAATGGAAAGATTGAAGCTCAAGTGCAACCAACCATGGTACCCTTAGAACATTCTTTAGCCAGTGTTCGAAATGAGATGAATGCAATATTTCTAGATACAGACTTTTCTGGACCTCTCATGTTTTCTGGAAAAGGTGCAGGCTCACTTCCAACAGCAAGTGCTGTATTGTCTGACATTGTATTTTATGGTAGTAGAATTGGAAATGTAACTGAATTTTCTGAAAATAACATATTTCCTGAAGCCAATTTAACTCCACACGGCCAAGAAATGGGAAGGTACTACATTCGATTTAATACATTGGACAGACCGGGAGTTTTAGCAGAAATATCACATTTACTTGGAAAAAACGGTGTATCTATTTCTACCGTCAGACAGGATGAATCACCAAAAGAGCCTGTGGAAGTTATAATAATAACTCATAGATGCAAAGAAAGTTTTGTGAGAGAAGCGATCAAAGAAATTGATTCGTTACCTATCATAAAATCAAAGTCAGTTATTGTAAGACTAGAAGAACTTGGGTGATAGAGTTACAATATCCCGACATACTTTACAGGATAAATCTTCGCATTTAGATGTTTTTTTTGAAAATTCGACTGACTCACTCACTACTTATGAGATTTTCACTCCCAAAAGTATCTTATTATTCAGTGAAATACTAATTTGTAATAAAAAACACGATCATAGAAAAATTTATTTGGATTATGAAGGAGAAATCAGCAATAATAGAGGATCAATCGAAGTCGTATGGAAGGGTATTTATAGAAATAAAAAAAGTATTGGTCAAAATAAAATATCAATTTTTATATTGGATGAAACCCTTTTTATTGTCGAATAAATAAGAAAAGAAAATGGCAACAATTACTTACGATTCATTAATCATAGATTACGAAATCAAAGAAATCAATAATTCTAAAGTAGAAGTATTGATTTTTGAAGGACGGATTGGTAATCAAAATTCCTACCAAGTAAGTGAAGACTTGTACAATCAATTAGATCATTCTATACCCAATATACTGGTTGGTTTAAAAAAACTTGAATATATCAATAGTCAGGGTCTTGCATTTCTACTTTCACTTATCAAAAGAGTAGAAGAACACAAGGGTGCCTTTGTCATCGGTGGGGTTAATCAATTGATTGAGACTATCATACAATTAGTCGAAGTATCTGATCAGGTTGTTATTTTTCCTTCTATGGAAGATGCTCTTTCTAATTGGAAATAGTTCCATTTATCTTTCACATTAAATTCAATCTCCTGAAGCAATGCGTCAAATCCACTCTTATTTAATGATGAAATACTAATCCCATCATCGGGTAAATGGAAGTCATCTGGCAATGCATCAATCTTATTATATACCATAATCCTATTTAAGGTGATCAAATCTAATTCAGATAATATTTTTTCAACTGCCATTATTTGTTCCTGATAGTTTGGATTAGAAATATCCACAATATGCAATAATAAATCCGCATCGCCCAACTCTTCGAGGGTAGCCTTAAATGCATTTGTAAGATCAGGCGGAAGATCATGAATAAATCCAACTGTATCACTTAATATAATTTCTCTTTCTTCAGGAAATCGAACTCTTCTTGTCACAGGATCTAAGGTTGCAAATAATTTATCTTCGGCTATCACATTTGAGTTTGTAAGTGCATTGAGTAAGGTTGATTTTCCAGCATTTGTATAACCAACAATAGCTACCACAGGAACATCATTTCTATTTCTTTGCTTTCGATTTAGCTCTCGTCGTCTCTTTAGATCGGTAAGCTCTTTTTCAAGTCGGGTAATTTTTTCTTCTACTCTTCTTTTTCCTATTTCCAGCTTAGTTTCACCGGGTCCCCTGCCCCCAATTCCACTTATCCCCCCTGTAAGACGGGACATATTATCATCTAATTCGGAAAGTCTTCCTTTGAGATATTTCAATTGAGCAAGCTCTACCTGTAATTTTCCATCCCGACTCTTTGCATTCCTAGCAAATATATCGAGTATTAATTGAGTTCTATCTATTACTTTGAGATCACAAAAGTCAGATATTTTTTTTGCCTGAGAAGGAGTCAATTCTAGATCAAATATTAGGAGTTCAACATCTTTCTGTACTGCTTTTAGTAGAATGTCTTTGAGTTTTCCCTGACCCATTACAGTAGCAGGATCGAGGGAATGTCTGCGTTGAGAAAATGTTTCCACAACACTTATACCAGCTGTCTTACATAATTCTGCTAACTCAGAGAGAGAATGTTCTATGGGTCTTTTTAATTTTTGGTTTGGGTAAACTCCCAAGATAAATGCCCTATTTATTTTACTGGCATCTTTTATATTTGTAAAATTTTTATTGAGCCTATTTTCAAGTTCTTCCACTTCTGAAAGAAATCCATTATTAATTTGTCCCGGATAAATTTTTTGTAGTACAGTCCAACTTTGATCTGCTTCCCTATCAACATTTATATGTGCTGAATAAAAATATTTTGGAATACCATCTATATCTGGCACTATTGCTGTGATATAGTCTAATCTAAGTAGTACTAAGTCTGTTAAATCTTCGTCAGAAAGAGGTTCCTCAAATAGATGAGTGTGAACCAATCTAATACCCCTCAGTCGTGTTTTTGTATTTCTGGTTCTATCTAGTTCAGGTATCACAATTGATTTATTATCCCCAACTATGACATGAGTACAATAACCCGATCTGTCTATTAATAGGCCAATTTGCCTTTTTATCTCTAAGGAAATTTCAGATAATATTCTTGCAATATCCATAGAAATTACAAGATCATCCCTTACCCTTCTCTCTCCTAAGGCTTTGAGTCTTTTGAGCTGGTTGGGTTTTAAACCGGTTATGTCGCCTGAAATCTTTTTTATTTTTCTATCCTCACATAATAAATTACGGAAAGTATAACTCTTAAATATGTTTGTTTTTTAAATCTTTAAACTAAATTTTGTCTGAAAGTAAAAATATTAACCTATATTTTCCGATACTTAATTCTAAGGAATCTTTATGCGTACTAGCTCTAAGAAATTTTTAATATTAATATTGTTTGGTTGGTCTCAATTCCTGCTTTATTCACAGGGTTCTAGCCCGGAAAATGAACTTCTAAAGCACAAAAGACCCCCTCTTCCTAAAAATACAGGCTTTCTAGAATCGGTTTTGAGTATTAACCCTGAAGAAAAAGAGGAGAAAGAAAATCAACCCACCAATGCTTTTATAACTCATACCCGCAAAAAAAAGATAAAAAAAAGAGAAATTACCCCTACTCCAGAACTTTCTTCCTCTAATTCAGAAAATCCAATTAATTCTGAGCTGGAATCCGAGAAAAAAAAATATCTCACCAAACAGGGCATTAGTTTGGTTCAAAGTCTGGAGAGAAGCAAAACTGGTGCAGTTAAAATTTCTAAAATATTATTAACTCACTCCATACCCGATGTGAGAGAAGAAGCGGCAAGAGCTCTGGGTAGAATGAAAAAAGGAAGCCCCGCTCTACAAAAAGCTATCTATCATGACAGCTTTAACGTAAAACGACAGGCTTTTATTGCTTTAGAAAAAATAGGCGGAAAAGATGTCTTTAACTACTTTGTAGCGGGAATTAAATCAACCGATCCCGATATACGATTGGCTTCCTTTAAAGGTCTAGGAAAATCCTACAATCCCTATGCGAGAGAACTCTTAATTCGTTATGGAATTGGCTCGAGTGATACTAATATTATTGCAGTCTCATTGGCTGGATTGGGAAATTTTTCCAAACAGGAAGACCTTTCAATTTTTAAGAAATATATTCCTTCTGAAATTGTTGACCTACAAATTGGAACGATCAAAGCACTAGGAAATTCAAAAGCTCAGGGAACACTCGAACTTCTTACTCAGGCTTTAAATGAAAATAATAATTTATTACCAGAAGTTATTTATTCAATTAGTCAAAAAAATAATCTTCATTCCACACTACTATTATTAAAAATAATGCAGACCACTGACAATGAAAGCTATCGTTTAATGATTCAGAAGGAATTAAATAATAGAAATGCTTATGGAAAGTATGCAATTGTAAAAACACCTTCTGCAAGTTTAAGATCTGAGCCCAAGACAACTTCGACAAGAGTAGCTGTATTAATAGAAGGGGATATTGCTAGAGTAAAAAATACTACTGAAAAAATATTCAAAGCAAAAATGAATAATGAAATGCTTGAAGATAGATATTATTTATTAGAAGCAATCAATAATAAAGAATCATACACTAATCCAATTATGCAGGGATGGGCATTTGGCCAAAAACTAAGTTTTATTACTATAAATAAACCTAGCATCTATACCAAAATGAAGAAAGGTTTCATAAACTCATTTAATTTAGATGAGGAAACTGAAGATGAAAAATCACTTCCACCCTTCACAACACTTGATAAGAAAAAAGGAAAATCCAGCTCTGATGATGAAAAAGTTGTAAATGAAAAGAAAAAAAGTACTAATACCAATCCAGAATTTGATGATGAGGACGAAGAAAAGTAAGAAATTTTTACTTTAACCCACAGTAAATACTTCAGTCAGGGATCGAAAGGATTTAGTCTGTAATCTGTAGTACAGACCGAAGCGAAGCGGAGTCCTGGAGAGCCCGACCTGACGTATTACGATTTATTTTTAATTCCTTAGTAAATTCTAAATAAGTGAAAATTTGTCAGGGGACTGCCAGAAACTAATCTCTCGTATATAAAACATATCCCGAAAAAAACATAAGACTTTCCCTCAAATCTACCTCCCTTTTTTACTCATATCCTAAACCTATTGAAAATGAGTATTGATATATTTTACCTATTAGACTATAGTTATTATTTATTTTACAAATGATTTAGACTATGCTATAGTATTTTTAAATCAAAGGAGTGAGGACAATCTCAATGGCAAAAATCAACCAAAGAATACCAGAATTTAAAGCAGAAGCATACCACAATGGAGCTTTTAAAACAATAACTGACAAAGATGTAATAGGAAAATGGGCAATCTTCTTATTTTATCCAGCAGATTTTACTTTTATTTGCCCTACTGAATTAGGGGATATGGCTGATCAGTATGATGAGTTAAAAAAATTAGGAGTAGAAGTATATTCTGTTTCTACTGATACTCATTTTGTTCACAAAGCATGGCATGATACAAGTGAAACTATCAAAAAAATCAAGTTCCCTATGCTTGCAGACCCAACAGGACATTTGACAAGATCGTTTGGAATCATGATAGAAGAAGCAGGACTTGCACTCAGAGGATCATTCCTCATCAATCCAGAAGGCTTGATAAAAGTAATTGAAATCCATGATGACAGCATCGGTAGAGAAGCGGGAGATATGGTAAGAAAAGTCCAAGCGGCTCAATACGTTGCAACTCACAAAGGGGAAGTTTGCCCTGCAAAATGGAAGCCCGGTTCCTCTACATTAAAACCCGGATTAGACTTAGTCGGAAAAATCTAAGAAGAACAGTCCTAAAAGCTGTTTTGTAAGACAGCTTTTAGGCATTTAAAAAAAGGAGAAGATACCAATGTTAGAACAAGAATTAATATCACAAATAGCTGAATACATGAATAGATTACAAAAAAATGTAGTACTGAGAACCAATAATGAATCTCATGAAAAGAAAGAAGAACTTCTAGAAATGTTGAGAGAAATTGCCTCTACTTCGGAGAAATTGACTCTCGATGTGGGAAACTATAACTATCGAAGTGGTATTACATTTGAGGTTTTAAATGAAGGGTCTTCCCAGGGTATTTTATTCAGTGGTGTTCCCGGTGGACACGAATTTAATTCATTAATATTGGCTATACTTCAAACAGGCGGTATGCCGTTAAAGCTAGATGATAGTTTGCAATCCATAATAAAAAATATTCCACAAAATTTAAAATTTGAAACAGTTGTTTCCTTAAGTTGTCATAACTGTCCTGAAGTAGTTCAGGCTTTAAATCAAATTTCTGTCTTAAATTCTAATGTATCAAATGAAATGATAGATGGAGGACTCTTTCCAGAATTAATCGCGGAGAGAAAAATCCAGGGTGTGCCCGCAATTTATTTGAACGGAAAAGTCTTTGCCAATGGTAAATTGGAAATTTCCGAAATAATTGATAAAATCAAAGAACTATATCCCGACTCAGATCATCCTGAAAACAATGAAATTATTAGCTCCGACGAAGTATTTGATGTCGCTATTATCGGTGGAGGTCCTGCCGGAATTAGCTCTGCTATCTACTCTGCAAGAAAAGGATTGAATGTGCTAATGTTAGCAGATAGAGTGGGTGGTCAGGTTAAAGATACAATGGATATTGAAAACTTAATCTCTGTATTACATACTACGGGTCCCAAATTAGTTCAATCTATGGAAGACCATTTATCTCTTTATAATGTAAAAATACGAAAAAACCTCAAAGTCAAAAGCATCGAGAAAGGGGAAGAAAAGGTAATACATCTAACTACCGGCGAAAAAATATATTCCAAAACTATAATTATTGCATCAGGTGCAAAATGGCGGGAATTAGGTGTGCCGGGAGAAAAAGAAAATATTGGTAATGGGGTAGCCTATTGTCCGCATTGTGATGGACCTTTCTTTAAAGACAAGGATGTTATCGTAGTCGGAGGTGGAAACTCTGGAGTGGAAGCAGCATTAGATCTCAGTGGAATCGTAAAAAAAGTAACTCTTGTTGAATTTTTACCTGAACTGAAAGCGGATAAGATATTAGTCGATAGGGCAAAAAAATCAAATAATATTGAAGTAGTGACTCAAGTCCAAAGTAAAATAATTGAAACGGAAGATGGTAAAGTTTCCGGACTAAGATATGTCAATAGAGAAAGCGGAGAAGAAAAATTCATTAAGACCGATGGAATCTTTATACAGATTGGTTTAATTCCCAACAGTAGCTTTGCAAAAGATGTCCTGGAACTCACTAAATTTGGTGAGATTATCATTGATGAAAAATGTAAGACTAGTGCTGAAGGAATATTTGCCTGCGGAGATGTTACAACAACTCCCTATAAGCAGATAATAATTGCAATGGGAGAAGGAGCCAAGGCAGCACTATCAGCTTTTGAATATATATTAATGCATACATCCAGCAAAGAATCAAATCAAAAGGTTCTGGCAGGGGTTTAGTATATGACTCTCATTCAATTAAAATACGCTGTTACCCTAGACAAGGTTAGGAATTTTGCATCTGCCGCTCACGAGCTCTTGATTGCACAACCTACCCTTAGTCTTCAAATTCAAAAGTTAGAAAAATACTTAGGTATTATTCTTTTTGATAGAACTAAAAATCCAATTAGTACTACAGTAGAGGGTGCAGAGTTTTTAAAACAAGCGAGAGTTGTATTACAGGAAGCTGACAGATTAGAGTTTATGTATAGCCAAAAAGGTGATACCGTTTCAGGTGAGTTGAAAGTAGGTATAATTCCAACGGTATCTTCTTCCTTATTGGTTAAAATTCTGCCCGCGATGTATAATAAATACCCAGATCTCAAGGTAAAAATATATGAACTTCCGACCTATCAAATTATTCAGAAATTAGAATCTAATGAAATTGATTTGGGAATTTTAGCAACACCGCTTGGAAATAAAAAAATAAAAGAAGAGCACCTCTATTATGAGCCTTTTTTTGCTTATCTTTCACCTTCAGTTAAAATAAATGAATCCACACTCTCAATTGAACAAATTCAAAATTTTGACATGATTGTTTTGGGAGAAGAGCATTGCTTTAGAGGACAAACACTAAAGGTTTGTAAAAATAACACCCTAGGTAGAATTGAAGCGGGAAGTTTTGAAACTATCAAAAAATTAGTGGATAATGATTTAGGTATTACACTTCTTCCTGAATTTGAAGATGTAAGAGATGAATCTAGAAAAAGAAAAATTATGAATCCTACTCCTGCCCGAGAAATTAGTATAGTAACGTCTTTTTCGTTCTACAAAACAAAGATGCTAAGAGCCCTTAAAAATGAAATCCTAGGCATAATACCCAGATCCTATCATTCCAGAAATGGGTATATGGTTATCGGAGTTGATTCAGCTTAAACGAATCTTTATCGCAGACAATTCTGCCAAAGATTCTTTATTGTAATCTTTTCTGATTTTTACTCTGCTTTCCTTTTCAGTTGTTGGTAATTTTGCTTCCTGTTTTTCAAAAAGAATTCCATTTAATAAACGACAGGTGCTCATCACTACATCTCTAGAGAAATATTCTTTCTCTTCACTTGTTGGAAATTTTTTGTATAAATTGACAATTGACTCTGTATCACTAAATATTTGTTTTAATTCAACAGAAGCAGAAATTGAATTCAACTCTGATTTGAGATACTGCCCAAACACACCAGATCCATATATACCTAAAACAATTCCTCCGATTGCGGCATTCACCTGAATCTGAGACGTTCCATCCCAAATAGACGCAATTCGAATGTCTCTGTAAAATCTTGCAACGTCATACTCTTCACAGAATCCCGATCCACCGAAAATTTGTATTGCATCGTAACACAGAGAATTCGCAATTTCAGCATTGTAAAATTTCCCGAGGGGAGTGATCACTGTCGATACCCCATTCCAAAATTTAATTTTCTCTTCCTCTCCCAAAGGCGATTCTGAGTTTTTCTGTCTCAAGCTCTTCCAAGAATAGAGATCCACCGTTCTTGCCCCTTCCAACATCAAATTCCTCATGGCAGAAATTTCTCTCTCCATTCGATCTAACATTCTTTTAACAGGAGCCAATTCTTTAATGGGTTTTCCGAATTGAATCCTCTCAGAGGCAAATTTTAGTGCTTCCCGATAGGCCGCAGTTGAAACCCCTACTCCCTCTGCCGCAACACTCATTCTAGCACCATTTAGCATATCCATAACATAGCGGGTGAGCCCGTATCCTTCCTTGCCCAATAATTCTGCAGGGGACTTCTCATAGACCACTTCACAGGTTGCGGATGCCTTAATCCCCATTTTTTTCTCAATTCCAGCAATCGAGTAATCCTTTCCGTCCACAAAGAAAAAAGACAGCCCCCTTGCCCCTCCTCCGGATTTTCCTGTACGGGCAAGACAAAGTGTTGCAGAAGGATTTCCATTGATTCCGCAAGCCATTGTTTGGAATCTTTTGGTTCCCGTTAGATACCATTTTCCATCGATTAATTCTGCTTTAGTTGTGACCGAGGGAAGGTCAGAGCCATGATTAGGTTCGGAGAGTCCCATAGTCATAGAATATTTATCTCGGAGGAGTTTAGGAATTATTCTTTGTTTTTGTTCTTCCCCTGCAATGTCTTGAATAATTGCGGCAAGATTAACCGAGGAAACAGCTACTGTAAAGGATGTATCGGCTCTATAGAGGAGCTCTGTCAATAAAGCCTTAACTATGTGGGGAAGCCCCAAACCTCCATATTTTCTTTGGATTGCTACGGGAACCAGTCCTGCGGAGTAAAATTTCATCACTAGCTCTTCCATCTTTTTGGGATGAGTGACAATTCCATCTTTGAAGGAAAGTCCTTCTTTGTCAAAATGAGCGGCCTCTTGTGATACTTCTAGGCCTGTCAACTCTCCATAAGATGTTAAGATTTCATTGTAGTAATCTCTGGCTTCTTTATGGGTGGAGGGTGCCATTTCCAAATTGGTATCTTTAGATCTTAAATATTCCTGGTGATCTGCGAAACCATTTTCATATTCGTTAATTATTTCCTCCCAATCAATTAGGGAATGAAAATGAAGTAGTACGTCCTTGTTTTCTGTGAAATAATTCTCTTGTATCATAAAAATCCACTTTTAAAATATAGTTACTCATATCTTATACTTTTCATTCATTTTGCAAGAGTAAAAAATGGATTGCTTTCTTTTTAGTTTGGGGTTTCTAGTTTTTTATATTTAATTTTCCCCTAAAATTCAAAGCCGACTTCATTCGGTTGGATTTTTTTAGTTCTTTTGCCTTTATACTGCCTGAAGCCCATTCTTCTAGAAATTCTTTCCCTCTCGGAAGAAAATTTGGCCGAACGAATACTAGACTCCAGGGATTCTAAGAAATCCTCCATAAACTGAATATCTTCTTCATGAAATGTATGGTCTTTATAAATATCTTTTTTTTGAATTGCTTGCATTCTTGCTACCTCCGATTTAATCTATAATAATGAATTCGGGGGACAATTTTTAGGAAATTTTTAGCTTTTTTTTAATTCAAAAAAAATTGTAACTTTTTGTTCGACGGACTCTGTTTTTTAATGAAACATTTTTAGATATTTGTTTTCCTTGTAAAGAAAAGATATGTTTGATCCAAATATTGCATACGATAGCCTGATTTCTGGAGAGGAAGTTGAGTTCCAGCATAAGTTTGTATCTGATGAAGATCTTAAAAATTATTATAATTTATTTTTTTTAATTCTGAGCTATTTTGATCAAATCTTTTTATTAGAAGTTGGTTTCACCATCGTAAAAGAAATTCTAGTGAACGCTGTCAAAGCTAATGCTAAGAGAATCCATTTTAGAAATTTGAATTTAGATATCAATAATACCCTTGATTATGAAAAAGGAATGGAATCGTTTGCGGATGAAGTAACTTTTAAATGGAATGAACAGGAAGAAATACTCAATAACTCAGAGTTTTATATAAACTCCCTATTTCAATTTAAAGAAGGGATGTTTGTTTTTTCAGTTGAAAATAATGCAACAGTGCAGGTAACCGAACAAGAAAGAATATTAACAAGAATTGAAGCGGCAAAAGGATACAATGATTTATCCGATGCTTTTGAGGATATGTCCGATTCTACTGAAAGTGCAGGCTTAGGCTTAATACTAACACAGATTTTACTTAAGAATTCTGGAATAGGTAGAGATAGATTTATGATGGAATTTCTACCTAACAGCACGAAAGTAACCCTTGAAATACCTTTAAATGTAATACCTATAGTACAACCAATATCTAAATTTAATGCTAAAGTATTGGATGAAATACAAAAGTTACCCACATTACCAAAAACGTTAAATAAACTATTAGGATTATGTAATGATCCGGACTCAAGTATATCCAATTTAAGTTTAGAAATAGAAAAAGATCCTGCATTGACAGCAGATTTATTAAAACTTTCTAATTCCGCTTATTATTCTGGAAGATCAAAAGTAAAAACAATCCAAGATGCATTAAAATTAGTTGGTTTAAAAAATCTGAAAAATTTGTTATACGTTTCTGGGGTAACAAAGATACTAAATTCCCGATATGAAAAAGCAAGTGAAATATGGGAACATTCTGCAAAGTGTAGTTTCTTTGCCAGAAATTTAACTCAGGAACTAAGCTTAACTAAGTTGTCTGATATTTCTGCAACCGCAGGGCTTTTACATGATATAGGAAAACTTGTCCTGCTTTCTCTTGATAGAAATATTACAGATAGAGTTGAGTTCATTAAAGATAAAGAAAAAAATAACAGTGTATTAATTGAAGAATTTACACTCGGTATCGGTCATCCAGAAATTGGAAGCAAGCTACTAGAAAAATGGCAATTTCCAGAAGAATTAATTTGCGTAGTACGATATCATCATAAACCATTTTTAGCCCCGAAAGAATATAGACAAATAACAAGTATTATTTATTTAGCAAATATGATGATAGATATTAAAGATGGTAAAACAAGTTTTGCAATAATTCATCATCCAATACTAGAAGAATTTAATATAGCCTCTGAAGAAGTATTTATGAATTTATTAAATAAACTTGAAAATAATTTTATTTTAGCTAGTGAACAATAGTTTTATTCATTTAATAAATGTATCACTTATTCGTGGTAGTAAAAATATATTAGAAAATATATCTTTAACATTAAATCAGTTTGAAGATTGTATTATACTTGGAAGAAATGGCTCTGGAAAATCAAGTTTAATTAACTTAATCTATGGATATAATTGGTGTACCGAGGGAGACGTTTATATATTTGGAAATAAATTTGGCGAATTCCCACTAAAAGAAGTACAATCTCAAATTGGAATTGTTGAGAGCTCCCACCAAGAGACTAGATTACAGAGAGGACTTTCTATCAAAGAAATAATTTCAACTGGAATATTTTCTACTATTGGCTACTATAATGAATTATCAATGGATGAGGAAATAATTATAGATAAAATCATTCAAAGTGCCAAGTGGATTAAAGATCCCTCTCAAAAATATGATACACTTTCGAGTGGTGAGAAGAAAAAAACTTTGCTTTTACGGGCTCTTGTAAAAAAACCTAAACTATTAATTTTAGATGAGCCCTGCTCTTCTTTAGATATTCCATCTAGGGAAGATTTTCTAAATTTACTTTCCAGGTTAAAAAAAGAATATAATTTTACTACATTATACATAACTCATAAGACAGAAGAAATTCTTCCTTTTTTTCAAAAGATTATTTTACTTAAAGATGGAAGATTACTTAAATTTGGAACTTTATCAAATTGTATGACAGATGAAGTCCTTTCTGAATTATACGGATTACCCCTATCAATTCATAAAATAGAGAATACCTACTTTACAACAGTTAGAAGAGAATAGATTATTCTAAAGGTGGTGGTAAAATATAATCTGATATTACCTTAGAATTTTCCCATTTTCTAGATATTGAATACAATTCATTTCTATATGGTTCTATTGATTGACCAGGATATAAATTGAATTTATTTAAGGGATCGTTAATTCTATCATACAATTCATACTCCACACCATCATGAGTTGGAATATAAATAAATTTATATTTTGAATTTATAATTGTCCTATGTTTAGAAAACGCTATTGAATCTCGATAAAATGGATCCGTAATCATTATTTGATAATTTTTCTCAGGCACAACTCTATGTAACTTTAATATGTTGGGGTACATTATTCGCTGTCTTTGAAAAAAATGATCTCCAATATCGGAAAACCAAATTCCCGTTTCAGCGTAAACCATTCTATCTGCGTCCCAATTATTTTTACCCAAAATTTTCATGAGAGACTTACCGGGGTAATCTTTTTGTAATGGAATATCCATATAATCCATTATTGTGGGAAATATATCTATGGAGCTAGTGATACCATTGAATGTACTCCAATTTTGATTTTCTTTTAATAAAGAATCCTGTTTTATTTTTTCTGTAAACTCTTCTGGAAACTTAATTATTAATGGTACTCCAAGAACATTTTCACCTCTTAAATGTTCTCCATGTCCATGTCCATGTACATCTTCATAAAGACTCTCTCCATGATCACCTGTTAATATAATTATACTATTATTATATAAATTACTCTTCTTTAATTGATTTATAAACTCTCCAAAATTATAATCAAAAGCTGAAATACTTTCGTCGAAAAGTGCTCTTATCTGTTCGATATCTTTATCAGATGGTTTAGAATCATTAGTTGGATCCACAAATTTAAAGTATTTAAATTTTCCATAGTATTCAGGATCAGAGTACAACTTGTAATATGGGTAAGGAGGAGAGTATGGAAAATGTATCACAGAAAAAAAAGCAGTGACAAACACATTTTTATCTGAGTTCAATCTGATAAATGGTAATAAATCTTTTAATATATATTTTCCATCTCCAAGATTAGAGAAACTACTTATTTCAGAGAAATATTGCCCTCCCCCCAAAGTTCCAGAAAGGATAGGCAAGAGAAATATTTGAGGCTCTATGGCTTTTTGTATCAGTATTATTTCAGCATTAAAATTAGGAGCCTTTACTATTTTATAACCAAAATCAGCCCTAGGAAAAATATCTCCAGCAAAGTTAGAAAATACTGCTGACTCATAGCCTTTGCTTTGTAGAATTTTTCCTATTGTAGGAAATTTTTCACTACCTATATTTTCAACTTCCTCTGGAGCAGGAAACATATCTCTAATTTTGTGTTCCATACTATATTTACCTGTTAATAAATCTGTCCAGGAAGGAAATGTCCTGGGTATTGTAGTCAAATGATCCTTAAAATTAAATGATCCTTTAATGAACTCATCAATATTAGGCGTAATGCTTTTTCCATTTCTTATAAATCCAATTTTATCTTTTCTTAAACTATCAGCTGAGATTATAAATATGGAGGGATTATTTGAAGATGAAATTGGAGATAATAAAAATTTATATTCATAATAAAATATGAATAATGAGAAAAGCATAGTAAAGGATAAAATAGATAAACTATATTTTAAATTTATCTTATAAGAAAAATTTGATAATATCTTATATCCTACATAGGATAATATCAATCCCACAAACTCTCCCTTTGAATGAAAGAGTATAAATATTATTACATAACATATTGTTATTAAATATATGAATTCTCTTTTCAATATCAATAAGAATAATATATATATTGTATAAACCAAGAGAGATATATATATAATATATACATATATATATGGATTTGAATTATCCGTTAATAAATAAAGAAGAGAAAGTAAATATGTATGTTTTATATAAAAGAAATCTGAATACAATTGGGGATGCTCAACTACCGAAGAAGCTAATATTAAAATTAAAAAAAATGTACTTATACATAAAAATAAAAGATTGAAATATTTTTTATTGGGAAAGATAACATAAATTAATTCAGCTATAAATGATAAGTAAAAAAAATAAATGAAAAGTATTTTTAAATATAATAAAGATAGCTTATAAATAAAATCTTGATTGAGATATGAAAGTAATTCATTTCCTAAATCATATCCCATAAATCTCAATGATAGATTTAGTATTAATGAAGATAAAATCAATATAAATGAATATAAAATGGGATTGATAGTATTTTTAAATATTTTCATATAAATTAATATAATACAGGAAATTTCACTTCTGGCACAAAGAGTGGGACTTCTTGATTAGATATTCTCCAATTTATAACACTCTGTAGGATATCTTTAAATGAGGTCTGTTCGATATTTAACTCTTTGGCAAGCCAGAGGTAATATTCTGTTTTTCTATACAATCCAATTTGAAAGGATGATTTAATTGCAAGCTGAACAGATACCCCATCTTTAATTTCTAAATCAACTGCTTGTTCTGCATATTCTAATGACTTATGAAAATTTGAAAGTAAGTAATATTCTTCTGCTAATTTTTGATAGTATAAATGATATTTTTTATTCTCGGATATTGCTACTTCCATTAATTTAATTCTACTAGAAGAAACATTAGCATTTTGTAAGGAAGTAAAATAATTATAACCAACGGGTAAAGGTAATTGTTTTAACCAATCATTGAATCCTTTTTCTAGCTCTTTAATTGAGATAGTATCCCTAGCTCCCATAAAAGAAAATACATTATTATATGATTTTAATAGATTAATTCCTTTATCATTATATTCAAGATTATTGATATATTTTTTTAGAATATTACGTCCATTTGAATTTATATCAAATAGATATTTAAAAAATGCCCAATTATAAGGATAATAAAATTTACTTCTTTTGAACCATTCTCTTTTTTCTAATGTGAGTAACACTTGTAGTTCAGAATCTGAAGATAATTTCTCTGATTGTATTTTCTTTAGTCGTCTAAAATAATCAAACTTTAATGAAGGTGTAATACTTTCATCTTCCTCTAAAAAAAAACTATTCTCAAAATATTCTTCCATCCCTTGTGTAAGCCAAACAGGTAACTGCTTTTTTTTATCTTTTAACATAGACTCAACCAATCTATGCTGAAATGATCGAAAGAAAAAGTTTGAATTGGAATAACAACCCGCTATAGAAAATTCAGTCCATGAGTTTGATTTTATTTCTCTAAAATAAAGACTACCCTTACTAGGAATAGAGATAGATGATAAATAGCGAGAAAAGTCTCCACATGAATTAAATATTTGAATATGGATATTTATATTGGAAGATTCCCCTTTAATATCTGCTAGAAATTCATAAATTAATATCGAAAATCCTTCGGCATATTCTAGAAATAGCTTTGAAAAATCATCTGGTAAATTCGATTCAAGTTGTATTCTATCTGTTTTATATGATTTCAATTTAGGAAAATTATATTCCTTATCCTGTCCCTGTAAGGTTACCGAGAAAGAGATAATCAAAATAAAAATAAGCTTCCACATACTTAAACTTTCTTTAAAAATGAAGTATTATGTCATTAAAAAAAAGCCTTCGAAAATAGTTTTATTAGATGCCACAATTATTTATAATAAATGTCTTTTACTATTTTCTAAATAGTGACCGATCTAGATATACTATTTATTTCCTTTACAGATATAAGTCTCAATTCAACATAATTTTATCATGGTAATTTTCGATAAAATAAAATATATTTTTATTATACTGTTATTTTTATATCTAGGTTGCAAAGGGAGTAATAATATGAGAGATAATAAAGGAAGTTATTATGATGGTAAAAATTTTTATAATCTTGATAACAGTAAAAAACCTCCATCCTTATCTGATGTAATTTATTGGCAGTCGACTAGAAATTTCATTAACCTACCTTCCCTGAATCCCAAAGATTATAATTTTGAAGTTTTAGAAAATCAAGGAGAATTAATTAAATCAAATAATTCTAAATTTAGTATTACATGGATAGGTCATGCAACTACACTAATTCAGTTAAATGGAAAAAATATACTCACTGACCCTATCTGGTCTGATAGATGTTCCCCAGTTAATTTTGCAGGTCCCAAAAGATATACTAAGCCCGGGTTAACTTTCGAGAATCTTCCTAAAATAGATATAGTTTTAATTAGTCATAATCACTATGACCATATGGATTTACCCACACTAAAAAAATTAGACCAAAAATTTAACCCAATATTTTTTGTTGGACTAAAAAATAAAAATTTCTTAATCAATGAAGGATTGGATAGGGTTGTTGAACTCGATTGGTGGGAATTATATAAAATGGATGAAATTAGTATCACATTTACACCAACCCAGCATTCAAGTGCTAGAGGTGTTTTTGATAAAGATACCACTCTATGGGGAAGTTTTGTAGTACAAGGTTCGAAAAATTCTTTTTATTTTGCAGGGGACACTGCCTACTTTCCCGAATTTAATGAAATAGGAAACAAATTTCCCGGGATAGATTTAGCGATTTTACCTATTGGAGCTTACGAACCCCGTTGGTTTATGAAAGTTGTCCATATGAATCCAGAAGAAGCTATTCTTTCTTTTTCTAATTTAAAGGCAAAATATATGGTACCTATCCATTATCAAACATTTGTTCTAACAGATGAACCATTAGATGAACCCTTAAAAAAGACTAGAGAAATTTTTATAAATAAATTTAAGAGTACTGATCGTCTTTTAGATTTAAAAATAGGTGAATCTAGATTTTTTTAATATAATGTAGTACAATAATTTTAAAGAAGATAAAAATGTTTATAGTTATAGAAGGAATTGATGGAAGTGGAAAAACTTCCCTATCAAATAATTTAGTCAACAAACTCAATGAATTGGGCAAAAGTTCTGCTCGCTTTTCTGAACCCACAAGTTTCGAATCGGGGAAATATATTAGGAAATTTTTAAAAGGGGATATATTACTTTCAAAAAAAGAACAGATTGATGCTTTTATTTTTGACAGAGAAATCTCAGTCTTAAAAAATATTAAGCCTGCATTACAAGATAATAAAATAGTTGTTCTTGATAGGTACTACTATTCTACAGCGGCATACCAAGCCTCTGAAGATTTTAGTCCAGAGGAAATTTTAAATTTAAATTTAGAAAAAAAATTCCCCAAGCCTGATTTACTTTTTTATATCAACATCCCACCTGAATTAGCATATAAAAGAATATCTAGTAGAAATGACCAAAAGGAAATCTTTGAGTCCATTGATGAACTTACTAAAATAAACTCAAATTTTCATACTGTACTCCCATCTACAAAAATTATTCTAGATGGACTTTTATCTGAAAATGAATTAGTAAATTCGTGCCTTAAACATATATTAATCTGAGGTACTTGATCTTTTTTCTACAGGTCTAAATATATATAAAAAGCTGGTAAAAGGAGAAATATTTTTTGTTTGAATCCAAACTTTTCCCTTGCCCTGAAACCTACAGACCAATCCTTCACCAGAGAAAAATAAAGATTTGTAACCACCCACTGATTTAACGTCATACGTCAACCCATCTGTAAATCCAATAATATAACCTGTGTCAACAACATAATCTCCATCGACATCCAACTCGATAATTCCACCATACGCATTAAACCACAAATCTCCAACACCAGAACATTTGATTAAGAAAAAAGAATTGCCAGAAAAAAAACCTCTTTTGAACCCTTGCCATTTAGTGTCTGTAGTAACGTTCATACTAGAGGCAACAAAAGCAGAACTTTGCAAATAAACATTTGTATTCTCTAAATAAATATGCTCCATATCCCCGGGAGGTCCTGGGGCTATATTTATTTCACCCTCTCCATTTTCAGCACTGAATTCATTGATAAATAAAGACTCACCAGTTAAAAATCTTTTAAATCCCCCAGTAAGTTTTGTTTTCATAACAATATTGGAATCCATGCTAGCCATAGCTGAGGCTTCTACTCTCAAAGTTTTTCCAGAGGGAATTTTTACATTCAAGAAAGCAAAGTCTGGCTTGGTTTCTATTTTAAATTGAAATTCTGATTTATTATTCATTGTATCACCTTTATTCCTGTCTTGGCTTTAAATAAGGTCCGAGCTCTTTTCCAAATGAATTCGGATTATGTGATTGACACCAGATTCTTCCTTTTCCACTAAATCTACACACGAATCCTTCCCCGCTTAAAAAAGATCCAATAATAGAGCGTGATGACTTTGAAATAGTAAAATTCAATGTTTCAGAAAAGGCTACAATATGACCTGTATCAACTATATATTCCCCATCTATATCTATGTAGTACATCATTCCAAAAGTATTTAAGATGTACTTACCTTTTCCGCTTAGCTTTAACCAAAAAAAACTTTCTCCGGATAATAAATTTTTAAATCCCTGCCAACCCACATCTAACTTAACACCTTCTTCGCATGCAACAAAAGAGGAGGCTTGTACAATTAATGTTTCCCCTTTTGTTTCAAATTCATTCATATCGCCAGCTAAAGATGTTGATAAATAAAGCTCTCCACCTTTTGATCCTGCCGTAAACTCATTCAAAAAAAATGATTCTCCTGCCAATAATCTCTTAAAAGCTCCCAGAATTCCACCATTGGAGTTTTTTTTATGAGTTGTAGTTGCAATACTCATATCACCGGACATCGCAATCATTGATCCGGATTCTGAAGTAATAGTTTCACCTGAATCTAGAGTTAGTTTTGCGGCTGTATTACTAGGTTTGTGTACAAATTCTACTTTCATAAAATCTCCTTAAAATAAATGAGGATTAATCCATGAGGCTAACCCTTCTAGACTTCTAGATTGTAGCTGTATTTTACCATTCCCACTTACTTTAGTGACGATTCCTTCACCACTTGTAATACTAGAAATAATTCCACCTGCCAAACGTAGAGATAATTTTAAATGTGGCTCATAGGCAACTAAATACCCAGAATCAACAATATACTCACCAACAACCTGTTTTTCAATGATCCCACCATAGGCTCCATAAAAGAGTTTTCCTGTTCCTGATACTTCTAACTTAAACAAACCCTCTCGAGCAATAAATGATGCTAATCCCGCATATCTTATACCTAATTGAAGTCCGGGAGTAGAAGCTATATAAGCTCCTGGTTGCAAACATATTGATGAATTGTGCAAATCCATTTCCTTAATATTACCGGGAGTTGCTTGTGTAAGTGTTATACGTTTTGGAGAATTAGATATATTTTTATATTCATTTATAAAAAAGGATTCATCTCCTAAAAATTTTTTTAACAATGCACTTATGAAATTACCATTCAATTTAGTTTGAATGTCAATATCTACTGCCATACTAGCCATTGCATCAGACTCAGCAATTATACTCTCGCCCGCTTCTAAATCAATATGTATATGAGCAAAAGATGGTTCTCCATTAATTTGGGATTTCATTTAGACTCCTAAATAATTTATTAATATATATATTTAATACTTCTTTTGAATACTTTTTAAATCTATTATTATTTTGTTAAATTTTCTACTTTTGACAAGATCGATTTCTTTCTCTAGAGATTCAATTCTTTCTTCTGTTCCCGGATGAGTACTTATGAATTGAAACCAACTTTCTGATTCCAAACCTTTTTCAGAGTTTTCAATTTCCTGAATCTTTTTAAAAAAATCAACCATTCCCTTAGGATCAATATTGGAATTGATTAATATATTAAATCCTTTTGCATCTGCCTCTCTTTCATAATCCCTCGAAAACTTAGAGGCTAGTAAAATTCCACTATTCTGAGTCAATATAGCCAATAATCCAGAAATATCTCCAAGTAAAGTCTGAACAACTAGAAATATTCCAACTGAATTAATTAATTGTCTAACTCCATGTTTTTCCGTGACATGTGAAATTTCATGAGCTAAGACTCCAGCAATTTGCTCAGGAGTTTCTGCTTTTTTTAATAATTCAGTATGAATTATTATTATACCCCCGGGAAGCGCAAATGCATTCACCCTATTATCATCCATGATATATATTTCAAAATCATATCCTGAGTCTTTACAGGCAAGAACCAAGGGCTGTATGATTGGATCTAATAACTGAATATCTGCTTTATCTTTGTATAATTTTTTACCTTGAGTTATTGATTTAAAAATCGTATTACCTAATTTTTTTTCCCATGTCAAGGGAACCTGTGATGCGATAAAAAAAGTGACTGTCTCTTTAAAAAAATAAAAACCATATATAAGTGAGGTGATAATTAAAGAAATTATGACTAAAATAGTTGATATAAATATTAATTCTTTTTTTCTATTACTATTCAGTGAAGCAAATGAAGTATTGTCCCTAATTGATTTATCTTTTAAAATCGACTTATCTGATGTATAAATACTCCAATCTGGAAGAGACGAATTTTCAAAAAATATTAAGTTATTACCTGCCCCACCCCTTTTAGAAATAATTCCTTGAAACGGAATTATAATTTTATCATCCTCGGTTTGAAATACAAGAGAATCCTTCTCGAAATATATTTCTCCAGCAATTCTTTTATTGGTAAGATTATCATTTAGACCAACCGCAAAATATTTTTTTGAAGATTTGTTCATTTTAAACTCTCCACAAATTTTTACAAATATCCTTTGTATTTATAAACTATTATTCCTACCCATTCTTTTAAAGCAATCGTACTTATTTCTAAGTATGAAGGAGAAGGTATAATCGTATCCCAATTGAATGTATCTATCAATGATTTATAATCTGTTGGGTAGGGGCTCACATTAAAACCTTGCTTTACGAAAACTCCGTGCGACCTTCTCATGTGAAAAGCAGATGTAATTAATAAAATATTATTTTTTCCAGTTTTATTGAGTATCTCTTTTGTATATAAAGCATTTTCATAAGTATTTTTGGATTTATTTTCAAATAACAGACTATTATCTGGAATACCGAAATCAATGAAAAACTTTTTAGCATAGAAGGCTTCATTTAAATCCTGTTGAAATAAAATCCCAGACCCTCCAGTGAAAATTATTGTATCAGATACTTTTTGATTGTATAGTAAAATAGCTTCTGTCATTCTCTCTGAACTTGATCCCATTTCAACAATATCTCTATAATAACTTAAGATATTTATTGCTCCACCTAATACTACTATAGCATCATATTTTTCTAATTTATGTTTATCTAATGGAGGATAATCTAACTCAAGACTTCGTATTAAAAACTGACTTACAGAAAAAGTTGAAAAAAAACTTAGTATAAATATAGGACTTAGCATTAAAATTTTATTCTTAAAACCTTTAATAAAAAAAGAATTTATTATACTAATAATTATTACTACTGTAAATGGATAAAAAAACAAAGTTAATACTTTAGAGAAGAAAAAAAATAAATCATCCATTTAAAATATATTCTAATTCCTTTATAACTAAATTAGGTTTTTCAAATGGAAAAAAATGATTTTCATTTTCTAGAATTTGAATTGATGAATCTTTCGTATTACCTATCAATTTTTTTGCGGCATATTCACTACAGACAGTGGATTTTTTTGGAATTATAATTTTAGTGCCTACATCCAAATTTTTATAATTTAAAGAAAAAAATATAGGATTAGTACTAAATATTTTCGATTCAACCTCAGGTGAACAGGATAATTCAACTCCATTCTCTTTATCCCTAAAACAAGACTGTAAATAATCATTAAAAACAGATTCTTCCCAATTTGAAAATGATGGAATTCTTTTAAATATTTTTTTAATTTGTTCTTTATTCTTAAAATCTCTCCTTCTTTTTATTGCATTATCTGCCATGTAATTACCAATAACTTTACCCAAGAAATTTGTTGTAATCCTTAATAGTGTTGGATCTAGGAGTATTAATTTCTTAAAAAGTTGTTTTTCATATTTTGCAGAAAGTGCTAAAGATGCTCCACCTAAAGAATGACCTATTGCAATAATATTTTGAAGATTTTCTTTTTTAATAATTTCAAATATTTGATCTCTAAAAAAATTCCAGTCTTTAAAATCTAAGGATGGCTCAGAATAACTGTGTCCTACAAAATCTAAAAATATCCAACGATACTTATCACCAAAGTATCTATATAAGTATAAGTAACAAGATCCGGAAAATCCATTTGCATGTGTTACAAAAATCACTTCTTTGTCTGACTCATTATCTAGGTAAGATATTTTCAGCTTATTGAAATCAGTAGATTTTCTAATCAAATTCATACTTAATATATCCAAAAAAATTGAAATAATTTATTTTTATAACTTTCTTGTATTTCAATTTTTTTTCCAAATTCAATTAGAAACTCAACTTCTTTTTTTACTACCTGTTTATCTAGTGAAACAATATAACATGCGTCATAAAAAAAAGATTCCCTAATTTGCATTGGCATTTCCAATAAATATTGAATAATATCACGTAAATCAACTTCAAGAGATTCGGTGTCAATTAAATCTTTTAGTATATATTTTCTCTCTTCCTCAGGATAAATATTCTGAGGAAATAGAGATTCTTCACTAAAAAATAATTGAATAAAATTCATAATTTTTTGTCTCTCATTCCTCTTCTTATATCCATCAGCATCTTCTGCATAAAACCAGAATCTAACAGCCATTGAAGCATATTTTTTCTTAGCATTTTCTTGTGATTCAGCTGGTAATGTAATAAGATATTTATCAAATCCATTTTTCTTTATTTCAATAATTTGACTTGATTTATTGTTGTTCATATTTATCCTCTAAATTATTTTATAAATAAATTTTATATCATTTTTTTTGCAATTTAAATAATTCCATGTATATACATTATATTTAGATCAATTTATTGATTCTAGATACTTTTTGAGACTATTTATAAAGGATACACTTCACTTATGAGTTATAAAAACTTCTTATTAATTCCTGTTTTTATCATTAATTGTACTACAATAGGCTTTCACAATTACAATAAGTTAAATTCTTACGACTTTTCTAAAATTATAAAATATAGGCTTTGTTTTTACAAGGAAGAAACTGTCTCGCTTAATAGAATTCAGTCATTATCTGAAAATCTTACATCTGAATTAAAACTATACAATATTGATTTAGAGACTAAGGTAATAGGACAAGTTAAAAGACCTGGATTTAATACTCAAAATATTTATGAATTTATTATTAAAATACCCATTCCCGATGAATGTGATAGGGTAATGGTACTTCTAGAAAGAAATATCTTTGATTTTGTTCTACATATTTTTTTACCTGAAATTATGGGCTTAGTCGAAGGGAGTACTCGAACAAGAGGTTTTATTTTTGCTGACTATTTATCAGTAAATAGTTTAACGGGTAGCTCACCTTCTAGAATTTTAATTCATGAAAATTATCATTTTTTAGGTTGTGACCATAGTATTATTATGAATGACTGTTACAGTAAAATCTATCAACACAAAGAATCTGCGATAGAAAACTACAAAAATAATATTATATTTTTTCCTTCTCAGGATTTTAAAAATAATTTTATTACTAATAGAGAAATGATTAATTTAAGTATAAAAAATAAGTAAATTAAGGGAATAAATATTAATTTATCCCTTATCAGAGTTTACTTTATTCTAACTAGATCTATATCTTTATAATAATATTTTAGAATATCTTCAAAATTATAATTACTAATAGCCATTCCGTAAGAACCATATTGACTCATTCCAACACCATGACCAAAGCCTTTTCCTTTAATATGAAAATAGTTTTCATTTTCAACTATATCAAATAAAAGTGACTTGATTCTTGTATTACCAATCAAATTTCTAAAATCCTGACCGGATACCATAACATTTCCATTTTCCCCTTGAATAGATAAGCTGGCTACACGACCACTAGGTGTAGTATCAAGTATCTTAATATCACTTATTTCTCCTACACCCAGCTTATTTAGCTTACCACTCAAAGTATTTGAATCAAATTTTAATTCCCATTCCAGAGGTTTAGAAATATTACAATATTCTGATTTTACAGACTTTAGATATCCAACTTTTTGACCCCAAACTTTTTCAGGGCTTTCTGTGATACCCCCACTATGACTATGAAAAAATGCTTTGATTGGTTGATTATTATAAACCATCACGATATTTTTTGTATCTCGCACTGCCTTGGAAGAATTTGGATTTTCACTTTTAATACCATTGTACATTTGAGAGTTAGTATCATTTTCTAAATCATAAATCCCAGACTTTGAATTATTGATGTGAAATGCGGCATAAGAACGAGCGGCAACTGCCTGTGCCTTCAATGCTTCAATATGCCAACTAGGAGGCATTTCAGAGGGGACCACCGACAATAAATATTCCTCTAATGCCAAATGATTAATTACGAGGGTTTCTTTGGGAGTTCTATACAATTCCAAATTTCCCCTATAATCCTTTCCATTAAATTTAAACGATCCTTTTTTGGGCTCTAAGAATATTCTATCTCCCGCAGAATAGTCTTCTGGATGATACGCATAAATTGCTTCATGTACTTCTTTATTTGATTTATAAGTAACTTTAATATCCCCATCCGATTCGATTTGAACAGGCTCTTTTACAGTTGCAAGCCTGACCCTCACTTTTTCAGGATATTTGAAATCAACTGACTTGCTAGATTTCACAAGACTGGAACAATTTTGAAATGTAAAAATCCATAGGATTAATAAAATTACATTAAAACTTATCAATTTATTGCTTTTTTGTAAAAATACTTCAATAATATTAGTCATTTCTTTTCTCCAACAACAATACGGACTCCAGATGTGGTGTATGAGGAAATGGATCCGTAATTAATCCTCGACCGATTTTGAATTTTTCCTTAAGAACTTCCCAGTCTTCGATCTGTGACCGAGGATTGCATGATACATAGATTATAGTTTCAATTTCACTTTTTTTGATTTCTTCTGCCAATGCCATCCCTATCCCATTTCGTGGTGGATCTAGGAGCAAGAGGACATCTTTTTTTTTAAATACATCTAAGCTGCCTAGATTTTTCAGGGTAAGTAAGTCTATAACTTCAAAATTCAATTTTTTAGAAGGAAATTTATTCTTAGTCATTTCTTGGGCTTTTTCAATTGAGCTTGGAACAATATCAAATCCAATTATTTCCTCAAATTTTTCCCCAAATAGGAGCGAAAAAAAACCAGTGCCACAAAAAAGATCCACCAATGATTTTCTTGATATTCCCATTAGATTTTTATTAATAAACTCAATGATTGGCAAAAATCCATTCGGATTGGGCTGAAAAAAAGCTGTGAAGGGAACATCAAAATATGTATCTAAAACTTTTTCTCTAAAATATTCTTTCCCTTTTATTACTTTGTACTCCCCAACGGCACTCACTTCGGATTGGGTTCTATTATAACAAAAAATAATATTTTCAGAAATGGATACTTTCTTCAATTCTGAACTCAGATTCTCCTCAAAAATAGTATCACGAAATGAATTAATAAAAGTTAAAATTAATGTTAATTCATTTTCTGAATTAATTCTCAAAGTTATGTATTTCAAAAATCCTTCTAAAGTTTTTCGATTAAAAGCATATTGTCTTACGATTTCTTTAATTTTTAATAGCTCTATATTTGCTTTCTCAGATTGAATATTACACTTATCAATTTCTATAATTTTTCTAAAATTTCCTTCCTGACGCAATCCAATAGCCTCTGGAAATACAGCAAAATCCATTCTGTTTCTATAATTTTCTGTACTTTTCGAAGGGACTAGCTCTAATTGAATATTAAAATTATTATTATAATATTCAAAAATATGATTTGTTTTTAAGTGAAACTGTTCTTCATAAGAAATGTGTCTTCCCTTACATCCCCCACACTTAGAAAAATATTCACATCCAGCTTCAAGATTTGTAGGTTTTATGTGTGACAGTATTTTATTGTATCGTCTTTTGCCCCTACCAATCGTTTCAAACTCAACCTGATCTCTACGTGATACGTAAGGGAAAGAGATTTTTCTCCCATCAATAAAACCATACCCTGATAGATCGGATGATAGTCCTTCGATAAGAACAGAAGCTGGCATTTATTGATTTAAGATTTCAAGTTTAATGTCACTCAAAGATTCTAGGCTTCCAGTCTTTAGTAATGCCTGGAGTGTCACTTTTTCAGATGTAGTTATATATTGACTTTCTGCAAGCTGGCTCAAAACTTCCATAACCAATTCATATTCAAGTCCATAGAGCTCTGAATAGATCCATTGGATTGAGAATTTTTGACCCGATTTTTTATAATACTTGATAAATGAATTTGTGATATCATCTATTTCAGCTCTTCTTTTTACTAGGGCACCCATTGTTTCCAAGATAAAGAAAACTTCAAAATTATCTTTGAAAATGTCTAACATATGCTGATAAATTTTTGGGGATATCAATGGGATATTGTATATATTATCTTCTAATGCAAGAAATAACTCTCTTTCATCATCTTCATTTAAGTTAGTATATTTATTAAATTGTGATATAATATCTGGAGATAGTATCATGAGAAATTGAGCGGCTAGAGTGTACATAGTTTTTTCTTTGATGAGATATACAATCATCTCACACAATTTTTGTTGACTAATGTTTTTCCAATATCTACTACTCTTCATACTAAAATAATTAATGGGACCCTTCACTCTTGAAGAGGTCTTTTTGATATTTAAAAAATTCTCATAATCAACTTCTAAGATTTTGAACAACAATTCATTGGACATTGATTCAACAATTTCTTTAACTTCTTCTGGCTCACAAATGGTAAGAAAGTATCTTATGAGATCCATGGTTGAATCATTTTCACTTGCAAACTCTTCAATGATTTGGGGTTGACACTGCTGAAAAGCAGTGATTGCGGTAGTAAATGTATTTTTTCCAAAAACAAATTCCCGTAGCTTGTGTTTTGCAATACAAATCTGATTGATGTTAGCCATCCATTTGTTTTCTTTTAAAACTCCCCTGCAATTAGAAGGACATACGTGATTAATGGTAGTGTCTAAAAAACACTTCCTTTCAGAGCCCTTGGTATTCTGTGCGGGCGTAGTCTTTTCTAATTTCGAAGACAATTTAGTTTTTTATTTCTCCACAATCTCTCATATCCGGTGCAAATGGATTATTTATATCTGTTCCCTTAGCCATCCAATACTTAGACACCATTGGACAATAAAAACGATTATATCCTTCTAACTTTACTCCCCCTGTATTTATTGCAGTGGAGAGATGTTCTGAGAATCGGGATATGGCTTCGTATAGTCCCTCTTTGTCCATTGATTTTGCATCCTGTAAAATTCTTCCCTCTTCTTCTAATGCTCTTTTTAGTCCATTCTCCACAACTACAGATTTACCGGCCTCAATTGAGCTGATTAGGGAGGATAGATCAGGATTTTTTTCTGAATCCTTTATAATTGCTTCGATAACTTTATCATTTTCCTGAAGTATTACTGCAAAAGCCTTATTACTGTTCTCACTGGCGGTTGTTTTTTCAGAGTCCTTACAATTGAAAATTACTAAAATTAGTAATACGAGTGGAATATACATTTTTACTGTTTTTGGGTACATCACATACATCCTTGTTTTTATAATAATATCATAGATTCTTATTTTTAATTAATTTTTTTATTTACCCAGAGGTAATTTAAACTTTTTTTTTACTCCCGGATAAAAAAAGACAGGATTCAAAATTAATATCGGTATCTATATGAAGTTAACATGACAAGTACCCAAAAAGCAATTTCTAACTTGACTTTTTTTACCTTATTCCATCCTAGAATGTAATAAAAAATGGATGAGAAAGTTAAACAAGATTCTGCCCAAAAAAATCCGAATGAATTCGCCTCTTTTTCAAATTCTTTCTTACTGGCATTTGAGTTTGATAGTAAATTCATAATAACAACCATTAACGATAAATTTGCAAAATTACTCCAAAAACTAGAAATATCCTTTGAAAAGAACACAAATCTATTCACTCTATTCCCCGAAGAGAGTCAGGAAGAGTTTGAAAATGCCCTCAAAACCAAACAAAGACTTTTTCACAATTTTCAATTAACATCCGAATTTCAAAAAATTTCCATAAAAACAGAAGTACTATTTGAGAATGATTCTTCACTATTTAAAGTAAGGGGCTTTTGTCCGGAAATGGAGAATGAACCTTTTTTTAGTGTATTCACTGGAATTGGATCCGATCTCACAAATACCCCAGAAATTCATGATATTACCCCGGATATTCTTTATTTTTATAAGATAAAGACGAAAAATATTTATTTCGCCAATCAGAGAGTAAAGGATGTTTTGGGGTATGAGGTTCCAGAAATAATCGGCTCTCTTGACAAACTCGAGGCATACATTCACCCCGATGATACTTACTTCTTTCGTGCAAAAATTTCAGACTTTATCAAAAAAAGTGCAGATGGTATTTGCTTATTAGACTATAAAATGCAACACAATATAGGATTTTTTGTGTATCTTGAATCCAGAGTTATTTGTTCGAAGCGTGATTTTAAAACAGGAGAGCCTTTAGAATTAGTCTTTATCACAAGAGAAGAAACACACAGAAAGGTAGTGGAAGAAAAAAATCGTTTGAGCGAAAAGCTCATGAAAGAAGCCCAAAAAATGGCAAATATTGGCACCTGGGAATATGATATTTCAACGAAAAGAGTTGATTGGTCGGAAGAATGCCATCGGGTTTTCGATATCCGAAACCAGGAGTTTCCCGATTACGCTGAAATACTCCAACGATTCCATCATTCCCAAAAGAAAAAAATTTTTGAGTCTATCAAATCACTTTATAGGAGGGAAGGATTCAAAGATTTATTTATCATTCAAAAGAAAAACTCCAATTTAGTTTATGCAGAAATCATAGGAAAACCTCTTATTTCTTCCGTAGGTAAAATAATAAAATATTACGGCTCTGTCATGGATGTTACAGAAAGAATTGAATTCCAAGAAAAGTTAACAAGGGCAAAAGAAGAGGCAGAAAAAGCTTCCAGTGCCAAATCCTCCTTCCTTTCAACGATGAGTCATGAAATCAGAACCCCCATGAATGGTATAATTGGTATGACAAATCTCCTTCTTATGGAAAATCCTACCGAGGCTCAAAAAGAACATCTGTCTGCTCTAAAGTTTTCAGCAGATAATCTTTTGGTTCTTATCAATGATATTCTTGATCTCTCCAAGATTGAAACCGGAAACATTCGACTCGAAAAAATTGAATTTTCACTCTTTTCCCTTTTGCAAAATATAATTAAACTCAATACACCCGTTGCCAAAGGGAAAGGAATAGAATTACTCCTCAAAGAGCTTCCAAACATTCCGTTCATTTTGGGAGATCCCCTTCGGTTGGGTCAAATACTAAACAACCTTGTCTCGAATGCTATTAAGTTTACAGAAAAAGGCAGTGTTACCTTATCAGTTGTAATTTTAAAAAATGAAAGCAATTCGGTGAAACTTCTCTTTTCCATTCAGGATACTGGTATTGGAATTGCAAAAGAAAACCATGATTTGATTTTCGAGCGATTCACCCAGGCGACATCGGATACAACCAGAAAATATGGGGGAACTGGCTTGGGTCTCGCAATCGTAAAAAAACTGCTGGAGATTCAAGGAAGTAAAATCTCAATTGAAAGTGAAATCAACAGGGGCTCGAAGTTTTACTTTGAACTTGAATTTGACTCTTCGGATTCCTCTTCTACTCTGCATACTCACGAAAGTAATCCCTTACAAAGTAACTTCGATCTTCCCGAAAATTTAAAAATCCTCTTGGTGGATGATAACCCGATGAATCTCAGGATTGCGACCAAGTTTCTTCAAAAATGGAAAGCAGAGGTTACTGTTGCAAACAATGGGGAAGATGCAATCCAAACTTTTAAAAATGATAAGTTTGATTTAATACTCATGGATCTGCAGATGCCCATTCTCGATGGTTATTCTGCCGCAAAAGAGATTAGAATTATGAACTCTAAAATTCCCATTATTGCACTGACAGCTGATACAATTGGAGATGTATTGGAAAGAGTGCTTTCTTCTGGAATGAATGCAATGATCACCAAACCATTCCAACCGGAATCTATCAAAGAGAAAATCCATTCCCTCCTCTCAAATCATCAATGAAAGAATTTCCCGATGAAAATAGAACGATCGTTTTTATTGATGGATACTGTAATCTCTGCAATGGTCTGGTTAAATTCTTAGTAAAAGCAGATAAGAAGGAAACTCTCTATTTTACATCTCTTCATTCCCTTTTTTCTGAAACCCTTCTATCTTCAAAAAATATAGATTTAAAAAATCCCAAGTCAGTTTATTTATTAAAAAATAATTTTCTTTACGATAAATCAATGGCAATTAATGAAATTTTGAAATCTCTTGGATTCCCATTTAACATTTTTACTATATTCGAAATTTTTCCGCGTCGAGTTCGAGACATAGTCTATGATTTCATAGCCATGAATCGTTACAAAATATTTGGAAAATCAAAAGAGTGTCAACTCTCTGAAAATAAAATCCTTCCCCGTATCCTTTGATTCATTCTTTGTAACTCTCTTTTGATTTTTAAATGTGTAAAATTTATGTAGTACTGATAGAACTAGAAGGTTCGGCTAAAAACTCTAAAAAAAAATTATTATCTTTATAAATTTTCAGAAAAATGAGTTGTCATTTTTTTAGAATGCAATATTATCAAGAAACCTTTTTCAATAAGTTGGACGCAGGAGTCCCCAAAATATGCATATAATGAAAGAACTTTACGACTCAATTTACCTCAATTTCTTTGTGTTCGGCTCACTCTTAGCCAGTGTGTTTACTTTTACTATTGGATTCTTTTTATTTACACTCAAGAATAGATCCAAGAGTACAAGTAGATTAGCCACGGTGTTTATGGTTCTTGCGGCTTTCAATGGCTCGTATGTATTCGGTTCCATGTTCTACCATCCACTCGCGGCTTTTCATAGATGGGGAACTGTTGGACTGATCCTCCCGGTTTTTATTTATTATATCCAATGGATATTTCACTTTCCGGAAGACACTGAAAAGAATTTACGTAAAAAGTTTTTAACAATTCAATTGGTTGTAACCGGAATCACAGTTCTGATTTTTTACTATGCTACATTCAATGCACCAGTGAAGTACCATTTTGCAGGCCACTACTACGACTTCGATATGGAAGCCCTCAGTGGTAAAGTTGCATATATTATTTTAGCATATGCAATGTTGTTTTTAGCAGTAGGTATTTGGAAAACTGTTAAAATTAAATCAAAAGAAAGATGGGCTATTCTTAAGATGACTATCGTTGTGATGATAGCCAGTTTCATCCCGGTGATATTGAATAGGCTTAGTAGAGAAGGTAGAATGGATCGAGGAGACTACATGACAAGTTTTGTGGTCTTCACCGTCTTTGGTTTCTTTTTAGTTGTATTGATTTATTTTGAAAATACCCATGATAGAACGACTTTCATGGCTAAGATCGTAGGTATCTCACTCGTGACGTTCCTTCTCATGATGCAGGGGTTGGGATACTTCACTATGCAAGATAGAGAAGAAGAGTACGACAGACTTCACGTCCAGTATACAGAAAGGATTCTAGAAGGTGGTCATACCAATCCCAATATAACAAAATATATTGAACCGAAAGTTATAAAATATATCCTAGAATCTTCCTCATCGCCCACTGCAGAAATTAATCAAAAACATTATAACCAAAAAGAGAAAGATAAAGATGGCTTGGATTTCCCTCTCATAAAAATAGATTTACTCAACTCATCTATTTTTGAAAAAATCCAAAATGCAAGCCAAGAAAACTTTAAAACTGAAGCAACAGAAATTTTAAAATCCTCTCATGAGTTTTTTGCTGGCTATCGTGATTCTTTGTTGAATTTTATAGAAAATGAGTCCTCTAATTCTGATTTAAAAACAGCAACTCTTAAGCAGATGAATACCTTGAACAAAGAAGCCTTTATTTTCGCTAGTATCCTCGGAAACCATCATGATGACGTTTTCTGTGTTGAATTTAATAAATTTTATATTGCGGAACTCCCCCTTCAGAAGAAAAGTTTTATCTTTTTCAAAAAGGATAACAAAAACAGATTTTTTGGAGAAGCTATCAATAAGTACTACACTTTCGATAATGGTGTTTGTTCATGGGATGGGAAAGAAGTTGTCAATTCCGACAATGTGAACGACAAACAAATAACTCTGAAAGAATTCAGACGTGATGTTTATAAATATTTTAGATACCTAAAACCAACAGGAGAAAGAACATTCCGAAAGTCTGTTGATGGAACAACTCACTTTGTTGCTTTCACAAAGTATTTCCCCGAAGATAATTCTGTGAAAGAAGTAGGATTTGATTATAAATCATACAGAGAGTATATGCACCTATCTGCAAAGGAGCAGTTCATAATTCTCGGTGTGGTCTTGGTTGTTTTACTTACACTTTATCCATACTTCTTCCATGGTAGCTTAGTAAGTCCATTGAATGATCTTTTATTAGGGGTTCGTAAGGTAAATAATGGTCTTCTTGATGTCAAGGTTCCTTTAAAAACAAACGATGAGATCGGGTTTATCACTGAATCATTTAATGGAATGGTACATTCGATTAAGCAGGCACGTTTGGAACTGCAAGATTATGCAAACAACCTTGAAGAAATGGTTAACGAAAGAACGAAAGAACTCCAAGAAAAAATGGAAGAGGTTCAAAGACTCAAGGTTCAACAGGATGGGGATTACTTCCTCACTTCCTTACTAACTAAACCCCTCTTTTTCAATGCCAACAAATCTACAATGGTAAAGACTGATTTTTTAATTAAACAAAAGAAACATTTCTCGTTTAGAAACAAAGAAGCTGATCTAGGTGGTGACGTTTGTATTTCAGGAAATTTAAAGTTCGGAACACCTGATAATTTCAAAAGATTCACTATGGCAATGAATGGAGATGCCATGGGTAAATCGATGCAAGGGGCGGGAGGTTCTCTAGTTATGGGTGTGGTCATGAACTCTATAATGGCGCGTTCTGCATCTAACAAGAGAATTTTGGACAATTCACCTCAAAAATGGCTGACTGATGTTTATCAGGAAGTACATTCCGTCTTTAAAACATTCAACGGAACTATGGTTTTATCAGCAACTGTCTTACTCATTGATGATGTCACAGGAAAGACTTTTTATTGGAATGCTGAACACCCATTCTCAGTTTTATATAGAGATGAATCTGCTTCATTTATCGAGCCCGGATTACGCCTTAGAAAACTCGGGTTAGATTCTGAATATGAATTTGAAGTATTTGAATTTCAACTAGAGCCGGGGGATGTGTTACTACTTGCTTCGGATGGTAGAGATGATATAGATTTAACACCCGGTGAACCAGTTAGAACTATCAATGATGACGAAAACATGTTCTTAGAAATAGTTGAAGAAGCTGGTTGTGATATTGACTCTATGGTTAAGATTATCAAGAGCAAAGGGGATATAACAGATGATTTATCCTTTGTAAAAATATCCTTCCAAGAAGATAGAGTTGGTATGGGTCCCCTTTTAGAATCTTCCTTGAGTGACACTGCTCCTATTCTAACAACTGATTCCCGAAATAATGAGGTAATTGAAAAATTAAATCGACTTTACCAAGAAAGTAAAAAACTTTACCTCTCTGGTGAAATTTTATCCGCCAAGGAAAAAATGGAAGAAGCCTATTCCCTTGATAAAAATGTTCCTAAGCTGAACAAGTTATATGGGCTCTTATGCTTCAAAACCAAAGACTATGAAAAGACAATAAAACTAATCAGCGACTATCTAACCAAGGAAGCAGGAGAAGATGATTTGTATTATTACCTTTCTGTCGCACACAAAAAATTAGGCAACATACAAGATGCTTTATCAAGTGCATTAAAAGGCCTCGAGTTTGAACCAAAGAATATCAGTAATATTGTAAATATTTCTGATCTCTTTAGAATTCAAGGTGATAAAGACCAAGCCAAGAAGTACGCAGAAACAGCATTAAAACAAGACAGTCAAAATAAAAATGCAAAAAAGATTTTGAGCTCTCTCTAATTTAACCGAATAAGTCGTCCATTGGACGACTTATTTTCTTTCATGCCGTATAACCCCTTAATTTTAAAATGAGTTTATCTCTTCGTATTGCCAAATACGGTCTCTACATCCTACTATTTTCCTTAACCTTAGTTTTCTTACGATTATTCCTTTTTCAGATTATCTTAGTAAAAGGTAATTCTATGCTCCCAACTCTAAAGGATGGGAGTGTGATTTTAGTTTATAAAAGGAATTTTCCCCAAAAATCCATACTTTCAGAAAAATTTCTAACCTTTGGACAATTGGACATTCGAAGATTTGATTTAGTTTTATTTGATACAGGAGAAGGAAAACTTTTGGTCAAAAGGCTAATAGGGCTTCCAGGAGATTTTTATGCCTTTAAAAGTGGATCCATTTTAATTGATAACAAGCCTTTAATTGAAAATTATACACTCTCTTCTGAATCCATTCCTTTTAAATCCAGTCCTGTTGATGGAAGTTCTTCTCCTTTCTTTTATAATCTTTCCAATGAAGGAAGAATTCCACCCGGTTATTACTTACTTTTGGGAGATAATCGAAGAATTTCTTATGATTCAAGAGATATGGGTCTTATCCCTGAAGAAAATTTAAGGGGAAAAATAGTTTACGTGCTTTCCTACTGAAATCTCATAGAGAAGAGATTGTCTTCTCCCTTAAAACTATTACAATGAATCCTTCTTACTACTTACGCTTAAGAATCTTATTTGGATTTGTGGTGCTATTATTTATAATCCTCTACACTAGAGTATTTTATCTTACATTTTTTAATAAAAATATTATTGAAGCTAAAAAAGATGTCAAAATCCAAAGGGGGATTATCTATGATAGGCGAGGAATTGAATTAGCATTATCTCATGATTCTTCTACAATTGGTATCAATCCAGAACAGGTCTATGATCCAGAATTTACTGCTCAAAAGATATCTCCCTTTGTAAATATTCCCCCCGAAAAGATTAAGAAATCTATCCTCGAAAAAGAAAATTATTTTCTCTTAAAAAGGGAAATGGAAAACTTCAACGCTCAAAAGATTATTGAAATGGGTCTTCCAGGAGTGCGATTAGAAAAAGAATACAAACGGGTTTATCCAAATGGGGCACTCGCCTCTAATTTAATAGGATTTACTGGCTTAGACGACAACCAAGCTCTCTCGGGTTTAGAAAGTGTTTTCAATAATGAGCTTTTAACGTTAACAGATAAAGAAATACCCAGGGGATTAGATTTATATCTCACTATTGATAGTTTGATTCAATACCGACTTGAATTAAGTCTAGGCAAAGCCTTTCGTGATACAAAATCAAAAAAAGCAATTGGAATATTCATGGATGTTAATAATGGAAAAGTATTAGCCATGGCCAGTTTTCCAAATTTTGACCCAAATCACTATTCTGAATATTCAGAAGAAGCAAAAACTAATTGGGCAATAAGATACGTTTATGAGCCAGGATCTACTATGAAAATTTTTATGGCTATGATTTTGTTAAATGAAAAACTAATTGATTTTAATGAAAAATTTTACTGTCCGGGTTATATTGAATTTGGTTCAAGATTAGTAAGATGTACAGACCAACATGGATTGGTTGATATAGATGAAATTTTACAATATTCTTGTAATGTTGGAATTATAAAGGCAATCAAAAAAGTTAATCCTAAAGTTGTGTATGACTATTTGAAAAAATTTAAATTTGGTCAGAGAACTGGATTTTCCAATCAAGAAAGTAAAGGTATATTTCCATCTTTTAAAGATTGGAATACAAGTACCCCCTATTATTTAGCGATCGGTCAGGGTATTGAAACTACTCCTCTTCAGTTAGTTACTTCTGCCGCGGGTTTAGTTAATAATGGACGTGTTCATACTCCTATAATTGTATCTCATATATCGAATGTCTATGGAGATATAGTAAAAAAATATAACTCTGAGCCAATTATAACAGATATTAGCGAAGAAACAACAAAACATATCCTTAAAGCAATGACTAAAGTTGTTAGTCAGGGAACAGGAAAAAATGCTTTTATTCAAGATTATGCAATAGCCGGTAAGACAGGTACTGCCCAAAAATCAAAACCTGGAAGAGGATATTCCGATGGATTAATTTCCGCTTCTTTCTTAGGTTTTTTTCCTGCAAATAAACCTAGGATTGTTGGTGTAATTATTTTTGATGAACCGGGAGGACTTGAACATACTGGCGGAAGAATAGCCGCTCCCGTATTTAAAGAAGTTGTAGAGAGTATTCTGCCAATTATAGATTATCAAGAATATTCTAATAATTATAGTCTTCCTGAAATAGCTCAATCAAAAGAAGGCTTGGATCTAAATGTAATACCTGACTTAAATGGAAAAAGCCTAGCAGAAGTAATACATATTTTACAAAAATATGATGCAAAATATAAGATTTACGGATCAGGCTTTTGTACAAAACAAAGTCCCAATAAGGGAGAAAAATTTAATAGAGAAGAAATATGGAGTCTAACTTTTGAATAATTTATTATCTGAAAAATGTATAATTGTAACTGGTGCAGGAGGAGGAATTGGAAAACAAGTGGTTACCGATTTACTTAGGTTAAATGTAAACGTTGTTGCTACTGATTTGAACATAGATTTATTAAGAAATTATCTCTCCACAAGAGATTTTAATTCCTCAAAATTACTTGTAATGAAACATGACGTAAGACAAGAAAAAGATTGGATCTCAATTATAAATGAAATTTCAGATAAAAAATGGGATTTATATGGTTTAATTAATTGTGCCGCAGTACTACATCCAGGATATATTAAAAATATTTCTATAAAAGATATTGACTTCCATTTTGATATAAATACCAAAGGAACAATTCTTGGGTCAACTATTGTAACACAATACTTGAAGAAAAACAATAAACAGGGGCATATAATTAATATTGCCTCTTTAGCCGGTGTAGCCCCAATACCCGGAATTTCTCTTTATTCAGCCAGTAAATTTGCAGTGAGAGGTTTTTCGATAGCTTTAGGATATGAACTAAAAAATGATAATATTTCAGTAACCGTAATATGTCCAGATGCTGTGAATACTCCTATGCTTGATTTACAAATCCCTTATGAGGAAGCCTCACTAACTTTCTCGGGATCAACATTAGAACCGAAAGATATTTCAAACTTAATAATAAAATCATTTAAAACGAAAAAGATGGAAATATTGATCCCTACCTACAGAGGTATTTTAGCTAAGCTTGGAAATTTTTTCCCTGCTTTAGCTTTCCTATTGATTAATCCTCTTAAAAAAATAGGAAACTCCAGACAAAAAGAATTAAGTTAAGTCCTACTTAGAAGGATTTGGATTGGCTTCCTTTTTTGACTCAATATTATCCTTTGGAGTAGTCTCAGTTGATTTTTGAGGAATGTTATTTGGTTGTGAATTATTTTGATTCACTGTAGGATTTTGCTGATTGATTTGCAAAGCCTGTGATACGCCTTTATTCATTATGAATTTTGAAAAATCAGGATTAGTCTGAATCACTGATTTATAAACTGGATCAATTAAAACTCGAGACCAATATATTTCTCTTTTAGAAGTCGCCTTTAATAAATATTCTTTAGATTTTTCTATATTATTGTTCATTAAATAATACTTAGATAATAGATAAGATGCGGCGGGAACATCGGGTAGATTCTCAAACTCAGCTACTGATTTTTCATAGTCTTTTAAATAAAAAGAATTCTTTCCAGAAGCAAAAAGAAAACTTTTAAATGATCCTCTAGTTTTTTGAACAAGATTTAATAGTTTATTTGATAGTTTATATTTTTTTCTACCAGAGTAAAATATACCTAAATAATGAACTCCAGAATGAAACTTTTCAGGTATATTTTTATAATCTGGATATAGGACTTTTAATTTTTTTGCGAACTGCAATAAATCTTTATATCCATCTTTCTTTTGATTCAGTTGCAATTTAGAAATTGCAATATACATCAATGCTTCAATATTTTCTTGATCTACATTATAAATATAATTACTATATTTAAGAGAATCTTCAAAATCTTTATTTTCATATTTCATCCTTACTATTATAAAAAGTGGAAGAAAAGATTTATTGTAACTATATGATTTTTTTAAACTATCTATAGACTCTTCGTACTTTTCAAGTTTACTAAATGCAATACCTCGATTCAAATATAATAAATAACTAAATTGTTCATCTTTATCATTGTTAATTTTAACTACATTATCAAAATATTCTAATGATTTTTCATATTCTTTCAATCTGATTTTTATAATTCCAGCTTTATATAAATATTCTTTGCTATTAGAATTTATTTCTAATAATTTTAGAATATTTTTATTTGCTCCGACAAAGTCTGCTTTTTCGAAAAGTTTTAATGTACTACGCCAAAGTTCTGTTTCTTCATCAGGCTCTTCTTTATCTTTATTCTTATGTGTTTTGGAATTTTCTTTTGTAACCTTCACATCATTTTCAGAATTAGAAGTTTTCGATTTTTCTTTTTCAACTTGTTTTACAGACTTTGAATCCCGCTCTTGGTATTGAACATTAACGGAAGCAACGTGATCACTACCTCTATTTGATCTAGCTTTGGCTAAAATTTTTTCAATTTCTGGACTACCCGGTTCTAATGCTAACAATAAATTTGAGTAGTGAACTACATAATTCCAAGCATTTAGATAATTGAAATATATAATTAATTTAAGAAGGACAGTTTTTTTTTGTTTTGGATTTAGCTTTAATTCTACTGATTTTCTAAAATAGGCAGTAGATATACTATATTCTTTTAGGCTTTCATAAATATATCCCAAAAACATATAAGGCTCCCCGTCTTGAGGGTTTGTTTTGGAGTAATCTAAAAATAATTTTACAGCTTTTTGGTATTGTCTTCCAGAATAAGCCTTTTTTGCTTCCTTGAGAGCATCAGAACTTAAATTATTGTATGATAATAACAATAATCCAACAATTAGCAGTCTCCAAAGAATATACATAATTCCATAATTACAATATAGCATTTTTTGAAAAGTATCTTTGATTTTTGATTAAACCAAGAGCTTCAATATTTCTTTTTTTAAAATTAAAAAAGTGACGTTATTTATTGATTAAAAATGAAGGTAATTTAAATTATTCATAATTTTTAATGGGAGGAGTATCTTTTTTGAGAGTATTGTTTTGTTCTCTTTTATTTATTTATTCCTGTTCAATTATAAAAAAGTCAAACATCTATAATTTATCCTATAGAAGTGAAGACTTTGTAATTTTAACTCCCAATGAAATTAAAAGCCCATCAAATTCTATAAATCGAATTGATAAGATAGTATTGAAAAATTTTCTTAATTCTATTTACTACTTTAAAAATGGTAATAAGTATTCAGATAAAAACTATATTTTTAATAGTACTATAAGTTTTGACTTAATTGAAAAAATTTATTCATTTGAATATAACAGCTCTTTTTATATTATTTTTAAAAGAGAAGACCCAATAGCACCTTATAGCAGACTATATAGAACTATTTTTAGTCTTAATTTTTCTGATAATATGGCTCAGGTAGAATTTCGTGAGATTGAAAAAAATTTCATTTTCGGAAATCAATATAATTATTCTGATTGGGCAATACCAATAGATACTATAGAGTGTAATAGTAGAAATAATATATATTACTCTGACGAGTATAAAAACATAATAAACTCTAAATCAGAAATTTGTAGATCAAACGAAGTAAATAAGTTTTTTATTTATCCTTCTGATAAAGAATTTAAAAACCCTCCCCTTAAAAATGAAATTAAAGCATCGGATAGATTAAAAGAGCTAGAAGAACTAAAAAAGAATAAACTCATTTCCGAAAAAGAGTACATAGAAATCAGAAATAAGATTCTTAATACCCTTTAGTTTTGAGATATTCATTATATTTTTTTTCATCTCCTATATCATAAAAATTGCCTGGAAATATTCTACCATCCAATTCTTTATTCATTGCAAGACTTTTAAATATATCAGCTAAATCATAATATTCATTTATTTTTATATTATTAAATATTGAGAAATGGATAACTGACAAACCTGTAAACATATAGTTTCCATTCCTGAAATTAACTTTTCCAGAGTCTAGAGCTAAAGAAGTATATGAATCTTCCTTTCCTTTTTCGTGTAAGAATAATAAACATTTACCATCATAATTATTAATACTTTCAATTATATTCACATTTGTTTCATATACTACATCAGGATTCATACACAAGAAGTAATCATTTTCTTTTAATTGATTAATCAATGCTGTTTTTATACCTCCAGCAGTTCCTAATATCTTCTCTTCTTCATGTGATACAATAATCTCAATATCGTTTATTTCTTCAATATGATTATGTATTTTTTCTGCTAAATAATGGGTATTAATTACTATTTTTTGTACTCCCCAGTTTTTAGCTAAATTAATTGTATTATCTAAAAATGTAATATTACCTATTTTTAATAAAGGTTTTGGGATATTCATAGTCAAAGAACCCATTCTTTTTCCATATCCTGCCGCGGGGATAAAACAAATCATTATCTTACCTGAAATCCATTTTCCTTTGCAATAAGTAATAGCTTATCAGTAATCAATTTAATCTTTGTTTGAGTAAATGTTTCTTTATAATTTATTAACTCAAAATGGTATGTAACAGATTTATAATCTTTTTGAATAGATTCTCCCCTATAAATTGAAGTAACATAAATCTTTTCAATTTCATCTATATTTTCTTTTTGAACTAAATTTGAATATACTTCTGTGTTTTGAGTTTCGCTCATAACTAATGAAATGTCTAACTTATCCTGAGGAAAATTAGAAGGTGACTTAAAGCTATATATATTTTTCATAGAAATATATGTTTTCAATATATTTTCTAAAAACATACTCCCCATAAAAAGCTTTTTCTTGATACCATTTTCAAATTGAATCTTGGGATGAAGTATTCCCAATTCTGCTAATACTAAGGAGTCTTTTTTAAAAATAATACCTGAAGTTGGTTGAAAATATTTTTTTTCTAATTTTTCAAAATTCAGATCTGTTATATTAAGTTTACTTAAACAATAAACTATTTTCTCTCGTATTTCAAATAGCCTACTCTCAAATGCTTCATTAGAATCGTTATCATACTCCATAAAGTTTAGATATTTAATTTCTTTACCTAATCCTTCTTGTTCTTTAAAATACGTACGACCTAATTCATAAATTTTAATATTTTCAAATCTGTCCTTATTTTTAATAATATTCTGTAATAATCCCGGGTACAATGATGTCCTTAAGTATTGATATTCTTTTGGCATTGCATTTTTAATCTCTAAGATATTGATAGAATCTTCTTCAAATAATAATTGTTCTTTTGATATAAATGAATAATTATATACTTCATTATAATTTAAGTGATAAGAAAATATCTTTTTTAGTTCTCTTTCTAATGTACGACTATTATTTAACTTTGCTGGCAAAATTGAAGAATTAACGGGTGTCAATTCAATGTTACCATATCCTATAGTTCTGCCAACCTCTTCTACTAAATCTTCCTTTATTGTAACATCATATTGACTACGATATTCTGGAACTGTAACTTTTATTGTATCCAATTTTGATTCAACTTTAAACCCTAACTTTTCTAAAATAGTATCAATTTCTATATTATTTATTTCCTTTCCTAGTTTACTTTTTATAAAATCATAATTCGTTTGAATTATATTATTTGAAATATAATTACTATCTACTCCAAAAATATCAGAATGTGTAAGTTCAATAGACCCGTTTTCTTTTAATAAACTAATAATTCTATAAATAACTAATGATGTTAGAGTTGGATTTAAACCTTTTTCATACCTAATCGATGCCTCACTTCTAATTCCAGTTGTTCTAATAGATTTCCTTATATCTTCCCTTCTAAATACTGCAGATTCTAAAAAAAGATCCTTTGTACTATCTGTTACAGAAGATTCCAGTCCACCCATGACTCCAGCAATTGCTACAGGCTTTCCATTATTCGCTATCATGAGCATATCTTGGCACACAATATTAGTACTATCTAATAAAATTAAATTATCACTTGAGTTACCTTTTCTAACTGAAATATTTATATCTTGAAGTTTATTTTTGTCAAAAAAATGAGTAGGTTGTCCAACTTCAAGTAGTACGTAGTTTGAAATATCTACGATATTATTAATAGATTTTAATCCACATTTTTCTAATTTATTTTTAATCTTTAATATCGACTTTTTAACATTGATATTTTTTATAATTATACCTTTATAGGAATGATAAAATTCTGATTTTTCAATATTTATTTTTTCTTTTATTGAACTATCAACTTCCCAGTTTCCTTCTTCTAAAGGATTAAATGTTATTTTCAAGGATAGCTGAGAAGCAAGTTCTCTTGCAAATCCAAAGTGACACCATAGATCAGGCCTATGTGTAATTGATTTATTATCAATAGTCAAAATTCTATCTTCGTAATCGTACAAAGCTCTAAGATTGAATCCAACATTCATTGAATCATTAAATTTCAAGACCCCTGAATTTTCTTCTGAAATACCCAAATCCTTTTCGGAACAAAACATTCCATAGCTTTTTTCATTTTTAATTATAGAAGTTTCAATCTTTTTATCACCTATAGTCGTTCCAGGTAATGCTAAGGGGACTTTATCATTTATTGATAAACTTAAATCTCCAGATATAACTTGATATTCATTAGATCCATCTGTAGCTATATATTTATTCAAATTAGCAGTGCTCAACTTTTCAGAAGATAAAATCTTTACACATACTACAGTTTCTAAATTTTTCTTGTAATCTTCAATATGATCTACTTCACAGATTGATAAATTTATTTTTTCAATAATTTTATCAAATGGTATAGATTCTAAATTGGTAAATTCACAAAGCCATTTATAGGATAATTTCATATTTGTTCCTTATCTACATATTTTAATAAGTTCAGTTGTCATATATACTTCTACATCATTCCAGAGTTTACTCTTTTCATCTTTACCTTTAAGGAGCATCTCACATTCTTTATTTAAGGCTTCTACAGATTTGGCTGCATTCCATTGTAATAAATCTATTTTTCCTTTTAACTCTAATTCTTTTCCGTTTTTTAAGATAAACGCAACTGGGGTACTATTTTCTTTATTATTCATTTTTAAATATAATTCTGCTTTTCCCAGTTCATTATTTATTTTTATATTTCTAAATTCTCCAGTGATTTCTTTTGTATCCACCATTGATAAAAAGAATATATTTTTGATCTTTGTATCTCTATCAATATTATTAGAATTGATAGAATTTATATCTATCTTAAATTTAATTGACTCTGCTAAGTCTTGAATAGTTACACTTTTTGAACCTTGAGTTACAGCGATTTTATCAAAGGTTCCTTCCACACCTGTTCTTTCTGTGAATTTGAATGCCATCCATTTTACTTTGGTTTTGAACGGATCATATTTTAATTCACAGTTTTCGGAAAAAATTCGAACCGAATGTACAAGGAATAAAAGAATAAAAATATTTAATTTCAGGTTCATTTTTTACATATCAAATTCAGAAAATTTAATTTAAAGTAAAAAATTCAATTCTTATTTTTTATAGCTTAAGCATAAAAAATAAAGGAAATGACAAAAATTGCTATTTATTGTAATCTGTAAGTAATGCCAACAATCGAAGAAGTTGAAAAGATAATCGAACCCAAAAAAAATGAGCCCATAGGTCCTTGGAAAGTGGTTCTCTGGGACGACGATGAACATACATATGAGTATGTTATAGAAATGTTAGTAGATGTATGCTCTATGTCTGTGGAGAAAGCATTCAGTCATGCAAAAGAAGTAGATAACGAAAAAAAGACTATAGTATTCAATGGTGAATTAGAACATGCTGAGCATATACATGATCGTATTTCAAATTATGGTGCTGATCCTCGAATGGAAATCTCTAAAGGTTCAATGACTGCAACTTTAGAACGAAATTAGGTTTCTTCTATCAATTCTATATACTTTCTAATATCAAGAGATTGAGTTGGGAACTCTAAACTATAAATTTGTATTGAAATTTTAAAATCTTTTGGAGAATTAGAATAAGTATTTAAACCATCTTTAATTTCCAACTGTATTGCATTTAAATCTATTTCAGTTTTATTCCTTAAAAATATACAAAATTTAGATTGCCCAACCTGAAAATAGTAATCTGTTTCTAATATATTTTTACTAATTACTTGTTTTATATATTCTGAGTAATCTTCTAAATAATTGTTTCCGAGCAAGCTAATTATTCTTCCGGTATTTTGTATTCTAATTACATACAGAATGAAATTTTTATCACTTTCTTTAGCCAGTATTAACTCATCTCTAATTTTTCGTTCTAATAATAATAGAGGATTTGAATTTATTTCATCAATTTTTTCAGTTGCGATAATCCTTGAAAGTTGTGCAGTAATAACATTAAATAATAAACTGATTATTTGATTTTTATATGTTTCATCTTCACTTGAATTATTATTTATCAATAGTAATGATATTAAATTCTCTCCTTCAAATAAAGGAATAATTAAAACTGGCTCTAAACCTAAATTCATTCTTTTTATTTCAGTCAAATCATTTAGAGAGATTTGTTTTTTAGACAACTTTATTTCTTTGATTATAACTTCATCTACTTTAATTGAATTTTCCTGAACTACATCAGTTTCAGTATTAAACACAAGTTTATAATTATTTTTAGAATCAATTACATAGGATGAAAAATTGTAATTAATTTCAAACTTTTCAAATAGTTCAAAAAGTTTATTGAACAAATTATTGTATGATTTAGTTTTTATAATTTCTGAAGAAAATGAATTTAATAATTCTATTTTTAAGTTATTAGAGGTTAATTCAGAAAACTCTCTTTGAAGTCTTTCTTGTTCATATAGTTTATGTATTACACTTGAACAAAAGTCCATTAGTACTGAAATAAATTCAATATCTGTTTTTTGATATGCTTCCCCAGATGAAGATTCTCCAATTATAATAAATGCAAGAAGATCATCTTCTTCGACAATTGATGCAATAATCTCATTTTCACTTAAAGAAATTATCTTCCTTTCAGATTCACTTAATTCGTTTAAATTTAGATCACTACTCTTTATTATTCCCTTTCTTAGAATTAATTCCTGAATTAAACTACTATTAGAATTTAGTATTACATTATCAGATAATTCTATTCCATCATAAGAGATAATTTCATACTCTTCATACCTCTCATCAATAGAAAACAATATAATTATATAATTAGGTCCCAATTGTCCTTCAATTGAATACATTAAATTATCATAGAAATCATTAAATGTAGAAGATTGGACTAATTCTTTAGTAATTTCTGAAATTACTAAATAGTTATCTAGTTTTTTAGATATATCATCTGAAGGACTAATATCCTTTAATTCTTCAGTTTCTTCTGCTACATCATCCTCCCATTCCTTAATATCATCATCTATTAGGTCTGAACCAACTTCTACTGTATCACTTGGGATTATTTTATCATCTTCAAATTTATCTACAATTTCTTCAGTATCACTATCTAAATTTATTTCATTCTTAGCTATATTATCATCTTTAGATATTTCCTCTGTATCTGAGTTCTCGGCAATAAAACTAGTTTCTTTGAAATCATCAGGTTGATTATTCTCAGTAAAATCTAATTCGATTTCAGAATCTTCTTCAAGAATTATACAATTTGATAATAACTCATCCGGAAGAATTTTTGGCTCTTCTTGAATTTGTACTTCATTTAT
>CANGZW010000006.1 GCA_947458405.1 Leptospiraceae bacterium
GGTTCGTTTCAGTTTAAAAGGTAAGTTTTTTAAGTAACTATAGAGTAATACAATACCCCGGAGGTTTAGAGAGCGGAGCGACCGTCCGGGTTTCTCTTCTTTTTTGGTTACTTTTTTCTGCTCTTTACACAAAGAGAAGAAAAAAGTAACAGAGAGATTTGAGATTAAAGAAAAATTTTAATTAAAAAAATTAGTTTTTTGAATTTATTACGAACTCGCTGAGTAGTTACAATAATTTAATCAATTATACAATTATAACTACTATTTTTTTGACAATTAATTAATAAAAGTCGATAATTGCTTTAAATAATATAAATAAGGCATTTAGATTTAAAGCCATCAGTATTAACATCAATTTAGTTATGACTAATTTAAAAATAAGAAACCTACTTTACTTAGAACGAGTTATCAACCATTCATTCTAAAAACTACAAGAGTAGTACATAGCAGAGCAAATCGCCAGATTAAGAGTAGCTTGTGTACAGGCAGTTGTAGAGGAATTTGTGAGACGAAATAAAAGAGTGTGGGAACCGGAAGCAACAGTATAGGTGATTGATTTAGAATTGGGAGATACACTAGTATAAATAGTTCCATCCCAAAGAATGTCGTACGTTTTACTGGAATTACTGGAATTGATAAAATAGACTGTCGCTGTAGAATATTTTTCGCAATCCTATTTAGTTTGGGATTGTACAAATTGAGTAAGAAGTGCTGTTTCCTGTGCTTTATGATTTGCTTCTTTATCAGCCCTAGTATTATTAAAAAAATCTGTACTACAACTCCCCAAAAACAACACGATATAGAACATTGGAAAATAAATTATTTCAATTTTTATTACTGTTTATTTCTAAAAATTAATTTAATTTTTATCCTATAATCTCTTACCTTAGAGGTAATTTTATCTCAAAAATTGTACTACCCTTCTCTGATATAAATGAAATACTTCCCTTGTGCTCGCTAACTATTTGTTTGGATATATGAAGACCTAGACCCGCCCCCTCTCCCGCTTTTTTTGTGGTAAAAAAAGGTTCAAATATCTTTGGTTGTATCTCAGGAGAAATTCCCTCTCCATTGTCCTGAAAACAAATCTGAATTTCTCCTTCTTTCGCTCTTACTGAAATGGAGATATCACCCTCCCCTTTTACTGCCCCTATTGAATTCGATAAAATATGAGTCCATAGTAGCACCAATCTTTCGGGATAGCATTCTATTTCTGGTATAACATCAAATTCTTTTGTAAGGTTGATACCCTTTCGGATATAATTTGAATAAATCGTTAGAGCGGATTCTATTGTATCGATTATACTGGCTTTTTTTAGAGTTTTAAAGGTCGTATCTTCTGAGAGACTTTTCAATGCAGAGACAATCTTGGTTGTTTTGGAAACGGATGTTGTAATTATTTTGGATTTTTTTAGAATACCTTTTTCTTTTTCAATATATTTTAAGATTACGGATATGTTTTCTTTTTTCCATAAAATGTCGTACGACTCAGAAAAATTAGTAATACCTAGAGGAAGAAGTGTTTCTACAATTTCTTCTGCCATTGAAATATTTCTATCTTGGAGAGTTTTGAGGATAGATTTCTTTAATGATCTAATTTCTTTGAGTGTCAATTCTTCTGAATCTTCATTATTCAAGATAGAATCCAATGCTATTATTTCTAAACTATTTAAATTATTATATACCATGGAAGCAAGACTCGATGAGTCAGAGAAACTCAATTGGATATTTTCTGCACTGGCTTTGATAGCTCCTAAAGGAGTATTCATTTCATGGGCAATCCCATCTACAAGTTGACCGAGTGCCGCTAGCTTTTCAGAGCGAATCAATTTTTCTTGGGAATTTTTGAGGTCGTTCAGAGCGGCTTCCAATTTAAGTTTAGATTCTGTTATTAGATTTTTTTCTTCTGTTGTGATTTCTAGTGCCTTGATTGTAGTATTCAAATTTTTTACCATATGATTAAAGGATTTGGCTAAATCAGAGAACTCATCGTGGGTTTTGATTTGGATTGTGTAATCATAATTTCCTCTGTCGAGTTCAGTTACTCCTTTTTGTATCACTTTTAGAGGAGAAGTAACTTGTCTTGAAATCAATAGGGATAGAAAAAAAGATAAAATAAAACCTGCTATAAAAATACAACTTGTGATAGTCATTATACTTTTATTGAATTCAACTATTTTATTCATGTGAACCATGAGAATTATATAACCTGTAATCTCATTTTGTGAGTTTAGAATTGGTTGGTAAATATTTAGAAAATCTCCATTTTCTACTCCCTTAGTCGAATAGCTATAGGTAAAATTTTTATCATATTTATTATTATAATATTTTTCAAAAATAGAATTTTCGAGACTTGATATAAAATATATTTCATTTGGAAGACTAGTTGTATCCCCTTTATTTACAAAATTTAGATCAAATTTTAAACTTAATTTATCAATAATAAGAGAATTATCATTAATATAACTATTATTTTTATTAATAATTTGATTATCAATAATAGCTGTGAAATTATTTCCTATTATAAATTTTGCTATTAACTTATTATTTATGTATAAATTCCCATTCTCTATTAATACTTTGTAATAGCTTTCGAAAATTTTAAGCTGAAATTCTTTTTCATGCTCTATTTCATTCCAAACTAAAAAAATTTTCCCATTTCGATTTTTTATTTCAAATGATAGCTCACTACTATCAAACCAAAATAAATCAGATTCTGCTATTGTTCCATCAATTATATAATTATATTTATTTTCATTTTTATTATAATTTATAGTATATAACCACTTAATACTTTTATCATTCTCAAGAATATCTCTAAATACCCTTAAATATTGCTTATAAGATTCGTTTTTTTTATAGTTTTCATAAGTAATGTTCTTATGAATATCTCCATCAATCATCGAGGAAATACTCATTATTAATTGCTTTTTTCCCTCTAAAAAACTATTGAAGTACAGTTCTCCCAAATAAGTATAAGTTACATACCCTAATACTAAAGAAATCAATATACTTTGAATTGTAACCCCGATAAGAATCTTATTTTTAACTGAAAAAAACATTGTATTACTCTAAACTCCCTACCCCAAAATCCCCTTCAAATACTGCCCTGTATATGAATTTTTAATCTTTACAATTTCTTCGGGAGTTCCCGTGCCTACCACATAACCTCCCCCGTCTCCCCCTTCAGGTCCCATATCTATGATATAGTCAGCACACTTGATAACATCTAAATTATGTTCAATAACTATCATGGAGTTTCCTTTTTCCATGAGTGTTTGTAGTACTTTCAATAATTTCTTAATATCATCAAAGTGAAGCCCGGTAGTCGGTTCATCCAATATATAAAGTGTCTTACCTGTGGGACGTTTAGAAAGTTCTGTGGCTAGTTTTATTCTCTGTGCTTCTCCCCCGCTAAAAGTGGTTGCTGCCTGTCCGAGTTTTATATAATCGAGTCCCACTTCACTTAAAGTATCTAACTTTCGTTTGAGCGATGGTATATTTTCAAAAAAAACAACCGCTTCTTCTACTGTCATGTCCAATACATCAAATATATTTTTTGTTTTGTATCTCACTTCTAGGGTTTCTCTGTTGTAACGTTTTCCCCCACATACATCACACACCACATAGACATCTGGTAAAAAATGCATTTCGATTTTTAAAATCCCATCTCCCTCACATTTTTCACACCTCCCTCCTGAAACATTAAAACTAAATCTTCCCGGTCCATATCCTCTGAGTTTGGCATCTTCGAGTCCAGTGTAGAGCTCTCTGATGGTTGCAAACAATCCAGTATAAGTGGCAGGATTTGATCTTGGGGTTCTCCCTATAGGAGATTGGTCTATACTGATAACCTTATCGATATACTTCATTCCCTCAATTTTTTTATGTTTACCACTCACAACTTTAGCACGCATGATTCTAGCCGCCAATTCATTGTGTAAAATTTCATTTACTAGTGTAGATTTTCCACTACCCGAAACCCCAGTCACAACCGTAAGACACCCAAGAGGAAAGTTTACATCCACATTTCTCAAATTATTCTCAGAGGCACCAATAACTTTTAAAAATTGACCATTTCCCTTTCTACGCTCTTTGGGGATTTCTATAGAAATTTTACCAGATAAATACTTCCCCGTGACAGAATTTTTATTCTTTTTTATTTCTGAGGGAGTTCCTTCTGCTATCACACTCCCCCCATGCACCCCCGCACCGGGTCCCATATCAATTATGTAGTCTGCTTCCTGCATGGTTTCTTCATCATGCTCAATGACCAAAACTGTATTACCTATATCCCGCAGGTCTTTGAGTGTATTGATCAGTTTTGTATTGTCTCTCTGGTGTAGTCCAATAGACGGTTCATCCAGAATATAGAGGACTCCCATGAGCCTTGAACCAATCTGGGTCGCCAATCGTATTCTCTGTGCTTCTCCACCTGAGAGAGTTCCAGCACTTCTTTCTAAAGTGAGATACCCCACTCCCACATCATTTAAAAATTTTAGTCTTTGGATAATTTCTTTTAAGATAGGTTTCGCGATTATATCATCCGATCCTTTTAATTTCAAATTGCTGGAAAAATGGAGGGCTTTTTCTACACTTAGTGATACATAATCATAGATACCCAGTTTGTCTACTTTTACAGAGAGACTCTCAGGTTTGAGTCTTTTTCCTTCGCAAGAGGGACAGGGGTGATTTGTCATAAAGGACTCATAATATTGTCTCATAGCATCCGACTTGGTTTCTTTGTATCTTCTGCGTAAATTCGGTATTACACCCTCAAAATATCTAGAAAACTCTCGGTGGGAATCTTCTTTTCTGAAGTCATAATCAATATTAATACTCGAATCGCCATACAGAATAATTTTTTTTGCAGTTTTAGGTAAATCCTTCCAGGCAGAGTTGATATCAAATTTTAGGCTTTTTGCTAACGCATGGATAGTAGCCATATACCAATATCCACCCGACTTTCCCCAAACCTCCAGACATCCATCAATGAGGGAAGTCTCGGGATCATTTACGATCAAATCCTCATCAAATTCCATAAGAGTTCCCAAACCATCACATTTACTACAGGCGCCTTGTGGAGAATTGAAAGAAAAAATACGGGGTTCCAAATCGGGTATGGATATATTTTCACAATTAGGGCAACTCAAATTCTTGGAAAAAAAATAATCCTTATTCATATCATTGATGATGATATTACCGTTACTCTCTTTTAAGGCAATTTCTACCGAATCACTCAGTCGACTACGTATTCCATCTTTGATAACAATTCTATCCACAACTATGTCTATTGATGATTTAATATTTTTTTTGAGTATCACTTCTTCTTCAAGTGATACAACTTCTCCATTTACTCTTACCCGATTAAATCCATCTTTTCTTGCTTTTAAAAATACTTCTTTGTGCTCTCCTTTTTGAGAACTAATTACAGGGGAGAGAATCATGAGCTTAGCCCCTTCACCGAAATGTAAAATCCGTTCTATGATTTGATCGGTGCTCAAATTGGAAATAAGGGCACCACATTTATAACAGTGCGGCTTTCCAATTCTGGAGTACAATAATCTAATATAGTCATATATTTCAGTGACAGTGCCTACTGTTGACCTCGGGTTACGATGAGTAGTTTTTTGCTCTATAGAAATGGCAGGACTCAAACCCTCGATTAAATCCACATCGGGCTTGTCCATTTGTCCCAAGAATTGCCTTGCGTAAGATGACAGACTTTCTACATATCTTCTCTGACCTTCTGCATAGATGGTATCAAAGGCAAGGGAAGACTTACCCGATCCGGATAGACCTGTAATGACAACTAATTTGTCCCTAGGAATATCTAAGTTTATATTTTTAAGATTATGAGCCTTCGCTCCTCTAATTTTAATATGTGTCAGTGACATCTCTACCTCTCATCTCTCATTTTTTTTTAAATTGACAGTAGGTCGAGAGAATTCTAAAAATTTTACAGGGAGAAAGAAGTATGCCATCCACAGAAGATTTTAAAAAAAGTTTAAGTAGGTTTGCGTCGGGTGTGACAATAGTTACCTATTCCGATGGGAAAATCAAAGGGGGAATAACCGTATCCAGTTTTTCCTCACTCTCTATGGATCCTCCCCTTATTTTATTTAATATTAATAAGTCAACTCCCAGTCATGAAAAACTAATAAGCTCTTCTCACTTTGCAGTACACATACTCTCTACTACCCAGGAGGAACAATCCAATCAATTCAGTAGCTCAAAAACGGATAAAAATGAAATACTAAACTCCATCTCCTCGGAAATGATCAGCTCTTGTCCAATCCTACCCGGTTTTTTATCTTTGCTTGTCTGTGAAAACCACAAGAGCTATGATGGAGGAGATCACACTATATTTTTGGGTAAAATTATTTCTGTAAAGACGGATGAAGCCCGAGAACCACTTCTCTATTATAATAGAGCTTATCATACTCTAAAATAAAATATTTTGATTCCAATTAAAATATTACGATAACAATACTTATAGGAAAAGTAGAAAATCAAATCCCTTCAAAGGTTATATTATTGCAAAATCAAAAAATATTTGCAGATAATTTAATACCTTTCACTTTAGGGGCACATTGAAGAGTTCTTTAGGGGGAATTTATGTATATCACATCAAAAGGTCTTGAATTCAATAATTTAAAGGAATTCTCAAAATTTGCATTGGATAATAATCTCATTGGTTTTATCCAACTCACAGAAGCAATCAAGGATAAGACCGGTAACATTCTCATCAAAGAACAAGTGAGCATCAAAGAATCAGCCATGAAAAAATTGGAAAGTTTGGATGGACAATACGAACCATACTTTAAGGTTCACATGAACAATGATATGCTAGACAGATTAGGCCTAGCAATTGCCAAAAAAGTTACACCCTATATTGATGACTCAAAAAATGAATTTATCAAGCATCTGTTTGACAAGAGTTCCTCTATTATCAGTAATTATACATCTTTTATACAAAGTTCGTTTTACGAAACTAGAATCTTACTTATTTTCTATAGATTAATGGTAGAAAGACCTGAATTTTTTGAATATAGCATTGAACTAGCCCTCCTGACACTGGGAACGATCATTCAAAAACCCCACCCCATGAAATTCATCCATCGCCACGCTTTTTTGGGTGGTTTCTTTATAGATATGGTATTTTCAGAATCGGATTATTGGAAGCAGCCTTATTGCATGGAAGCGGACATGATACAGGTTTCCAAATTAAGTTCAATCACCGCTCAAAACGTTGGGTTATCCGATGAAATTGCACAGGCCATTGAAGGAAATATTCTACCGGAAGTATCTACAGATTCAAAAATAACTCCCATTGACTATGAAGTTCTCAAACGAAATTCTCTCTTATTAAAAGTGGACCGGGGAGATTCCGATTCATCCGAAACTGATGCCCTTAGACCGGAAGCAGTTCATCTTTTGACGGAAGCCATGAAGATAGCCCGATTTATCAAAGAAACAAATAAAAAACTCGAAAATTCAAAAGAAGATATTGTTGAGCAATTATTAGTCATGTTTACATACAACACTGAAAAAGGAATTTTCTTAAAAGAATTAGCTTATCCTTTAATTGCAAGATTCAAAGAATTCAAATCTACAGTTGCCAGAATTCGCAAAGTGGCTGAACTGGAAAACAGATGCATCAATCCCCCTTCTGCTTGGGCATATCCAAAACCAAAAGCTACACAAATATTATGTAAAAATAAAATTTACACATGCAAGCATTTTGTAGGTGGCTGGGATATTAGCATTGTCAACCCCCAAACTGCCTTGGGGTATCTCGGATTACCACTGAACCCCGGTTCTTATCCTAAATGTAAATTAGAAAAAGAACTTTCTGACAATGGGGACTCCAAAAGGCAGTCTTATTAGTTAAGTCTCTCTCAGAATCGAAAATATCTCTGATAGGTTTCTAATTGTAGGAATTTCAGGAATGTTCTCATTTCTGATTATAAATGCCCTCCATCCTAAACGATGGGGAGTATAGTAATCAAGCTCTGGCTTATCCCCAATATAAACCAACTCATCTGCATTACAATTTGCTTTGTTCTGAGCTTCTATAAAAATTAATTCGGAAGGTTTTTCATAACCAAATTCTGCAGAAATAAGAATAGGAGAAAAATATTGGGTCAAATTTTTTCTTTCCAAAAGTCCCCTCAGTCTTAAATCCCAATTTGAAATAATTCCGAGGCTTATATTTAATTTTTTTGCCATGTTTAGTAATTCAAAAAAAGTCGGTTCGATTTTCCATAGGTTCTCATCATCGAATCTTTGAAAGATTTCCTGGAATACAGGTTCATCCGGTAGATCGGAGTCCTCACCATTGACTATCTTCAGGAAGTTATGAATTAATTCTTTCCACCATCCGTCCTTTTTATCGGGGTGAATACTATACCGGTCCCTATAATTTGGATCCGATTTTTGATTCATATCCGTCCATGATTTTGAAAAAGCATTTTTTAGTATTGTTGGATCTAAATTTCTCTTCAATAAACCATTCGTTTCCAAAATCTGTAGATAAATACTCCCGGGTGGAATATTGAGATACAGAAGAGTATCTCCTACATCAAGATAAATCTTTTTAATTTTCACTTAAAAATCCTCATATTCATTCTATAACAAACTGTCTCCCAGTAAACTAATCTAAGAATCCATGTATATTTAACAGTTAAAAAAATCAATTTACCCATTTTATATACAAACATTAATAGGGCTATGATAAGAAAATACATTGTAACCGGTGGTGCGGGACTTATTGGCTCAAATGTGATTGGTGAACTAAATAAAATGGGAGAACAGGATATTTTAATAGTGGATCACTTGGGAAATTCAGAGAAATGGAAAAATCTTTTGGGGCTTAAGTTTAACGATTATCTAGAGAAAGATAAATTTTTAAACATGATCCTTGAGAAAAAATTTGATGGATATACTCATCTGATTCACTTGGGAGCATGCTCATCTACCACAGAAACTAATGCCACTTATCTCATCGAAAATAATTATCATTACACACAAATTTTAGCTACCTATGCAATATCCAAGGCAATTCGTTTTGTCTATGCTTCTAGTGCGGCAACCTATGGATTGGGGGAAAATGGGTATGACGAATCCAATCTTGAAGCCTTGTCCCCACTAAATATGTATGGATATTCCAAACACCTATTTGACTTATATGCCCATAAAAATAAATTTTTGGATAAGATTACCGGCTTAAAGTACTTTAATGTTTACGGTCCGGGAGAGTTTCATAAGGGCGATATGCGAAGTGTCGTATTAAAAGGTTATGAACAAATTAAATCCACAGGCAAATTGACTCTTTTTAAATCCTATAAAGAGGAATATAAAGATGGTGAACAAAAAAGAGATTTTCTCTATGTAAAAGATGCCTCTCGAATAACCATTCATCTCTTACACAATCCTTGCTTTGGACTTTTTAATGTGGGAAGGGGTATTGCAGAATCTTGGATAGATTTAGGGAAGGCATTATTTAAATCTTTAAAACTGAAAGAAAACATTGAATTTATTGATATGCCTCTCTCCTTAAAACCAAAATACCAATATTTCACAAAGGCGGATACTTCAAGATTGATTTCTACAAATTATGAAGGGGGTTTTAACGATCTCGAAAGCTCCATTCAGGATTATGTTTCATTTTTAGAGAAATAGAATTTAATTTTTCCTTTTGAATGCAAAAATTGATATTTTTTTTTCTCAAACATAACTTCAATCTTGACAGGGAAAAGCCTTTGTAGTAATTCTTACACCATGTCTTCTGAAATGATACTAGTTGATGACAACATAGAACTGGAAAAGGATAACTTATCTTATATCCAGATAAAAACCTACAGGATTTCTCAAGAGCTTGAGCAAGTTATTCATGAATACTTGAATACCATTTTTGCAAAAAGTGAGAGGCCCGGTATAGTTCCCCTTGTTTATACAATTCTTAAAGAATTGGGTATCAATGCCTGCAAAGCAAATCAAAAAAGGGTGTTCTTTGAAGAAAAGGGATATGATATCTTAAACCAAGATGATTACTCCAAGGGTATAAAAGAATACAAAGCCTCCTTTAGTGAAAGCATGGGTGTAGAGTATGGGCCTAAATCAAAAGCAAAGGGTTATTTTTGTTTAATTAGATTTGAATATACCAATGGTGGTATTACAATTACAGTAACCAACAATACACCTATCACCAAACAAGAAGAGAAGTCCATTCGAGAAAAGTTAGCCAAAGCAATGGGATATGATGATTTAGCTATGTTTTACATGGACAATGCAGATAATACGGAAGGTGCAGGTCTCGGGCTTGCATTGATTATTATTATGCTAAAAGGGGAAGGAATTGATCCTAACTATTTTAGGATTTCCATCTCCGGAGAGACAACAACAGCAAGATTAGAAATACCTTTAAGCTCTGAATTTAAAAGTAAAAGATCGTAATGCCCCCAGTCACAGCCTGTGTTATCACTCTAAATGAAGAGGATAACATCAGGCGAATCTTAGATAGTCTATCCTCCTTAGATGAAATCATAATCCTAGATTCAGGTTCTAATGATAAAACTTTAGAAATTGCAACAACTTATCCAAAAGTAAAAATTGAGTATAGAAAATTTGATACCTATATCAATCAAAAAAATCACTGCATCAGTTTAGCCAACAATGATTGGGTTTTTTCATTGGATGCTGATGAATGTATTACAGAAGAATTAATTAATGAATTAAATAATTTACCTGAAACAATCTGGATAAATAATAAAGGTATAGAATTTCCGAGACTTACCTTTTATCTCGGAAAATGGGTATATCATGGGGGTTGGTATCCAAATTATCAATTACGTTTGTTTCATAAAAACTCAGGAAAATTTAATGGATTTTTAGTACATGAAAGAGTTTCACTCATCGGAAATATATTTAGGGTCAAGTCCCCAATCCTTCACTACTCCTATAAAAATATTTCCGATCATCTAAAGTTTATTGATACATATTCAACTCTCACTGCAATTGAGAAATACAACAATGGGAAAAAAACGGGAGTTACATTTTCTATTTTAGAAGGTTTTTATAAGTTTTTTCAAATGTACTTTATAAAGTTTGGTTTTCTAGATGGTAAAGTTGGAGTGATAATTGCTATTTTAGGAGCATATTATAATTTTTTAAAATATATAAAACTTTATGAATTATCAATTCAAAATAAAGATAAAAATAATTATTAAACTATCTCTATTATTTGATGAGTAAAAATAAAACCTTTGAATATAGAATTAAAGCAGGTGAAAATGGATTGGAAATTATTGATTTTCTCACAAATAAATTTACTTATCTTTCTTCAAATGAATGGATATTTGAGATTGAGAATAAAAATTTAGTTGTTAAAGATAAAGAAATAAATCCCCATTATAAATTATGTGAATCTGACGTAATACAATTTATTAGAAATTCATACTCCGAACCTGATGTTGATAAAAATTATGAAATAATTTATGAATCTGAAAACTTACTAATCATAAATAAACCGGGAAATCTTCCCGTTCATCCTGCGGGTAGGTACAAAGAGAACACCCTTCTAAGTTTACTAACAGATCATAAAAAATATGAAAATTTATTTCCTGCTCATAGACTTGATAGAGAAACTTCCGGTATTCAAATATTTGCAAAAAACAAAATAACAGCTTCTGTTATACAAAAACAATTTGAGGAAAGAACTATTTATAAGGAGTATATCGTATATATACATGGTATTTTTCCTGAAATGATAAATGCGGTAGGTTATTTAAAAAAGGATGAAAAATCAAGAATTAGGAAGAAAAAATCATTTTCTACCAACTTCACAGAAAAAAGTACATTCAGTGATACTATTTTTAAAAATATACTACAAGTAAATAATATTTCAAAAGTTTTAGCCATTCCGAAAACAGGTAAAAATCATCAGATTAGAGCTACATTGTTTAGCCTTGGTTATCCAGTATATGGTGATAAAATATATGGAAAAGATGAGAATTGTTTTTTAAAATTTATCAATGGTGAAATTGACTTGGAATTCAAAAGGCAGGCACTACATTCATATTCAATTATTATTCCAGAGAGTAATATGTATCCTAAAATAGAAATTGTAGTACCCGAACCTTTAGAATTAAAAGAAATTTTCAGGCAGGTTGAAAAATAGGCCCAGTTCCGGCTTCCATGTGCTTAAATTTTACGGGGTCTCCAATCTTGATATTATCTTTATCAGCGCCTTCAATGATTGTTAAAATTTTAAGACCTTCTTTTAATTCGACAATCGCTAAAACATAGGGAGCACGATTAGCTAAATGTCCAAATCCAATCATAACAACAGTAAAGGTATAAATAATCCCCTCCCCTTGGAAGGAGTGATTTTTTAAATCTTCACTTCCACAATTCGGGCAAATAAAACTCGGTTCCAACATATAAAAATGACAGGATCCACATTGTTTTCCATCTAGGCTTATAATATCATTCATTCAAAATCTCTCTGCAGAATATTCACTACACATACCGCACCCGGACCACCTAAAACATGTGTTAAAGCAGTCCTTGCATTTTTTACCTGTCTTTCTCCAGAGGTTTCCCTCAATTGATAAACCATTTCTACTACCTGTCCTACACCGGTAGCACCTATAGGATGCCCTTTTGCTTTTAAGCCCCCTGAAGTATTTACGGGCAATTTTCCACCTAATCTTGAGTGACCATCTAAAGTAAATCCACCACCCTTCCCCTTTTCAACAAATCCCAGGTCTTCAAGGTTAATAATTTCAGTGATCGTAAAACAATCATGGCATTCAAGTACATCGATATCTTTTCTATCCACTCCTGCCATTTTGAATGCCTGAAATGCGGCCTTTTCAGTTGCAGGAAAAGATACAGAATCTCTCTTCATCGATAGGGTAAAATAATCTCCCCCCTGTCCAGTTCCCTTCACCAAGATTGGTTTTTTGGATATTGATTTAGCTTTTTCTCTTGTAGTTAAAATTACAGCAGTAGCCGCATCGGTCACAAGAGACATATCATGAAAACCAAAGGGGGTAGTTACTATTCTTGCATTTAAAATATTCTTTAAGGGTATGACTTTTTGTTTGTGGGCAAATGGATTTTTACTTCCATGGAAATAATTTTTTTCAGCTACCACGCCCAACATTTCTCTGGTTGTGCCAAATTCATGCATATGTCGAATAGCATTCAAGGCAAAACCAGATGGACCCGAAACACAAAATCCCCCTTCAAATTCACTATCCTGACCTCGTGATACAATCTCCATAGTTGTTGTGGGATCTTTTGTATTCATCTTTTCGACACCAAACACAAGGACTGTGTCATATGCACCACTAGCGATCGCATCAAATCCTGCCTTAAATGCCAATCCACCCGAAGCACAGGCTCCCTCTAATTTCATAGCGGGTCTATCGCCCAAGCCCAAAACGGTGGCAACATATGAGCCCATGGTGTTTTGATTGTTGAATTCCTGCCCGGCATAATTTCCAACAAAAACTGCTTGGATTTCTTTTCTATCTATTCCAGAATCTTGTATTACACCATTTCCTGCTTCAGAGACTAAATCCCGTAACATCCTTTTGGAATGATTCCCATGAACTGTCTCGTAAGCGCCGATAATTGAAACTTCTCTCATTGTATTACATCCCTATTGCGGCACCGCCATCTACACGAAGAACAGTACCGGTTATATACCCTGCATCCTCTCCCAAATAAAATTTAGCAGTCCCGGCAACATCATCCGGTGTAGCTAATTTTTTAAGGGGAACCATTTCGCTTAGCTTCTTTTTAATATCATCAGGCAAAGCATCTGTCATATCTGTTTGAATAAATCCTGGGCATATTGCATTTACAGTTACTCCCCTTCCGGAAAATTCCCTTGCGGAAACTTTAGTCAAAGCAATTACACCAGCCTTTGATGATGAGTAATTTGCTTGGGCCGCTTGACCGATTAATCCCGAAACTGAAGATATATTTACTATCCTACCCGTAGGGGATTTTAAAATTAATTTAGAGGCAGATTTGGTCATCAAGAATACACCTTTGAGATTCACATCAATAACCATATCCCAGTCTGCTTCTGTGATTCTCATGAGAAGATTATCCTTTAGAACTCCAGCATTATTTACTAAAAAATCCAATCGACCAAATTCAATTTTAACCTGGTTTATGGCTGAAATACAATCTGCTTCTTTAGTTACATTGCAGGCTACACCTAAAGTTTTGACATTATAAGTGTTTTTAACTTCTAGAGCGGCTTTTTGGACTGCTTCTGGATTCAAATCCAAAATAACAATATTAGTTCCTTCTTTTGCAATACGATTTACTATTGCTCTTCCCAAGCCCCTTGGTGATGCAGAACCAGTAACTAATGCTACCTTATCTTTAAAATATTCTGCCATACGATTTCCTATATTTTTTATAAAATTAATGTTATTTTATTAAATGTATATTGTACTATCAATTAAATTTATTCTTAAAGATTGTTTGCAATCCTTATCTTTAGAAACAAAAGTTAAATTCATATCTTTAATTACTTCATAATCAAAAAACAAAAATCCTACACAGGTTGAAGAATCATTACAGAAAGTCTGAGTAGTGATCAAAGTATCGGGTAAATTATCATCTCCTTGAAGATAGATATCGACCGCATTATAATAGATTAAGGTTAGAAAGCTACTAGCATTTGCCGAAATTATCGTTCCAAAAAAATCTGACGACACTAATGATATTGTTGTGCCTGAATCATTCACCTTCTTAGAGTCAAATTTACCATCAGAAAAATCTTCTTTCATATAAGACACAACTGAATCGATATCATCTGCTGTTACAACTCCATCCGATTTCCCATCCATATCCGCCACAGTTCCAGTTGTAACCCCACCTTTAGAATCAGCAAGTGAAATGATTGCACCTAATCTCATTGTGGATTTTTCAGTGGAGGGTTCGATTTCCTCTAATAGAGAAGTTTCTCCATAAAAAAAAGATTTTCTCACACTCACATTTGCAAGTAAAATTAGATTTGTTGTTTCACTAGTTGGATTTTGTAATCTTAAGGCTACAAACCTTCTTTCAGCAATAGTCGTAAAAGGTGATACATTTAAAAATTTATATACTCCGTCCACCCCGCGACTTGACGATGCAAATGATACGGGTTCTTTATAGATAGCACACACATTTCTACTTCCCAACCAGCTTATTGTAGTTGTTACTTTTGTTTTTGGTATTAACGAAGTCATATAAGAATTTTGAGAGGGTGTTACCACCAAACAAATAGGTGTTCCAATACTTATATAAGAAACCATATACTGACCACCTGAATCGGTACTTCCAGTTCCAAGGATTGTAGAAAGTGGATTAATTGTACTTCCAGTAACACATGATCCAGAAGAAGGAACTGTGGTGACAGTAACATTTCCAAAGGCTACAAAACCGGGAGCTGTGACTACTCCTTTGACAATCATTCTATCTTTGTGTAAGGATAGTCTACTGTATAAAATAGCAGTTAAATTTTCATCTACTTGTTGCCTGCCACAAGAAAGAAGTAATACTAAAAAGATAGATATTTTTGCGATCGATAGATAGAATTTATTTAGTTTAATATCAATAGAACGAATAATATTCATAATATATTCATTACTTACACTAAAGGTTGGAATATCTAGTAAATTTCATTGTTGGAGTAGCATTTGCTAAGAAAATTAATTCTAAAAAATATAGTTACTCTAAATATTTTCCTAACTTGAAAATATTTAGAGTATTATTGGGTCTTATTTATAAACTTCAGCTATTTTATCTTTATACTTTTCAGTGATAACATGTCTCTTTAATTTCATTAAATTAGTCATCTCATCCCCTACTTCAAACGGTTTGGATATTATAAAAAATGGTGTTACCTGTTCAAAGGATTTAAATCCATTTTTAGCACTATTTAAATCTTTGATTTCTTTTTTGTATAGATCAAATACTTTAGGATTCTGAATCAGTGCATTGTCATCGGATTCCGGGATTCCATTGTCCTTAGCCCACTCTCTCAGGTAATTAAATTCAGGCACGATTATAGCTCCTAAATTTTTTTGATCCTGTCCGATAACCATAATCTGACCAACATATTTAGATTCGGAAATTTTGTTTTCTATTGGTACAGGTTCAACGTTTTCCCCACCCAATAGAACTATGGTCTCTTTAGCACGTCCGGTGATTGTTAGGGTATCTTTAAAGTTAATCATACCCAAATCTCCGGTATCCATCCAACCATCCTTGAGAGCTTTCGCAGTTGCTTCTGGATTTTTATAGTATCCCTTCATAACCTGCGGTCCTCGAACAAAGATAATCCCTTTTACGCCCCTAGGACCCTCTATACTGCCATCTAAATCTACTGTGGTAATTACATTACCATCAAATCCTCTCAATTGTAATTCTGTACGGGGAGCGACGGGACCAACAGATCCCATCACCATTTTATCCCATGTTCTACAAGAGATAACAGGAGCAGTTTCAGTCATACCGTACCCTTCTATTACGTTCAAACCAATATCATTAAAAAAAGCATCCACATGCCTTTGCAATGCACCACCACCGGATACAGTTGCTTTTAAGTCTCCACCGGTAGCTTTTCTAATATTCGATAAAACAACTAAATCAAATAATTTGTATGGGAAAAAGAGTACTATTACCTGAAGTAAACTAAAAATTCCCCTAAATAAAGATAAAATTAAATTTCTTCCTTCGTAATCTACTTCATTCCCAGAAATAAATCTTGTCGCTTTGTGGTAATTTTTGGAAAAAAAGTAAGCTGTATTAAAAAGAGCTTTTCTAAATGGAGTGGTCTGTTTAGGATCATTAATTCTGGAATAGATACCCATATAAATACTTTCCCATAGTCTAGGAGCAGAAGCCATAAACGTGGGCTTACACTTTTGAAAATCATCTCTCATATCCCTTACATTTGTAAAATATGTGGATCCTCCTACATGCACGGAACCATACATAAACACCCTCTCGAAAATATGCCAGACAGGAAGAATTGACATCATTCTCTCTTCAGATCCAATCTCAATTACAGGCAAAACATCTGTTAATTGAAACAACATGTTTTTATGAGAAAGCATAACTCCCTTAGGTTGCCCTGTTGTTCCTGAAGTGTAAATCAAAGTAAATAAATCACCATCTTTAATTTGAAGAATTCTGGTTTCTGCTTTTTTAGAACCACCTTCTCTTAATTTTTTCCCTCTATCAATTAAATCCTGTAACTTTAAAGCACCTTCTGCTTTAGATTTTGGATCCATAACGACTATTGTTTTTACATTGGGGAGTTTTGGTCTGACTTTGTTTAGTTTTTCTAGCATTTTATCATGTTCAACAAAAACTAATTTTGCTTCGGAATGATTTAAAATGTATTCTAACTCAGTTTCTGTAACATCTGTTCCACGAGGAACATTGGCCGCACCCGCAGAGAGAACACCACAATCAACAATTGCCCACTCAACTCTATGATCTGCCATCAATCCAATGTTTTCACGGGCATTAACTCCCATATTTATCAACTCTTCTGCAAGAGCCATTCCAGTCTCATGAACAAATTTAAAAGAAGCGGGTTGATATTTTTTCTTCTCATCTTTTGAATAAAAAGCGCCTTTCTCCCCGAATTTTTGGGCCGCCTCTTTATAAACTTCCGCTAAATTACTAGCCATTACCAATTCTCCTTTGCTCTTTTTTATTTCCCAATGTATTATTAATAAATTAAAATATTATAATCACTCTAATTTAAAGTTAAAACTTGTGGAATTTTAATGCAACAATAATCAACTCATAATAAAAAAAAGATAGTATATTTTATATCACTTAATATTAATATTCAACTTATTATTTTAATTAATAAATTACCAAAAATTATGTTAGTTATTTTTCTATTAATAATCGACAAGTTACTAAAAATATCATAATTAAATAAAAGTGGAATATATATTTCTTACGTATATAAATACATTCAAAAAGATTATCAATAAATTTTCTAAAATAATGAATAAAATCTCTAATTTTAATTTTCATGGAAAACTTGAATTTAAAAAAAAATTCCATTGAGAATTCATCCTATTATAAAAATTATGTTAGACATCGGGGAAAAAATGACCAATAAGGAGAGAGAATTAGTTCTATTAAATAAGATCCGTTCCGGAGACAAATCCGCCTATATGGAATTAATCCAACCATATACAGAAAGGCTCCTGCGAAAAGCAATAGCCATGACTAAAAATGATGATGATGCAGAGGATGTCTTACAGGATGCTCTTATCTCTGGATTTCGCTCTATCGGAAATTTCCGGGCTGATTCAGGTGTCTATACTTGGCTGTACAGAATCGTAATTAATAAATCAAAAGATTTTTTGTTAAAAACTAAAAATCGCGGAGAAAAGCCAATTTCGGAGGGAGAATATCTAATTCTTGATGAAAGAATGGGATATGAAAAAAAATTAGAACTTAATGACGAGTCGGATTATCTAATTAAAAAGATTAACTTATTGGACGATGTCTTTAAACAGGTAATAGAGCTAAGATACTTTGAAGAGATGTCTTATGCAGAAATTGCCACTGTTTTGGAATGTAACATTGGAACCGTTAAGAGTCGGCTGTTTAAGGCTAAGGAAATTTTGAAACATATGATTTTAAATGATGAAAAGGGAGAAAAATAAGTGCTACTTAAAAGATTTTTTAGATGGTTTGATGCGAGCTTGAGTGATAATATGGATGAAAGCAATGATGATCGCTCCATTGAGTGTAGCCTGGTGAGAAGTCTTTCCGATCTCAGAAACAAAGAGATGTCTCAAAAGAAGCTCTCCTCCAAATTTAATGAGAAATTACTTCTCGAATTGTCTAGAGTGGAACAGGATCCATTAACTTTCAAGCGAAAACTGGAGAACTTTTTACAGAAGCCAAAAACAAGGTTTGCATTAGTTACTGTATCAGTCTTTGTGTTGGGTTTAGTTTTCTTTTCTAATTTTACCTTTCAGAGAAATATAATTACCAAAATAGATAAATTCGATTTATCATTAGAGACTGCGATGGTCGAGGATGATGAATTAGACGAATTGGACGAATTAGATGTAATTACTGACCTAAAAAAAGGCCAGGAGGACATAGACCTATTACGAAAACTAGAAGAATACTATACCGTCCATGGTAATATGGAAAAAGCTGACAGAGTTCATTTTAAATTAGAAACTATATCTAAGTAAAATTACGTAGTCTCAAGCAGCTTCATACATTTTTATGGGCTTTTTCCTAGCCCTATACTTTCTACTCAATATATTTCCTCAATGTGATTATAATATCTATCCGTTAATATAATTATAAATGATAAAATTATTTATTTAAAAATAGTGCCAAAAAATAAGATTAATATTAATATAATTACTCCTAAAAAAATATGCATAAATAGGGAAAGGTAAAATGCCAGAAAATGAGTCAACTTCCACATCTACAAAAACTATTTTAATAAAATCACCCCAATCATTAAACTCATTCACAGCAACTGCAAAGAGTATTCTAGATGAATTAAGAGAAAAACACAAAGCATTAGAACAGGGTGGACATAAGAAATTACATCCATTAGAATTAATAGCCATAGATAAGTTAGGAGAGGCACTCCTAAAATATACTAATTTAAGTGAACAAGCCAAATCAAATCAAGCAGTTGACCAGGCTCTGGCTCACATTCTTGATTTAAAAGGAAAAGGCAAAGAAAGCTATGCATATATATATCCTTTTTTAATAAAAAGTGCAAATAAAGTTGCCTCAAAGATTGCCTTAGTCTCCCCCCAAACAGCTAGTAGTATAGACGTGGGACCCTATCGGGATGCATGTTTTGAATTTTCAAAACCTATGATAGATTTAATTCTTTCTAATCGAGCTAAAAAATCCAAAGAGTTAGATGACAATAATCCCGGTTCCATTTTATTTCAAAAGAATAAAAGCGGAAATGATTGGCTGTATCCGGAAAGATTTTCTCTTGAATCTGAAATTTCTTCTCTTGTAAAAACTGGATTTAAACCATACACAGCCGTCCCAATTAAGGATTTCATAGATGATTTTATAGAATATGGTAACATAAGAAAAAATTTAGAAGAGATCACACCAAAGTATCATATTATTATAGATGAGCTACAAGTCAAAGAAGATGGATCCTATGCCAGACAACCAGAAATGGTTAACCATTATAGAGCACAGGCTGATGGCTTAGAAAAATTCGCTATGATTTATTTACCAAAATTATGTGATGAAGGTGCGGCAGGATTTAGACCTAAAGTTCAGGAATTCAAATCAACTCACATTGATGGTGCACAACCGGGCAGAAAACAAAGTAGAGAAAAAGTAAAAGCATTAATTGGACTTGTAAAGGATTTTCCATACAGCCAAGTAAATTCTGAACTTTCCAGGTCTGTAAAAGAAACCTGTGATGAAGCGTTAAAAATTTTAGAAAATCTTATTTCTAAAATGGATAGTTTAATAGATAGAAAATACAGTAATATTCAGGATCAATTATTTAAATCTGTATCCAATAAGATTTCCGAGCATACTAAAAATAATATGACCCTTCTAGTTCTAAACACAGAAAAGGAATTAAATTCTTCGGGAATCAAAGAAGCTGATAAATTAGAAAGCATAAAAATCAAATTAAACGAGGATATTTTAAAGGCTTTTGGAAACAAAGAAGGCCGGGATGAAGAGGGAAATATCGTAACCTATGTTGTAGATCATACCATCATGGCTTCTGTATTACATAAATATGGAATGAGCTCAAAATTATCACCCAAAGAAAAAATCGAATATGAAGTAGCCAAACTGATCAATGATGAATTGGTAGCTTCAAAAAATAAAAAATTAAACATTAACATCAAACCTGATATTGTTGCAAAAATGACCCAAGACCTTCTAAAAAAAGACCAGAATCCAGAGGGTGAATCCAATACTAATGAATTTTTAAGTTCTCTCAATCCTGTTGCAGGTATAATAGGATTTATGGTTGTAGTACTATGTTCTGCAGTTATGTTTTTTATAGAGAATGATTTAACTTATATAATGATGGGTTTTCCAGTGGGAATAGTTGTCGGAGTAATTGCCGCAAAATTTATTAAACCTAAATCAGGGGAAGTTAAAACGGAAAAGAAGGCTGGCTCAGGAAAATCAGAAGATTCAGCCGACGCAAAGACAAATCAAATAGTCAAGGCAGCCAGTAAGTTTATTTATCCCTCCAGTTTTAACGCTGCAACTGACAAGGTTTATGATAGAGCATCTATGATGAAAAAAATAGAAAAGCACTTAGGAGAAATTAAAAGTGGCGCTCCCTTACTTGCAGGAGAATCGGATCCTAATAAAATTGCATCAGCAATTGAGCATGCAATGATGAATAATTCCATAACCATTGCAATCCCTGATAATTTAGTGCCCAAAAACAAACCATCCTCATATATCATCAGTAAAAGTGATTTTAAGGCTCCTACTTTTAGAAATCAACTCTCTGATATCTATAGAGAGCAGATGGAAAAGAATAAGATGAATAAAGAATTAGTTGCTTATTATAAATTTTTAATCAATGTTTTAGAAGTAGAGTACCACAAATACTTATCTAAGAAAAAATAAGATAAATGCCCTTCTAACTTGGGCATTTTTATTAAGGAAGTATCAATCGTCATCATCATCCATTGTGTGTTCTTTTGGTTCTTCATTCTTTTTAGAAAAAGTCTTATAGTTATAGGTAAATGCTTTTCGAAGTTCTTCTGCACTGATATTTTTTTCTTTCAACTCTCTATCAAACATTTCTCTCTTGGAAATATAATTTGCACTGAGAGGGATTTCAATTTTAGCCGCAGTTTCCTTGTATTTCTCACTGGAATATAGGCTGAAACTATGTTTATTGATGCCTGACTGGTCTAATAAAATACCAACCATAGTTAGCCCCATTCCTGCCCCTTCAGTGCTATCTCCATGCTCCATAAAAAAATCTATCAAGGATGAAAAGCTAGTAGCCTTATGGAATTTATCCCTGATTCTATTTTCTTCTTCTGGCAAAAGGGGAAAATTATTCTTTACTTTGATATTTAACACATCGGGTGAATAATAAAAAGTTGCCATTACGGGTAGATCATGTTGCACAAAAATTGGCTTGAATTTTAGTATCTTATCCTCACGCAGGTTTTCCTTAAATAAGGAAATTCCTTTTTCATAATCTTCTGGATTTTCTATGCTCAATCCATGATTTTTAAATAGAGCCCTTTTTACATTTGCTTTGGTGGCATTTATAACGAGCTCTTTTGCAGAGGAATAGCAAATCTCCATTAAATCAATTCTATTCGTTTTTTCTAAAATCGTAGAACAAATTAGCTTGAGAATTAACTCACCATAGTCACTCAGAACGTATGTTCGCATGGTTATGATTTTGTTTTCTTCAACAGCCTTTGCAATAATCTCTTTTAATTCGGATTCAGTTTTTCTCAAAGTTTTTGTCCAGATTTAGTTATTTTTAAAGAAGCTACCCCTAAGATAAAATATGTCAATGATTTTTTATTCGACAATCAAAAAGCATTCTTTTTCATGTCCATAAAAGGGCGAAATATCCGCCCAATATAGGAGAATCTATGAAAAAAATTACCAGTGTATTAGCAATGATCAGCTTAGCAATGTTACTAGGCTTTTGTGCCGGCACAGACGAAAAAGCTACAGAACCTGCAGCACCTACAAAAGCAGCTGAACCTGCAAAAGCACCTGAACCAGCTAAAGCACCTGCAAAAAAATAAGCAAGACAAACCATTAAGCCGTAAGCCAATGTTTACGGCTTTTTCTCACCTTCTACTTTACACTCCTTAAAAAACTATTCAAATTTTGATTAAACCAATCGGGTCTTTCTCTGTGTACCCAGTGATTTGCTTGTATCCTATTTATTTTTAAATTTCTGGCAATGGTATCAACATTATCATAGACCTCAGGGGTTATAGCTAAGTCATCTTCGGGGATAAAAACTGAGATTGGAAGCTGAAGGGGAATACGGGGAAGCTGAGGAGCTCCGTTTTTAAAAATCTCCCTATACAAATTGATTGTGTGGACCGTACAGGACTTTATCTCCTCAGGTGTTAGTTTATACATTGAATCCGATTCGGGTAGTCCACTGTTCTTCATTAGAAGAGACCACATATCGGTAGTGAAATTTTCCCAAACAAACTCAGGAATAAAAGGAAATTGGAAAAAGAAAATATAGTATGATTTTAAAAATTGTTGCATACCTTCAAAAACTGCCTCTGGTCGAAAAGCTAGGATCTTTCCAAAAATATTTTTGTAAAAAAGCATAGGATGTGGACAGGCAACTGCACTAAAAGATAAGACTCTTTTTTGATTCTCTGGAGCTGATATGTAACTCCAAAAAATAAGACTTCCCCAGTCATGTCCGACCAAGTGAACCTTTCCCTCTTTTCCGACCAACTCATCTATCACTCTATCGGTATCCCGAACCAATTCAGTCATTCGATAAGACCTCTGCTCGGCGGGTATGCTGGATTTACCCGCACCTCTGATGTCAAATGCCGCTACTCTATAATTTTTTGAAAAAAACTGTAACTGTTTTTCCCAGGAAATGTGGGTATCCGGGTAACCATGTAAAAAAAGAATGGTTTCTGCATCCTTTGACGGTAAATCCGATTGTACCAAATATAGGTTTACTCCCTCACTGGAAGCCACAAGTCTTGAATTCATTTAAATACTCCTATTTTACTATTTCTGCCAGAACGACTGTGATATTGTCAACACCGCCGTTTTCATTGGCAGTATCAATCAAATTCTCAATTGCGTTAAAGTTATTATTAGATGATTCTAAAATACTTTGTATTTCCAAGTCACTCACCATGCCCGTCAATCCATCACTGCAAATCAACAATTTATCTCCCACTTGAAGGTTGACTCTATAAGAAATAGGATTCAAATCATCTGTGGCACCTATCGCCTGTGTTACTGCATTTTTTTGGGGGTGAAAATGAGCCTGATCAGGAGTTATCATTCTTAATTTCAATAATTCTGTTACTAGATTTTGATCTTCAGTAATCTGTGTGAGCTCTTTATCTCTGTGCAGATATAATCTTGTATCCCCAACCTGAGTGATATATAAATTTTTTTTGAAAAAATAAGCGTAAGTGGCCACAGAGCCCATTCCTATCATTTCTGGGTGCCGTTTTGTATATTTTTTGCACTCATGGATTGCTTCTTTAATAGCTAAATAGGATATTTCATCTGCATCCGAACCGGTTTTATTTTCAATGGCGATCGTCATTGCAGTATTGATAACAAATTCAGAGGCTTTCTCCCCTGCTGCGGCTCCACCCATCCCATCTGCGACCACTAAAAAAATTCCATCTGTTAAAAATCGGGGGTCATCAATATCCCCTAATTTTTTTTTCCCTACATCTAGGATTAAAAAATTATCTTCATTGTTTAGTCGAACTTTTCCTGTATGCGTTTTACCGAAGGCAATTAATTTCATAGGAAAAAGTCCCTTGGGCATTTAATACTCATAAATTTATTTTTTGACATCGCCCCAAGTGTTAAAAATATTTTTATTTTAACAAGTAAATAATCTATTTTTATAGATGAAACAAAGTTTTTTAATGAAAGTATTATCACTCTCTCAAATTCTGTAGGAAATTATGACAAATCCTAATCCAAAAGAAAAATGGGCTTCCAAACTCGGACTTATTTTAGTGGTTGCATCCAGTGCCATAGGTCTCGGAAATTTTTTAAGATTTCCGGGGCAAGTTGCCAAAAATGGAGGGGGAGCTTTTATGGTTCCCTATCTGATAAGTTTTTTGATCTTAGGGATTCCGGTTTGTCTCTCAGAATGGATCATGGGAAGAATGGGAGGAAAAAATGGACATAGCTCAGTCAGTATTTTTAGAACTCTTCTCGGCGATGGAAGGATTTCTAAAATTTCCGCGACTATTGCAATATTGGTCCCTACGTTAATTTATGTTTATTACGTTTTTATTGAAGCATGGTGTTTGTCATACGCTATCGATTTTTTAATTGGAAATATTAATCTAAGCCCAGAAAATTTATCCCCCCAGAGTCCAGAATATTCCTCAGAGATTGTAAAAAACTCAACGAATTATTTTATAAATCTTACAGGAGCAAGTACTACAGGAAAAGCATTTGAAACTAAAATTATTCCTTATACTTTGCTTTGTTATTCTTTAAACTACTTTATTGTTTATAGAGGTTTATCAAAAGGGCTTGAAACATTAGCTAAAATCTCGGTTCCATTAATGCTAATTTCATCGGTATTTGTATTAATTAGAGTATTGAGCCTGGATGGTATCTCAACCGGTTTGGGTTATATGTGGAATCCAGATTGGGCTTCTCTCTTAAAAGGGGAAGTTTGGGTTGCCGCGGCAGGTCAAATATTTTTTTCATTATCGGTTGGCTTTGGGATTGTATTAATTTTTACAAGTTATTTAACAGATAAGGATGATGTAACCCTTTCAGGTATTACAGCAGCATCATTGAATGAAATGGTGGAAGTTGTGTTTGGGGGAATGATTACAATCCCTGTGGGGTTTTTATTTTTAGGAATGAGTGTTGCTAGTTTTGGTGTATTTGGAATGGGATTTATCGCCCTTCCATCAGTTTTTACTCTCATGCCGGCAGGAAGATTTTTCGGAATGGCGTGGTTTTTTATACTATTTTTAGCAGCGCTCACATCTAGTGTTACAATGTTACAACCTGGCATTAATTTTTTAGAGGAAGGATTTCACTTTAAAAGGAAAAACTCTATTACATTATTATCTTGTATTACATTTATTTTAACTATGGGAATCATTTATTTTAACCATGATTTTACGGCTTTGGATGTTACTGATTTCTGGGTGGGAACAATGCTGATCTATATCTTAGCAACCATACAAGTATTAATTTATGGATGGAAAATAGGTCCAGAAAGAGCAAGATTGGAATCAGAAAAAGGGGCAATTTTAATTCTTCCAAAATTTTTTGATTTTATTATTAAATATATTACTCCTTCTTTTCTTTTGGTAATATTAATTGTTTTTATTAAACAAAGCTTTTTTGAGTATTACAACAAAATGAATCCATACTACTGGGAAGAAAATGCAAAACTTTTAGGAGTAGATCTAGTTTCAAGTGTCGAAAAAGCTCGAATTTCATTGGGTGTTTTTGTTGTTTTAATAATTATTTTCATATTAACATATCTTATGGTAAATTTTTCTATAAAGAAAAACAAAGGAGTTACAAAATGGAATTAAATAGGGAAGGTTTAATTATAATGGTTACATCAATTTTTTGTGCCACTGGATTTTGTATTTTTTGTATTACTAAATTTTTAAGGAATAACCCCAAATGAATATAAAAAATTTTAAAACTGTAGAAGCGGTAATACCCTCATTATTTACTTTAGAAGGAGAGGGATTCGAAATTAATAGAGCCTTCCCCACTCCTCAGTGGAATTACTTTGATCCATTCTTACTTTTGGATGAAATGGGTCCCGCTGTTCATGCCCCCCACTCTGCAAAGGGTGCCCCCGATCATCCCCACAGGGGATTTGAAACTGTAACTTATCTGCTTGATGGTGAATTTGAACATAAGGACTCCGCGGGTAACTATGGAAAAATTAAAAAAGGGGGAGTTCAATGGATGACAGCTGGAAGTGGCGTAGTACACTCTGAACTACCTTCCTCGGATTTTCAAAAAACGGGGGGAAGATTGCATGGATTTCAGCTTTGGGTAAACCTGCCTGCCTCTCATAAAATGAGAGCCCCGAGATACCAGGAAAAAGATCCCGAAGATATACCCTTTTATTCAGAAAATGGCTTTAAAGTAAAAATAATTGCCGGGAGTATTTATGGAGTTGAAGCAAAAATAGAGACAATAGTTCCTTTTATTTATTGGCATTTTATTATTGAACCTAATATTCAATTGGAAATACCAACCCCAAATATTAATGATAAATATAATATATTTTCGTATATAATATCAGGAAGTGGAAAATTTGAACAAAATGGAAAATTGTATAACAAAGGAAATTCGGTGGTTTTTAATAAAACCAATGATGATATTTTACATGTTGAATCTGGAGTTGATGGTGTGGAATTTTTAATTTTAGGTGGAATTCCAATTGGCGAACCAGTGGCTAGATATGGACCATTTGTGATGAATACAAAAGAGGAAATTTATCAGGCATTTGAGGATTATCAATCAGGAAAGATGGGAAAAATTTCTCATTGATTACTAGATAAAAGAATACAGACAAATTATTAGGTATAATTTGTCTGTATATTATTTTTATAAAGTTGGGATTGTTATTGTATACCAGTCGGTTACTAGGATACCAACAGGAACATCACAGGTACTAAAGAAGTTAGTTTTAGCCCTTCTTGCATCCCCTACTCTATTTTGAGGAAAATTACAATAGGTAGTGTTCACTTTTAAGCTGGTACAGGTGATTAAGGTGTCATACTGTGCTTCAGTTTTTAAATTAGCATCACTACACATATTATCTGGATTGAACTGAGTTTGAAATCCAGCACCTATACATTGATTCATAATGGCTACTGCAGTGGCACATTTATTTCGAGCTACACTTCTTGTTTGAATAGCCGTCAAAGCGTAAGAATTTAGAGATGTTCTGTCCCCAGCAGTTGGTCCTTCAGAACAATTCCACAAATTAAGTGTTACGAGGATTATTATTAATAAGTTTAATTTTGTTTTCATTTGAATTCTCCTTAGAACTTCGCAACTATTCCGATAATTATACCGTTTTGTCCATGTGCCGCTTTACCGTTTTGATCAATAAAAGCATTACCCAATCCCCAATCTCTTCGTAAGTCAACTTTAATAAGTAAGTTTTCAGTATAACTATATGTAGGAGTGATAGTTAATGTTCTGATCTGACCCAAAGAGGAAGCATTTCTCAATCCTAATGAATCTTTTACTTGTAGGTCATATCTATCTCTAGGTGTAAGATCAAATAAAGGTGAATTTACTACCAAGGCTCCACCGTATCTAGAATCATCTATATTTTCATATCTAAGTGCTGTTGCAAACTTAGAAGTAAACTCGTATTTCATCCATAGTCCGTAGGTATTGTAAATTTTAATTGTATCTCTTGTATCGCCTCTCAGATATATATCTTTGGTTCCGTCACTATTTATGTCGAGACCTAAAAGTTTGTTGTCTCCCAACAGATAACCATAAGCACCATTGATTGTTTCGCCCTTTCTTTGACCAAAAGTCCAATCCAATAATACTGTTAACTTAGAGGTAGGATTGAAAATAAATGACATGTGGTTGATAAACCAATTGTCCTGTCTAAAAGAACTCGTTCTATTGGGAATTGTATATCCGGGCGTTCCTAAAGCAGTTGAAGCATAATTTGTATAGTAAGCCTGACCATAGGTATCTAAATCTGTAGGACGGGCTCTTAGGTTATCATCGCCATATAAAGTGTTCCATACCCAGGTCATTTTAGGATTTACTTCTCCTTTTACCTGTGTGCCCACTGTTTTCATAGGATTAGGCCCATCCACGTAAGCATGTTGAGATGTGCTTGTAAGAGACGCTGATGGAGATGCTGTAGAGGTTGTAGCAGTGAGAGCGGGATCTCCATAAGGAAGAAGTCCTTGAGCTCCAAACTGTTGTCCTACGCTACCTGAACCTCCTGTATAACCTGTTCCCATTGCACTGTTATAGAGATAAAGACCTGCACTCCATTTGTCTGTAATCGTGTATGTCGCTCTTGCTCCTGTATGGATAAAAGGGATTGTGTTAAAGAATATGTAGCCAATGGTATAACTCATGTTATCTTTTGAGTCCAAGACCTCGTTACCTATATGTGTTGCCATTTTACCCACATCCACTAGTAAGCCTTTTCCAATAGGAAAATACATGGATATATAGCCCTGTTGTAACAACTGCATATTATGAATAGAGTTAGTTGTCTGATAAGGTCTCTCTTGGTACATTAGGTTTTGACCATTCTGTAAATCCATTCTAAAGCCCCAGGGACTCACCCGATCGGGTACTTTTTCAATTGATAGTTTAACAGCATTGACAGCGAATTGCTTATTGTATGTATGAAAGGTTCCAGCAGTGTCCTGTGTTCCACCCTGCCTGTTATTCATTGTGTAATTGTAATACACATCTACGTAACCCGATAAGTTTACCGTATCATACCATTTATTTTCTGGGGTTTTTTCTTCATCTTTACCTTTGACGATTTTATCATCTCCCATTAGGATACCGACTGATGAGAAGAATACTAAGAATGCAGAAGCTATTGTTTTTTTAAACATTGACTTATACTCCTTCCTTTTTTATATAACTATGCCTATGCAATAGGCGTGCCAGTTAGTAAAATTGAAAATAATTCAATAAATAATCAAAGTTTCGCTTCTTTAACCAATTTTCTGAATCATAATACGCATAATATTTATACGATTCAAAAAAAAATGTTTATATTTTAAGCACTAAGAGATGAATTTAAACAGAGTGATTTTATTTTTAAGGAGAGAATTGGTATATTCCATATTATTTAGAATAATTCTAAATATATGAAATGAATTAATGCTCAGATTGATTTTTTTAGATTAATAGAAGAAGAAAATTCATCAAATAGGGTAAAATATAAACTTAGAATTGTCTTTTTTAAATTTTTAAATATGATTAATTAGTGATACAGAGAAAATATTTTAATTTTCTCTGTATCACTAAAGTTAAATCTGTGGAATTTCTTCCTCTTTTTCCTTAACTAGTTGAATATATAAAGAAGGTAGTACGGTTAACATTAATATCAAACCAGATGTGAGCCCCCCAACAATTACTGTTGCCAGTGGTCTTTGAACATCAGATCCTACCCCTGTACCAAACATAGCTGGAATTAGTCCGAGAAGAGCTAGAAGCATAGTCATTAAAAGGGGTCTAAGTTGTATTTGAGCGGCTTTAAGAGCGGCCTCTCTAATTGAAATACCTTCATGTGACTCTCTGACATGATTCACTCGAGATACGAATAATACCCCTGAAATAGTAGCCACACCGAAAAGAGATATAAATCCAATACCAGCAGATACATTAAAATAATATCCCCTAATCATCAATGCTACCATTCCTCCAATTAATGAAAAAGGAAGGCAAGCCATTGCTACCATTACATATCGAATATTATGATAAAGTAAATAGAGTACACCAAAAATAATTGCTATCGTTAATGGTATCACAATTGCTAATTGTTTACCAACCCGACTCAGATTTTCAAATTGCCCTCCCCACTTTATAAAATATCCAGGGGGAAATTTAACTTTTTCAGCAATCCGCTTTTGAGCTTCTGCCACAAATCCTCCCTGATCCCGTCCCCGAATATTCGTTCTGACAGTTATGTTTCTTCTACTTTCCTGTCTAAATATGAGTGTGGGTCCTTCTATTAAGCTAATTTCAGCGAGTTGAGCTAGTGGGATTCTCTCTCCTTTAGGGGAAATGACTGGAATATCTTCAATAGATTTAATGGATGCTCTATAATCGGCAGAATATCGTACTACAATTCCAAATCTCCATGCACCGTCATAAAGGGTTGAAATACGAGAAGCACCAATTGCCGCTTCAATTACTTGCTGTATTTCAGAGACATTTATCCCGTATCTAGCGGCAACCTCCCGTCTGATATTTATAGTAAGCTGAGCCTGTTCTCCCTCTTGTTCAATCCCATATTCACTAGCCCCCGGAATTTCCTTAATAATTACTAGGATTTCTTCTGCTAATTTCCTCATAATTTTTAAATCATCACCCACTACGAATATAGCTAAATCGGCGATTGTACCCATAATTGCTTCACTTAGATTATCCATAATTGGCTGAGAAAAGCTAAATCTAACCCCGGGGAAATTCGATTCCATATCATTTCTAAGTCGTAGTAATAATTGTTGCTTTGATATTTTTTCTTCCCATTTATTATAATCTCTCAGTCCTATAAATACTTCTAATCGGTTGGGACCGAGTGGATCGGTACCATCATCATTCCTACCCAATTGAGAAAGTATTACATCTACAGGTTGATTCTTCGCTATTAATTCTCGCATTAATTTGAGATACTTTCTTGCTTCCTGTAAGTGAACACCAACGGGAAAGAAAGCTCTCATCGTAAAACCACCCTCATCTAACTCAGGAAGAAATTCAGTTCCAATTACTTTTATCCCTATCCCACTTATAAATATTACAATAGCAAATGCAACGGTTACAGTTTTCTTGGAATTATTAATAAACATGGGAATAAACTTAGTATATTTCACTGTGAGCCATTCTACTATTGGATTATGCCATTCAATATGCTCAAGATCACCTGCTTCAAATCTCTTTTTATAAACTATTGTCATAAGTACTGGAACTAAAGTAAGTGCTAAGAGCATGGATCCACCGATTGCGTAAGACAAAGTAAATGCCATTGGAGAAAACAATCGTCCCTCAATTCTTTGAAATGTAAAGATAGGGAGATATGCTAAAATGATAATACTAATAGAAAAGAAGATTTCTTTTCCAACTTCAGCAGCTGAGTGAAGAGTAAATGAATCAATACCCATTATCCTTTCTTGGGGCTCTGAATCTCTATATCTTCTCATTAAGTTTTCTACTATTACAACCGATCCATCTACAATAATACCAAAGTCAATTGCTCCTAAAGATAAGAGATTTGCAGTAACTCCAGTTAATTTCATTATAATAAAAGCAAATAACATTGATAAAGGTATTGTTAATGCTACAATTAATGCCGCTTCAAAACTACCCATAAAAAATACTAATACTAGTAGTACAATCGCAATACCTTCCATTAGAGTAAAACCAATAGTTCTTAGAGTATAACTTACCAAGTCTCCTCTGTCGTACGAATTTCTTAGCCTTACTCCTTTTGGTAAATATTTTTCATTTATTTCAGCGACTTTATCCCTTATTTTTTGCCCCATTTCTTCTGTATCACCCCAACGTCTCATTGCGACTAAGCCCTGAATGCTGGAATCTACATCAATATCCCCGAGACCATCTTTATAATCCTGAAAAGTATACCCCAGGGCTCCAGTAGGTAATGAAGGAAACTCTTCCACGGTGCCGATATCCCTAACAAAAATTGGTACCCCATTGTTTTCTTTTAATACAATTGTCTCAATATCCTTAATGGTTCGTATTGCACCCAAACTTCGAATAGGAAAACCAATCTCTCCCTGTCTTAAAATATTTCCTCCGGTATTGAGGTTATTCGCCTGAATTGAATCAATGACATTAGCAAGAGTTAATTTATATTGTATCAATTTTTCTGGATCAGTTATAACGTGATACTGTTTCATTAGACCACCGAATGTAATCACATCTGCAATACCGGGGATACCGAGTAGTTTAGGCATAATTACCCAGTCTTGTAAAGTACGTAACTCCATGGGAGTATGGTTTTCTGTTGTCTCTACCACATAGCGATAAATTTCACCCACAGGTGAGCTCAAAGGACCGAGCTGAGGCTCTACTCCAGGGGGTATATCTGCCTCCCTAACTTTTTCTAACAGTCGGGTTCTTGCAAAATAGTCATCTGTGCCTTCTTCAAATACAAACTGAAATACAACTAAACCATTGATTGTTCTTGAACGTCTTACAATTACCTTGGGTATTGCGTTTAAAATCCTTTCTATCGGAAGAGTTACCCTTTCCTCCACTTCACCTGCCGCTCTACCCGGAAATTTTGCGATCAATCTAACCTGGGTATCAGCTATATCAGAATAGGCTTCTTTTCTTAAATTAAACCAAGCGATTGTTCCAAAGACAAATATTACAATACCAAAAATAATTGTTGCGGCTTTATTCTTTAAAGATAATTCAATGAGTTTGTTTATCATTATTTGTCCTTTCTTCCAAAATCAAAGAGATAGCCCACTTGGAGAAGTAGCTGTGGATTTCTATAGTCCCCTTTTCCGACCCCCATTCCTAATTGCACCCAAAACCCATCCAAATAAAAGTCAAAAGCTCCACCGATATAATTCTGACTTAAATTGGCTTCTTGACGGGTATTATATAGGTAATTTAGAACCAATGCTAAATCGGGGTTTGTGGAGGCTATATTTGCCCGTATGAGCTGATCGGTATAGGTGGTTGGTTGGTTTTGGTAGCCTGGAAAATCAAATCTATTATAATTGTTTTGGCCCCCTGCTCCACTTTGAGGATCAAATGGATTCACATGAAAAGCTCCAGCAACGAGAGAAAATCCATAAATGACATGGGCTGTTTTATAAATCGAATATCCCAAATCTACTTGAAATCCATTCCAATTTGGTTTGTAATACATTCCTGAGCCCCTAACTACAAATCGATCAAAATAATAACCTGCATTGAGATTAATACTTCCGGGGCTACCCGCGGACGCACCCAATACTAAAAATTTTTCTTCCCTACCATTTTTAATAAAATCGGGCTCTGTTTTTTTACCTGCTCTTTCTGATTTATAAAAATTATCTCTTTTTTCATCCATATAATTTTTATTTCCATTGAGATACTCTTTATTAGATTCTACAGTATCCTCAGAATAAATTGATACTTGTACTACGAATAATATAAAAATAAAGTAGTGCTTTTTATTAATAAGACTCGAAAATTTCGATAATGAATTTGTCATTTTAATAACCGACACTCAATCCTTTCAAGAGTATTGTTCCAGAAATTACTACTTCTTCATTCCATGTCAATCCACTCACTACTTCAACTTTCTCACGATCGGAATTTCCTAATATCACGGTTTTTTTCTCGAATATACCCTCTTCTTTTTTAACAAAAATATACGCCTGACCTTCGCTCATAAATATTGAAGTAAGAGGTATCACAAAAGAAGAGCCCATAGCTTCTCCAAACTCTACGTGAGCAAACATCCCCGGCTTAAAGCGGTTTTCTTTGTTTGGCATGGAAATTCTAACCTTTACAGTTCTTGTGGTGGGATCTACGTTATCCCCGACAGCCTCTGATACCCCATACAATTCAAGTTCAGGGAAAGACGTTAGCTTAATTCTGACCTTCCTGCCTTTTTCCATCACATTCAAATCACCCTCAGGAACATCACAAATTAGCCATACTACGTTATCCCTTACCCTATCGAGTTCTACAGGGTTGAAACCAAGAGCTCTGAGTTTCCCTTCTGTTTCAGCTAACTCAGCTTGGGAGTTACTGGCTTCTGTTTCAATTTCAATAATATCTTTCTCAGTAGCCACTTGGTTGACATACATGTCTTTCAAGCGTTTTAAGTTTTTAGAGGATCGTGTTACAGCGTTTCTACTGTGGACATATTCCGCGTATAAACTGTTCAATTCTGGAGATTCAAATAACACAATCTTACTGCCACCCGCCAAAGAAGATGTAATACTCGCTATAATTCTAGCAGGAGCTCCGACTGTAATAAAATTGGAACCTTTTTCGATTTTAGCAGTTTTGATTCTATCTACACCCACACTTCCAACGGGAAATTTTACTATTTTTCCGCCTTCCAAGATTTCAGGTTTCACAAAAGCATATTTTTTTTCTTCTTCTTTAGTTTTATGCTTGGAATAAAAAATATCAGCACCAATTAAAATTACAACTACAGCAATGATGTAGTACTTTTTTGATTTTACAAATTCTAAGATTTTATTTATTTTTTCGTTTTCCATTATTTACTCCACTTCCGGTTGAATTACAATTATTGATTTTCCGGTTACATAGTTTAATCTTTCAAAGGATTCTGCCCGTTCTGTTTTTAGTTTTAAAATATTTACTATAGTATTGCGATATGTTTCAAAAAAATCCGCAAACTCTATGATTGTGAGGTATCTCTTTTGGTAGTTTGAAATCATAAGAGCAGCCAAATTTCCATAATCTTCTGTAAATTTCCCTTTAAATTGATTATAGATTTTATTTTTTTCTACTGCTCTGGTTAACTCAATTACCACTTCGTTTTCCACTGTGATACGTTGATTTTGTAATCCGCTTCTTCTTTCTAAAATTGCCTTTTCTGCCGCTTCAATATTACCCTGATTTCTATCAAAAATAGGAACATTTAATTGTGCAGTAAAACCAAAGTAATTGGGAATATATGTCCCTGCCCTATTGTAAACAGGACCGAAGGAAAGATCTGGAATTGCGTTTGCTTTTTGGAGGGCTAAGTTTGCTTCTTCATACTTTACACTCTGTATTGCCGCTTTTAAGTCAGGTCTATATTCAATTGCTAATTCTAAAACTTCATTGGACTTATAGATCTCAGGATTTATGCTGTCTAATTTCTTCTCGTCTATGACAGGTATAATATTTTTCCCATAGATAGAATCCTCATTCAGAAGAACTCGCAAGGAAGACTCTTTTTCTTTGATTTGAACTAATATTTCCGTTCTTTCCTGTTCCAAAAAAAACAGGAGAGCTTTGATACGTAGTACCTCTGACAAAAGAAGGGTTCTATTAAGATAAGCTCTTTCTGAATAATCAACTGTCTTACGTAAAGACTCCGTACTTTTATCATAAAATTTAAGGGCATCTCTCAAAAAATAAATAGATAAAAAATTTGATCGGAGTTCTAATTTTAAGGCTCTTAAAATATCAGAAAATCTCTCTTCGCTGATTTTAGTATTGATTTCAGCTACTCTAATTCTCTTGTCAATTTTCCCGCCCAATAAAAACAATTGCTGGATTTGAACTACTGTTTGCCCATTTCTAGTAAAATCTAAAATTCTGTCTGTCTTATCATTAAACGTATTTTGCTCTAAGAAAATATTTGGATTTGCATAGAGTCTTGCTTGAATAATCAATGCCCGCTTTGTCTCTATTTGAAACTTAGCGGCCAACAACAAAAGATTGTTTTTCATAAACAAAGATTCAGCTTCCATCATAGTAAGGTATTTACTATCTGGATTTTGTTCACTGCCTTGAGAATAAAGAGGAGAAAACACTGAATGTAAAAATATATATATAATTATTATAATACTATGGTACATAGACCTATCCTGTAAAAGTAAGGAAATTCAAAAAAAAGTTTTAGGTTATCTAGGTGGGGGTAAATACAAGAGGGAGTACGACATTAAAAAACAAAAGGGAAGTAGAGATAAAATTAGTATAAAGACAGAAATCTGTGGCAATATATAATTATGAAAAGAGAATGTACGGAGAAAAAGATCAGCTTCTGCATCAAATTCAATGTAAGACTTGACTGCTATTGCAACTGAGTAAAACTCCTCATCCATCTCTACAATTTGTTTGTTATGAGATGAAAATTCCATGGAATCCAGATATGCCTCTACCGGTACAATGACCGAAGCCACCGATATCAGAATAACCATAAAGTTCATGAAAAATTTCATTCTTACATAAGAATTTGGTCTCAAAAAAGGGTCAACTAAAAAAGAGCATGTAAAAAAATACAGTCTATAATAAAATTTATAATACAAAAGATTATGTTACATATATCATTATTTATGTAAGACTTTAGTTACCTGCCCTCTTCTAAAAATAACAATGATTTGATTATCGGGAGAGGACTTTTTAGAATACTTAGATATAGGTCTTGAATATATAAAGTATTCTTTCCCGCCGCCATCAATACTTTTTTCTTCCGGCTCACCAAGGAGTTCTAAAACATAAAGTTTGGATTTGGTGTCTAAAAGGTCATTCAATTCCTGTCGAATGTATAGATTCCCTGTTTCAATGTTTGTATTTGGGAGGACTGATCTTTTTTCGGATTTGTCCTGCATTTCTTTGCATTTGATTTCATCAGAAAAAGTTTCCATGCAGGATTCAAATATATTGGATGCTATTTCTTTTTTTTGAATGGTTTGATCTGCACACTTGAATTGAATAACAAGGATCAAAACAAAAAAGATTGGATAATTTATAGCTCTCAATTTTTTTTTAGATTCAAAAAATTTATAAATTCATCTGAATCCCTTGTGATTCCAAGGTGAGTGGAAAGAATTTTATCATTTTTATCTAATATGGCATAGTATGGAATCCCGTTGGTTCCAAATTTTTTCTCTTCAAATTCTTGGTTTGCATCATCTTTTTCGGTTCCCCTATCCGTAAATAATTCTACAAGAATATACTTAGAAAGTTCTTTTTTAACTTCCTCTGTGTTTAGCACATTTTCTTCCATATACCTGCAATTCGTACAAATTACACCTGTAAAATTTACCAAGATTGGTTTTCCTGATTCGATTGCCTTACTCTTGGCTATGTCGAGATCTTCTATCCAAACTAAATCTGTATTTTTATCCGAAAAATTATTTTGTTTGGGTGGCAGATATGCTTCCAATTCCCCTAAATTAGATCCTGTGATACCAAAAGTTAAATATATGATAAGTGATACAAAAATAATAGAAAGGGTAATTTGATATTTGGATATTTTTTTAATTTGATTGTAAAAATTTTTAATATCCTCAAAAAAATCTAAGGTATATAGTGTATTTATTACTAAGAGAATTATTGTAATACTTAAAAAGATTTCTCTCGAAAGAATATTAAATCCCCAAATTAAGTCTGCATTACTAAAAAACTTTAATGAGGCTATAATTTCAAATATACCTAAAATTCCCCTAAATTTAGCATTCCACTTTCCATTTTTAGGAAGTCTTTCTAAAATCATCGGAAACATAGATAAGAGTGTAAATGGAATGGAAAATGCAAGTCCATACCCAAACATTCCTATAAGTGGAAAAAACCATTCTCCTTTGGAGGCAGTGACCAATATACTTCCCACAAAAGGCATTGTGCAAGTAAATGTTGCAATAGAGATTATAAATCCTTTTATCAAAATAGAAAAATAACCCGATCCGGAAACATTTTCAAGTTTGCTATAAAATAGAACCAAAGAGGGAGGCAGTAAAAAATCAAAACCGATTAGAGCATAGGCAAAGAATAAAAAAATGATTCCAATGCTAAAATTTAAAAAAGGATTGGTGGCTAATTTTGTAATACCAGAAGCCCCAAAAAAAATCGAGAATAGAATACCTAAAACAGAAAAAGTAAATATGATTCCGACAGAATAAATTACTGATTGCAATAAATAGTTTTTCTTTTTTTCCCCTTCTTTAGGTGTGAAAGCTGATACAGTGAAGGGAATCAAAGGAAACACACATGGATTTAAAAGAGACAACAATCCAAAACCAAATGATATCCAAAAATAAGAAAATATACTTTCAAACATTTTTCACCTTCCTTTTGTTTTCAGATTCCTGAATCAGTGTTGCCACTACCATATCTCCAGTAACATTGACAGTCGTTCTGAACATATCTAATATGCGATCCACTGCGAAAATAAGTGCAATACCCTCTGTGGGAACTCCTATCGAGTTTAAAACTATCACTAACATCACCATACCCGCACCGGGAACTCCAGCCGATCCAATACTTGCGAGTACTGCAGTTATCACTATGGTTGCCTGATCGGATAGGGTTAGTTCCATTCCCATAGCACCCGCTATAAATACCGCCGCCACCGACTGATAAAGACTGGTTCCATCCATATTTACTGTGGCACCAACAGGTAATACAAAACTGGCGACTTCATTGGAAATGCCCAATTCCTTTTCACAGGCATCCATTGTCACTGGTAAGGTTGCTGAACTCGAACTTGTCGAGAAAGCTACCATCTGAACGGGAAGAATTTTACGAAAGAATGTAAAATATTTTTTGCCGGCAAGAATTACAATTGCTCCATATATAACATAGACCATAATAGCCAGACCTATCAATACAGATAAAGAATATAATCCCAGGGCTTTGAATAAATCGATAGCATTTGCAATACTATCCCCCGCAAATTCTACAATTAAACTTGAAATCAATGCAAACACTCCCAAGGGAGCAAATTCCATTATAATATCTATCATCTTTAAAATAACTTCATTTAAACTTTCAAAAAGAATTCGAACCCCATTTACTTTTTCTACGGGCGTCACCACCATAGCAATTCCAAATATCATGGCAAAAACTATGACTGGTAACATTTGTGTGTTATCACTTGCAGATTTAAAAATATTTGTGGGGATCATATCTACAAAAAATTGCATGGGATGAGCCTTGGACTTTATTTGCTCTGAGGCATCAGCTGTTTTTTTGGAAACATTTTCTGCGTACTTAGCCCGTATTTCTTCCCTTTTAGTAGCAGAAAGTGCTTTTCCCGGATCTATAATATTCACAATAAACAACCCGAGTAGTACAGCAACAAATGTCGTTGTGATATAGATAGCAATAGTTTTTACCCCAATACGTTTAAATGTATTTATATCTCTTAGACTCGAAACTCCACTCACAAGGGAAATAAAAACAAGGGGAACCGCCATTACTTTTAACATATTTAAAAACATGAGACCAATAGGCTTAATCCAGGTAATTGCAAAGGATCCCATACTGTAATATACCAAGAGAAGCCCAAAAATTGCACCAAACAGAATGCCCGATAAAATTTTTACATGTAAGGGGATTTTTTTCACAGAGTTACCTCTTTTTTATGCTGACTGTCATCGTCATCATCTTCAATTCCTAAGATTGCGTATAACTTTAATTTAAATTTCTCAAACCAAGATACCTTTTTAGGGGGAGGCTCAGCCATAGCTTCCTGTTTTTTGTTTTGTAACACATCTGTCCTTTGCGTCATAACTTTCTTAACATTTCTTAAGATTTCAGGGTGCTTTTCCAGAAAAGGATCCACATCTTCTTTGGTAATTTCATAGACTATTGAATAGGAATCCGCCACTATATTTGCGGTTCGAACTGCTCCTGTGAGTAGCCCCATCTCCCCAAAGAAATTTCCGGCTCCCAAACGGGCTACATTGAGAAATCCCCCTTTTTCTAGTGGTACCTGAACTGTAAATACCCCTTCAGAAATTACATACATGGTAAATTTTTGTTCTCCTGCTTTAACTACCATTTCTCCCGGCTGAAACTCTAATGCTTTTACTTTATGACTTAAATCTTTTTTCTCTTCGGGGGTAAATGTTTCGAATATGTCAATTTCCCTTACCAATGCAAGTGGTGTTTTAGCATCTTCCGTATCCTGTTTTTGGCCCTTGAACAAATGCAATTCCTGTCTCTGGAAGGCTGGAGAAATCCCCGCCCTATGCAGATGTATCCAGACATTTGACCATACAGATTTTCTGACTGCATTTTTCTTGGTGTAATCCTTAAAACAGTAGCCAAAAAGATAATCGGCAGCATACTCCGAATATTCATTAAACCTTGCATATGGCTCGGGTTTTGTCAGGACTCCGTCACTACTCATAAGTGCGTCTAATAATACCTTTACAACCCTACGGGGAGGAACGGATGGATCAATGTGAATAGTAAACCACATTTCTACAATACCATCGGGCAGACTATAATTGTAAATGGAAGCCTCACTGGCAACACTATTGGGAATACTCAAAACTATTCCTGCACGGGTCGTGAGTCGCGTAGTACGCCATGTTATATCGACAACCTTACCCTCTTCCATACTGCCTATTTTTATCCAATCCCCAACCCTAAATGGTCTTTCAATGTTTATGGCAATCCCCGAAAATACATTGGAAATATTTACCTGAATCGCAAGACCTATAATCATAGCTACAACACCGGATGTTGCTAATAGACTAGTAATTTTTTGGTCATACACAAATGCTATAATACTAAAAAAAGTAAGCATATAAATTACAAAATTTAAGAATTTTCTTACAACAGTCGGAATTTTATGATCTGTTTTAAATTCTAATGGTAACCATATAAACTTTTCAATAGATTGAGTTAAGGTAACTGCGGGAACAATCCACCAAAATAAATCATATGCGGAAAGTGTTATTTTTACCATAGTAATATTATTACTTTCGATAAATGAATCTATGAATTGTATTTCAGATGAACTTAAAGTAAGATAAGCAAGAATGGTTTGTACCATCCAAAATGTAGTAGCATATCCCTTGTAAATTTTTAGACTCGATAGGATTCCAATCATAATCATTCCAATGATAGAAACAACCATTATAAATAAAGAAAGTGTATATGGCAAAAACCTTCTCATGGAAATCTCATCTTTTTTGATTCTCACGCCCATATTAAATCTTGAATAATCTATGGATGCGGTTCGAAGTCCGATAAATCGGGGAGAACCGAGAGTGGTTTTTTCTAGAATATCTTGAAAAAACCACTCGGAAGCAATTTTAAACCCACTATAGGGACTTAGAATTTTTTTATTGTGTATGTCATAATTTTTGCCATGATATTTTGACATACCTACTGTATCAATTACGTAGATTAAATTTTCACGTGTCAATGTTTTATGAAAAAAGCTAACACCCAACGCATTTTCTTCTAATACATATTTAACAGGCAATGAATTTGACTTAAAAGTTCCCTTTACGTGATACAATTTATAATGCATAAGATCTTCTTTTGAAGTTTCTGTATCAATAGGTTTTTCCAATTGTACTTCAGATATAGAGTTAACAAATTCTATATCCTCGGGTCCAATATTACCGCTGTATCTAAACCATAGGTAAAAATCTAAATTATATGTTAAATTAGATATACTTAATTCGCTTATATCGTTAATTTCTATTCCGGTATAAACTACGTTTGTTTTATACAAATATTTGTTATCAAAATACAAAACCCTTTCCGTTTTTAGAGCATTTTCTAAATCAAAAATTTCATTTATATCCTTCACAACCTGAAGCTGTGTTAAGGCAGAGATAATATTTTTATTTTTATAGACACCGATAGACACCGGTTTGGGAGAGTCGCCGTTTTCAAAATAGTTTAATCCTGTAGCCCCCTCGACTGCCTGCCCAACTGAATCAAGAGATTCCAAATAGTCTTTAATTTTAAGTCTTTCTCCTTCTACTTCCTTCTCATTACCAGTTATGTCTGTATTTTTGATCGATTCCACCAAGAGCATTATACTATCATAGGCATATACAGATCTCCAGTCCGGCTCAATTGGATAGGATTTGATATATAATTCTTTAAAATACTGAGCCTTTTGATTAGCATTGTCAAAAATTAAAGGTGTGGTAACATAAATACCATTAGAATAATATCCCGGAGTTTCTTTTTCTCTTTTGGTCTGAGAAAGTGCATTTAAAAATCCAGAAGAGGCAAAAGAGTCCGGTGCAATCAATGGATTGAGTATCCCCGCATCTTTGAGTAATTTTAAAAATATTGCCCCGTTTGCACCACTCATAGATAAAAAAATCATTTGTTTATCATTTTGAGTCTTAAGAGTCTCAATGATATCTTTCATCTCTTTTAATTTGGTGGTCTCATCTGACTTAAAGGAAAAGGATTTTGTTACCCCCAAGCCTACTTCTCTGGCAGTTTTTATAAATACTTCTGCCAGGTATTTACCATAGACTTCCTCTTCACTGATGATTTTGATTTGGTCTTTCTGGAGAATTTTTTTGATGTAATTCGCCAAAAATCTACCCTGTGAATTGTCGTTAAATATAACCCTATAATACCATTCATTATCCTTAGTTAATTCAATATTAGTAGAAGCGGGAGTGATGGCGGGAATTTTATTTTCTTTGTACACAGGAGCCCCTGCATTTGAACAGGCACTGCTATTATGTCCAATAACCGCCACAGCTCTGCCATTTTTTACAATTTCTTCCGCTTTTTCTTTGGCTAGTTCAGGGTTATTTTGATCATCATAGATATCTAAAACAATTTTTCTACCATTGACGCCCCCCATTTTATTGAGAGGCTCAATAAATAAATTTATTCCATTCACATATGCCTTGCCATTCGCCCCAGATTCTCCCGACATAGGGCCCACAACAGCTATATGAATACTCCCTTGTGTATAAATCAGGTAAACTTTTACGAGGGTATATATAATAATGCATAAAGAAAAGAATAAGATTAATATAGATTTTATATTTTTTACTGAGAATAACTTCATGGCAATTTACTTTGAGACTCTTTCCTTATCTTTTTTTTTATATGATTTCACAAGCCTAAAAAATAGGGACTCTGTAAGTAATATCGAGTATATAAGCTAAAATTCTATTGAAGTTTTATTTAAAAATAAAAGATTTTTACCTCTATTTATTCACTAAAATAAAAATTATTAAATTTTACCTCAAAAACTCTTTTGAAAAATCTAAAAAACTTTAGAAAAATAAAATTTTTATCATTATTTTTTTTATATAATTTTAGTAGTACACCGACTTATTATGTAAGATGATTTTAAACTATTAATTCTTCTTTTTTGCTAGTTTGAATTATATTTTTTTAAATAATTAATTAATTTAGTCATTAATATATTGACTAAATTTTTGAAGTTTATACATTAATCATAAATGGCAAGCCAAAAGTATAAAAATATTCAGAGTTACCAAATTGAGAAAAAAATCTCAATTTTAGAAGACTTAACTTTATATTTCCTCAAATTGAGAAACGATCTTTTTACATTGGGAGTTAATAGTCACCTAGATTCCATTGAAATTAAGAGAATCATACTTCTAAACAAGCTGACATTTGTATCCATTTTTTGTATAACTACACTCAGTATCTTTTTTTATATTATAAAATTTGAAGCCACTTCTTATTTTTTGCTCTCTCAAAGCTTTTTATTAATTTCCGTCTACATATTCAACTATTTTCAAAGACTTAACCAAGCCAAAATTGTTTATCTATTAGCCAACAATTTAATCGTTTTTTGTCTTACATCAACTTTTTCAATGGAATCCGGAATTCTCTTTTTTTATATTCCCATAATTTTACAAACAGGATTATTATTCAACGAAAATGAAAAAAACATGCAAGTTGGTGGAATCTTAATCTCAATCATTTGTATAATATTTCTTGAAGCTACAGATTATTCTCTCATGAGTGCAAATGGTATCACAAATGATTTGATCCATTATTTAAATATATACTCACTTTTAACAATATCCATCCTATCTGTTTATCTTATTTCTCTAGTAGTTCAAATAAGAGGCTCCTCTTATTCAATGATAAGAGAGAATGAAAAATTACAAAAATATTTAGTCAAAGAAATCATAAATAGACAAAGTGCATTTGAATCTTTAGATTTTTCTGTAAAAATGCAAAATGAATTAATGGATAATATTCAATCAGGCATTGTTATCATAAATGACAACGGAGATATTATTAAATCTAATAAATTATTTGAAGATATGTTTAATTTTAAATTGGTAAATTCAACTAATAATATATTTACTTCTCTCCCGAATATCTATAAAAGTTGTGGAAATTATATAGGGGAAATTAAAGAAAATATACAAATGGTTCAATCGGGTAATACAGACTATCGTGAACTAGAATTTTCACGAATATTAAGATTCTCTAAAGAATATTTTTCCTTAAAAATCTCAAGAATTGGTACAAATAACTCATCAATTCATGGAATTTTTTTAATGCATAATAATATCTCCGAACTGAAAAGAGCAAAAGAAAGACTGGATTATATTCGTAATTTTAGTTTAAATCTGAAAACTAGAATTCCTGACATTATGTTAAATTTATCTTCTGATGGAAAAATCTTAGATTTTCATTCTGAAGTAACCTCAAGTATGTATATATCCTCAGAGGCTATGGTTGGAAAAAATATTGCAGATTTAGATTTACCGGATGAATTTTTAAATGAATTCAATCAAACATTAAAACAAGTATTAGAATCTGGAAATTCACATAAAATTCAATATAATTTTAATTTTGACTCAATATATTATTCATATTCAGCAACACTTTTACTTTCAGACACAAATGAAGTGATGATTTTAGTGAAAAAATTAGATGAAAAGGACAGTAATAACGTTATATAAAAATATGGAAATTTAACCCCCTTTCTGCATAGTGGTAGCAGTCAGGTATGAAAAACGAACAAAAAGAAAATCTTTATTCAAAAACAGTAAATCTTCCGGAAACTTCTTTTCCTATGAAGGCAGATCTATCCAAAAGAGAGCCTCTCCAAATTAAGAAATGGCAAGAGATAAACATTTTATCTCTTATGAATCAAAAAAAGTCAGATAAATCCTTTATTCTTCATGATGGTCCTCCCTATGCGAATGGTAATTTTCATGTAGGACACGCACTCAATAAAATACTCAAAGATATTATTATTAAATCAAAAAATCTCTCCGGTTATAAAACAGAGTTAGTTCCCGGATGGGATTGCCATGGTCTTCCGATTGAAGTACAGGTATTAAAAAATTTGGATAAAAAAGCGAGCTCTACTTCTCCCGCAGAACTCAGGCAAAAATGTAGAGACTATGCCAATGAATTCGTAAATAAACAGGGAGAAGATTTGACACGATTTTTATGTTTTTGGGAAAAAGATAAAAAATATCTTACTATGTCCAAAGACTTTGAATCAAAAATCATCGGTGTCTTCGGAGAGCTTTTTGAAAAAGGTTATATCTATAAAGGCAAAAAACCCGTGTATTGGTGTATTAGCTTAGCCACAGCACATGCCGAGGCCGAGATTGAATATGCCCCACACGTATCACCATCTGTTTATGTAAAATTTCCCATAGTTGGCGAAAAAGATTCTTATTGTTTAATATGGACAACTACTCCCTGGACACTTCCTGCAAATCTCGCAATATGCTTCAATGAAAATATACGTTATTCCTACTATAAAACCAATACTAATGATAAACTAATTCTGGCCGATGAACTTGCAATTAAAGTAGAAGAGACTACTGGAATAAATTTTGAAAAAATAAAATCTATCAGCAATGATGAAATCAAAAATTTAAAATTCAATCATCCTTTTATCGATAGAATATCTATTCCATTATTTGGAGATCATGTTACTTTAGAAGCGGGCACAGGTTGTGTGCATACAGCCCCCGGGCATGGTATGGATGATTATAAAGTAGGCTTAAAAGCTGGCCTGGAACCCTTCTCTCCCGTAGATGATAGAGGGCGCTATACTGATGAATTCTTACCAATGAAAGGTATCCAAATATTTGAAGCTAACCCCAAAATTATAGAATTATTAAAAGAGAAAAATCTTTTATTGTATCACACTGATTTCTCACATTCCTATCCACATAGTTGGAGAAGCAAAAAACCCCTGATTTTTAGAGCTACTCCCCAATGGTTTTTTTCCATAGATGGACAAAATTTAAGGGAAAATTCTCTAAAAGAAATAGATAAAGTTAAATGGATACCTGAGTGGGGTATCACAAGAATTCGCTCAATGGTTGAATCCAGACCCGATTGGTGTTTATCGAGACAAAGAAATTGGGGAGTTCCTATTCCTGCATTTAAATGTAAGACATGTCAAAATACAATTATGACCAAGGAAACCATCAGTCATTTCATAAAACTTGTAGAGAAAGAAGGGATTGAAATTTGGTACAATTTACCCGCTAAGGAATTGATCCCCCCTAATACTCAATGTCCGAATTGTAATGGAATTGAGTTTGATAAAGAAAATGATATCTTAGATGTTTGGTTTGATTCTGGTGTGTCCAATTTTGCTGTTTTTGGTGATAGCAAAGATAAACCCCCAGCAGATTTATACCTTGAAGGAACCGATCAACATAGGGGTTGGTTTCAATCAAGCCTCTGGCCTTCCATGGCATTACGTGGATTTCCCCCCTATAAATCGGTATTAACTCATGGGTACGTCCTAGATGAGAAAGGGCATGCAATGTCCAAGTCTTTAGGAAATGTTATAAATCCAACAACAGATATTATCAATGTATATGGTGCTGATATATTGAGACTCTGGGTCTCATCTCAGGATTTTAGAGATGATGTAAAGATTGGTTCTGAATCCATAAAAGTTGTGAGTGATCAATATAGAAAAATTCGTAATACATTTAGATATCTTTTAGGAAATTTAGTCGGTCATAAGGATTCTATGAATCTTTCCTATGAGGAATTAAATGATATAGATAAATTTTATTTACACCAATTGGCTATTTTAAATGGGGAAATTCAAAATGCTTATGAAACTTTTCAATTTCATCAGATTTATCAAAAAGTTTTAAGATTTTGCACTGTTGAACTATCCCAAGATTATTTTGAAATCATAAGGGATAGACTTTATTGTGATACTAAACAGTCTAAATCCAGAAGATCCTCCTGTACAGTTCTTTCCCATATACTAGAAAATTTGACTATACTCCTATCCCCTATTTTAAGCTTTACTTGCGAAGAAGTATGGGAAAATTATAAAAAAGAAAATTCTGTCTTTTTAGAAAATTTCAGAAATATTAAGAATTTTGAAAATCCCGAAATTGAGAAAAAAATATCTCCTCTATTTCAAATAAAAACTTTAGTGCAAAAAGCTTTAGAACAAGCCAGACAAAATGGAAAAATTGGAAAATCATTAGAAGCTACCGTTTATATTCATTCAGAAGAAGAATTTGTTATCACGAAAGAGGAAATGGAATTCTTTTTAGTTGTATCACAAGTCGAATATGGTAAACCAAGTCAAGAATCAATTTCGTCAATTCAATCTGAAAATTATAGCATAGAAATCGTACTACCAAAAGAATCTGAATGTCCGAGATGTTGGAAACACACTAGAGATAAGAGAGAAAATGGACTTTGCAATAGATGTGATGAGGCTATAAAATAATGACAATTTCTTTTAAAAAATCAAGAGACTTTATAATTATACAATTAAATGGCTCATTGGATACAAAACTTATCAGAGAAGTTGAAGAAGATTTTGAACAAATCTTAAGTCAGTATCCAACCATGAATATTTTATTAAATATGAAAGAATTAAAATATTTATCCTCATCGGGACTAAAAACAATCATTTCCCTTAGAAGCGTTTTAAATGACTCTAATCTGGAGTTAAGAATTTGTAATATGGGTAGACCAGTTAGAGAAGTTTTTGAAATGACTAAAGTACTACAATTTTTTAAAATTTATCAGGATGAAGAATCTGCATTATTAGCAATAAATGAATTAGACTTAGAAGATATGGATTAGTTTACCTCAAATTCTATAATATTATTTACTGGAGTTATCACTCTAAATCTCTCTTTTTTTTGCGTCATACATGAATTTTTTTTAATATAAAAAACAAAAGAATAAACATGTTTTGTAGATATGCTTATATCATAATCCTGAGGATAAGATCTATAATAATTAGGATACATTGTATTCACACCACCGATTCCAAATACTATAGGATAGCTCTGAAAACCACCCTGTTTGGTGTTTGCAATTGTGATATTACTATAATAACTAAACTTAGGTATTAGTTTTTCAGATCTACATTCAAAATTAAATTCCAAAAATTCTGGTAGTACCCTTGTATCAGGAATAATTTGAAATAGGAATATATCTTTTTCTGTAGTACTTAAAAGAGAAATCTCCTGCCAAAGGGAAACTCTCCCCTTTTCTCCACTTACTGAAATAGCATTTTTTAGGTCATTTTTTAGCCTATCGAGTCCTGATGCTTCCAATTTCAATAAATTTACCTTAAATCCAATACCATAAAAATATTCCTCACTGATTCTATTTGTAGTACCTATGTATTTAAATTCATTTGTATTACAATTTAATAATAAAAGTATAAATAGTAGGAGAATTTTAATTATCATCTAAGGCTAAATTAGCAAGCTCATCGGCTCTTTTATTTAATTCTCTTTTAATATGACGAATTTCAATAGATTCAAAAAATGGCTTAAGCCGAAATACTTTTTCTTTTAATGGGATTAAATCGGGGTGCTTTGTTTTATATTCCCCTTTAAATTGTTTTACAACTAATTCAGAATCCATGTAAATAAGGAGATTTTTATTTTCTAATTCTTTACATTTCTCGAGGGCTCTCAAAAGTGAAATCCACTCTGCTACATTATTTGTTGTTTTCCCAATTCTTTCAGAAAGGAATCCTATTTCTGTTTTATTAAAAAGGATACTTACCCCGATACTTGCCGGACCCGGATTTCCCCGAGATGCGCCATCACAATATATTTCTAACAAATTCTTTTTCCTTTCTTTCCAATTTTAGGTAAATATAAATAATTAATAGACGTTTCTTAAATCGGGAGAGGTTTAAAATAAAAAAAAATGGGAATGTGCAGAGGTGTACACATATCCCAAATTATGAGCAGAGGAAGGTATCGTTGCGTGATTTCCATTTCTCTCATTGCAAAATTCATACCTACTTAAAATCATCGAAATTTCCTCATATTTTGAGATTTTCTCTTTAGATTTTATCTCATTATGAGAAAATTTTCTCATAATGATACCCTTAGCATAAAGTTTTCGTTCTCTTATGAATACATGCAAAAGAAATATCCGCTCTCAGGAAGAGATTTACTAGTGAGATTTTAATTTCTAAGTTATTACAAATCTGAGGGATAATGGCAAAAAAAGGCTCACCTACACTTTGGCAGAGTGAGCCTTTTTCTCAAATTACTCAGTTCTTACTTCTATTTTTTTGGTGGTAGGGTTTGTGTAGGGAAGATTCAATGTTACCCTTCCATTTTTTATTTTTGCACTTACCCCATCAATATTGATCGGTTTATTGATCGTAAACTTTCGGACGTACTGTCCGATCTGGTATTCCTTATGAACGACCTTGTAGCCCTCAGGTAAAAAAAAGGATGGCTCTCCTTTAATAGTGAGAATGTCTTTTTCAAAGGAGATATCTACCCCTTTCTCATCGACTCCGGGAAGATCTACTACCAAGATAGTTTCTGTAATTCCTTCGTAAATATTTACGTTGGGGGTATAGGTTTCTTTTTTTGTTTGCTCTAATGTTGAATTCATTCTTATCTCCTATTATTATTCTGATTTTACGTTTATTTTTTTAGCTTTTTCTTCATCAGCCTTGGGAAGTTTTACCGAAAGAACTCCATTTTTAAGGTTTGCGGTAACTCTATCGGAATTGATCTTAAATGGGAGCTCAAAGGATCTCATAAACTCCGATCCAAGCAATTCCTCTCTGATTAAGGAAACTCCTTCTTTTGGTTCTTTCTTTGGATTTCCTTTTAGAAGAAATCGATTTTCCACTACACTCATTTCAAAATCTGAGGTATCAATTCCCGGAAGAAAGGCGGTTACAAGTACCTCTTCCTCATTTTGGTATAAATTTACGGATGGATATGAGCCATAATGATTCACTCCATTCCCTTTCATGATCCTTGAGGATAATTCTTCCTGTATGCGATCCAAATCTGCCCATAAATTTATCCCAAATCTGTTTTTATCAAAGTGATTTAAAAACATCTCTTTTCTCCTTAGCACTCTAATTTAGTGAGTGCTAGTATTTATTAGCACTCTATATATTAGAGTGCTAATATGGAAGAATGTTCTCTGTAAAGATTTTTTTTTCTTAAATTAAGATTTTTTTTAGATTCCTTTAGTATGGCACGAAAGTAACTTTTCAAATGTTCGGGATGGGAATTCATGTCGCTCATTAGATAAATCAACTTACTCTGAAAATCAGAATCTTCTCGGTAGGGAGCCAAGAGTCCAAAATGACGATATAAAAATCGATAAAATTGAATTTGGCCTTTTGCATTGTAGTACGGAGAAAAAAAGGTATGAGCATGTGATAAATCATGCAATGTAAATTCAAAGGCATCCCTCGAACCCAAGAGTTCTCCCTTTTTAGCAAAATCAAAAGATAGAGTAACCACCCTCTTTCCAAGAGACTGTAATCTTAACATTTCTTTGGGAGTAAAAGGAATTTTATCGAGAACAATATCATATTTCCCAATAGACCATTCCAATAAACAAATTTTGATTTCTTCTTTTAATTTTAAAAATCTAATTTTTAATAGATATTCCCTAATCGTAACACAGCTAGTTGTATTTATAAATAGAACTTTTAATTCATCTGGAAGGATTTCAATCGGAGTAGAGTTTTGATTGATTAAAAACTCCGAATTTTCTATGATTTTTTGATATTTATTTATTTCTCTTTCTTGTATTGCAAAATTTTTTACTCTTCGATTTAAATAAATTAAAATAAAAAGTAGTACAGCTTCCCAGTCTGCAATTTTTTTTTGTGAATAAAAATCTTCGAGTGTACTAATTAATTTTTCAATTTGTATTGCTTCTTTTGAGAGTTCTTCAGTCGAAATTAAGACTTTTTTAAATTTTCCCTGTAATTTATTCCCTATGGAAGGCATATAATTTATATTTTTTTAGTCATTTTTACTTGCGTTTTGTGACACCTGTGTATGATATTAGAGTATATTAATATTCGAGGAAAGAATGGCAGATTTTATTTATAGTGACCCCTATCCCACAGGTGAAGATACAACACCTTACAAGCTCCTGACAAATGATTTTATCAGTACGCTCCCATTTAACGACAAGGAGATTTTAAAAGTTGAACCGGAAGGACTGACTTTTTTAGCCGAGCAGGCAATGAGTGATGTTTCCTTTTTCTTGCGCCCCGGTCACCTCGACAAGGTTTCTAAAATTTTAGATGACCCAGAAGCTACCGACAATGATAAATTTGTGGCAACTGCCCTACTAAGAAATTCAGTGATTGCAGCAGATATGCAACTCCCAACCTGTCAGGACACAGGTACAGGAACTGTGGTTGGAAAAAAAGGGGAATTAGTTTTTACCGGTGGGAATGATGCTGAATTAATTTCGAGAGGAATTTACAATACCTATAGTAACCGAAACCTAAGGTATTCCCAGGTAGTTCCCATAACTATGTATGAAGAACAAAATTCAGGCTCCAATTTACCTGCACAGGTGGATATCTATTCCACACCGGGAGATGAGTATAAATTTCTCTTTTTAGCCAAAGGGGGCGGATCTGCCAATAAGACCTATTTATTCCAAGAAACCAAGGCTCTCTTGAATCCAACCTCTCTGGAAAACTTTATTACAGATAAAGTAAACAATTTAGGAACATCTGCCTGCCCACCCTACCATATTGCTGTGGTTATTGGTGGAACCTCTGCTGAAATGACCCTAAAGACAGTAAAATTAGCCAGTGCTGGATACCTTGATCATCTCCCTACCAAAGGCGGAAAAGAAGGCTATGCATTCCGAGACCTAGAATTGGAAGAAAAAATGCTCAAAGCCGCTAGAGAGACCGGAATTGGTGCTCAGTTTGGAGGAAAATATCTTGCCCATGATTTTAGAATTGTGAGACTTCCGCGACATGGTGCCTCCTGTCCTGTTGGGTTAGGTGTAAGTTGCAGTGCTGATAGAAATATCAAGGGAAAAATCACCAAGCATGGTATTTACCTTGAGCAATTGGAGTACAATCCCGGCAAGTATCTCCCCAAGGAAGAAAAGCTCTCCAATTCGGGAGAAGTTCTTCATCTGAATTTAAACCAACCCATGGATGAAATTAGAAGAACCTTAAGTAAATACCCCGTAAAAACAAGGGTAATGCTGAGTGGGAAATTAATTGTAGCCCGTGATATCGCCCATGCTAAACTAAAAGAGCGTTTGGACAAAGGGGAAGCACTCCCCGAATACTTCAAAAATCATCCTATTTACTATGCAGGTCCCGCAAAGACCCCTGCGGGAATGCCCTCTGGATCCTTCGGACCCACAACAGCAGGAAGAATGGATAGCTATGTTCCCCTCTTCCAAGAAAAGGGATATTCCATGATCACCCTAGCCAAGGGGAATCGATCAAAAGTTGTAACCGAGAGCTGTCATAAAAATGGTGGTTTTTACCTGGGTTCAATCGGAGGACCTGCGGCACTTCTGGCAAAAGAAAATATAAAAAAAGTCGAAGTTGTGGATTATCCCGAACTGGGAATGGAAGCTATTTGGGGCATTGAGGTAGAAAATTTCCCTGCCTTTATAGTAGTAGATGACAAGGGTAATGACTTCTTTCAGATGTTAAAACACTAAATACCGCAAAATAGAATTTTAGGGGCAGGTTTGCCCTTAGAATTCCTTAATTATTTTACATAAAATCCAATAAACTACTTTTATAAAAACTTTCTACCATCACTTTGGGAGTTACGGAGAAATACAATGGCATACGATGCAATTTTTCAACCAATTAAGATTGGTTCAATTACTCTTCCCCATCGAATCATTATGGGATCAATGCACCTAGGTCTGGAAGGAATGCCAGAAACAGCGGAACGAATGATTGCTTTTTATGGCAGAAGATTTGAGGGAGGTTGCTCTCTCATTACAACCGGTGGAATTTCGATCAATCATGCCGGAAAAGGAAGCAATATATTTTTTAATTTCCAAAAAGATGAAGACTGCAAAGAGCTAACGAAGGTAAATGATGGCCTCAAAAAAAAGGGAATTTTGTGTGCCCAGCTCTTTCATGCAGGAAGATATTCATATCATAGAGAGTTGGTAGGTCCCTCTCCAATTAGAGCTCCCATCAACCGTTTTGTGCCACATGAATTGACAGAAGACGAAGCCTGGGCAACCATCGAAGATTTTGGGAATGCGGCACTCATAGCCAGAGAATGCGGGTTTGGTGCTGTTGAGGTTATGGGCAGTGAAGGTTATCTTATCAATCAGTTTTTCTCAGGAGTCACAAATCATAGAAATGACTTTTTCGGGGGAAACCATGAAAAACGAATGAATTTTGGTCTTGAGGTGATGAAGAGTATTCGAAAAAAAGCGGGCAAAGATCTCCCCGTGATTTATAGAATGTCTGGTATTGATTTAATTCCCGAAAACCCAATCTTAGAAGAAGTCATACAATTTGCAGTGCGTCTAAAAGAAGAAGGGGCTGATGCCTTAAATATTGGTATTGGCTGGCATGAATCCAGAGTTCCGACCATCAGTATGCTTGTACCTAGGGGTGCTTGGGCAAAAGTTGCAAGTCACTTCAAAAAAGGAGTGCCCGGAATTCCAATAATAGCCTCCAATCGTGTAAATACTCCAGATACTATCCTTAGAATCTTACAAAATGGGGAAGCAGACATTGTTAGTATGGCACGCCCAATGCTTGCCGATCCGGATTTTATAAATAAAGTGTATCACAACCAACCCAATAGAGTAAATACCTGTATTGCATGTAATCAGGCTTGCTTGGATCATACATTCAAGGAATTGATGGTGTCCTGCTTAGTAAATCCAGAGGCAAATAGAGAGCTAGAGTTTTCTAAAATTCCAGAACCTAAAAAAAGTAAAGTTGTGGTTGTGGGCTCGGGTCCGGGGGGAATGGAAGCGGCAAGAGCGGCATCCAATTTAGGACATCGCGTAATACTAATTGAAAAATCCAATGAATTAGGTGGACAATTAAATTTAGCGGCTGTAATACCAGGAAAGTTTGAATTTAAAGAAACAGTTAGGTATTACAAAAATGAGCTTAACTCTTTGGAAGTGGATATCAGATTAAATACAAATTGCACTATTAAACTTCTTGAAGAAATAAACCCGGATGCAGTGATTTTTGCAACTGGAGTAAAACCCAGAGAATTTAAAATTCCAGGACTTGAAAAGAAAAATGTGGGAACCTATTTAGAATATTTATCAGGTAATTTTTCCCCCGGTAAAGAAGTAGCAGTCATCGGAGGCGGGGGGATTGCTTGCGATTCAACACATAAATTAATTGAAGGGCATGATCCGAGTATTGAAGATTATTTTACAAAGTACAACGTAAATAGTTACAATAATGCTGTAATACAAGATATAAAACCGGAACGAAAGGTTTCAATTTTGAGAAGATCTGGAAAGATCGGTTCGGGATTGGGTCAAACTACAGGATGGGCATTATTACAGGAGCTAAAGTCTGCTGGAGTTGATTTTTACACATCCTTGAATTACAAAGAAGTTAGGGATGAAGGGCTGGTAATTGAATTAAAAAATGGTGAAGAAAAAGTTATACCTTGTGATACTATTTTAATTTGTGCCGGTCAAGAAAAAGAAAATTCATTAGCTAAAGAATTTTCTGACAAATATCCCGAGAAGAAAGTTTTTGTAATTGGAGGAGCGAAAGATGCCTCCGGTATAGATGCAAAACGCGCCATTTTAGAGGGAAACCTTGCGGCACGAGAAATTGGACAAAAGAGTTAATTGTTAAATTTATTTAATATATTATCTATTTAAAATTTATAGAATCTAAGAGAAATTGTGCTAATCATAAGATTATTACAGTTCTCTTGGATTACCAAATTGAGATAAAAAAACTAATCAATGAGAGAGTCTTTTGCTTTGGTATAAATTAAATCTTCTTTGGTATCAAATTCTGGAAAGAATTCAAAAAATAATTTTCGCGGAACTACTCGATATTTCCTGGGTTTTGCTTTTAAATAAGACTCTGTAAATGGGATATTGGGAAGTTGATGAAAATTATATCTATCTTCAAACCCATAAAAATCAAATTTATTGAATTTATTGGAATGCTTGATAACATACTCCTTAATGTAAACCCAATCCAGCTTAAAGTGAACCCTTGTTCCCCGGAATGCAGGTGATCGTTCAATTAAATTGACAAGTCTATTGAGTGGACACTGTAAATTATAATAAGGAGTCACATATACCAAAACAAATCGCATACTTAGACCCATTGATTCCCAAACAACTTCATCACTTTCCAATTCTTTTTCACTTTTGATATCATCTAAAATATTGATAAGTTCAGGCTTTAATTTGGTATTTTTTGACACAACTATATCATTTACGGCACCAAATTCTCCATAATACAACCATTGGTATAAATCTTGGAGCTCAAAGAAAGGATTTTTAGTTATAAAACTTTGAACACTAAATACCCTTTGGTCATTAGTTATATTTGTTCCCGGTTCTGTTGAATTTGTTGGTACCATAGTGTTTTAATAATCGGTAAGATCTAAAATCTTCCTAAGTCTCAACTTGTTTTCTTTCACGAATTTCTAATACGATAGGAACTCCTAATAGTTCATATTCTTCTTGAATTTGCTTTTTTAGAAAAGATACAACATTGGGTTTAAATAAATCCTCATGATTTACAAATATTATCAATTTAAAGGGAACAGATGAAACCTGAGTCACATAAAAAATTTTAGGACGCTTTTTTCCAAAAGAAGCGATACCATTGTTTTGAATCCAATCTCTTAGCTTAGTACTTAACTCATGAGTACTAACTTTAACATGTGATTTTTCATATAAATCCACACACATATCCAATAGTTTACTAGTTCTTTGTTTTTCTGTTGCGCTGATACTAATAGCAGGAATATCTACTACAGAGTACATCCTAGAAATCATCTTTTCCTTATACTCAGCAAATGTATTAGAATGCTTTTCTTTTATAAGATCCCATTTATTCACAGCAAATAAAGAGAGCTTTCCCTTCTCTCGAATTATTGAAAATATTTTTTTATCATATTCTCCGAGCCCCTTGGTTGCATCGAAAATATGTATTACAATATCACATTTTTCTATTGTTTTCATTGCTCTTGAAAATGAGTAAAACTCAATCGGATCATCGGAATTTTGACCCTGTTTTCTAAGTCCTGCGGTATCTATTAATTCTATTAATCTATTCTCATGTTTTATGACAGAATTCACACTATCTCTTGTAGTACCTGCTAACTCACTAACTGCAGAACGATTTACTCCTGAGATTGCATTTAGAAGACTTGATTTTCCCGAGTTTGGTTTTCCTACGATAGCTATCTTTATTTCTGGTTTCTCAATATCTCTTGCTGGAAAATCCCTAATAAAAAATAGAATTTTCTCATTTAATAATTTTAAGTTCCTTCTTCCTAAAGCTGAAATTGGTAGTACTTCCCCTATTCCCTGCTTATAAAAAAACTCTAAATCAAAATCCTCCTCAGGATTATCCGACTTATTTACGCAATGCAATACATTTTTATTTACAAATCTTTTATCTTTTTGGAATAGAGAGATGAGCTTAAAATCATAATCACGAATATCACGTTTATCCATCAAAAAGATGATTACATGCGATTCGAGGAGTTGTTGAAAACTCAATTCAATAACAGATGCTGATAAATCATCTATATTCTCAATATCTAACCCTGGAGTATCACATATATTATATAAAATTTTACCTTCTTCATCTTCCACAGGGTAACGTATTATATCTCTTGTAACTCCTGGAAAATCATAAGTGATAGCAATTTTCTTTTTTAGAATGGCATTAAATAGAGTTGATTTTCCTACATTTTGCCTCCCAACTATTGAGACTATAGGTATTTTCATTTATTCCTCATTTTTAGTGCTCTATCAATTTCTATTTTTGCTTCTCTTTTCTGAATCGTATCACGTTTATCATATAATTTTTTAGGTTTTCCTATTGCAATTTGAACTTTTACAAATTCTTTTGGATTAAAATAAGATCTAACTGCTACAACTACTAATCCTTTCTCTTTAATCATTCTTTCTAATCGAATAATTTCTTTTTTCTTGAGGAGTAATTTGCGCTGTCTAATTTCGGGATGATTAGCATATCCACCATTTTTATAGGGAGTTATATTAAAACCCTCTAAAAATATTTCTCCATTCTTAATTCTAGCAAAAGCATCGGTAAGATTTGCCCGTTTGTCCCGAAGACTTTTTACTTCAGAACCGGTTAAAACAATTCCTGCTTCAATAAATTCAATCAGCTCAAAATCAAATTTAGCTTTCTTATTCGTAACTATTTCTTTATACTGACTTTCTTTATTATCTTTAGACATATATGTTTAACTCAAATTGTATGATTGGTTAGAATCAATTTTGACAATTCACTCCCCAATAAATTAGGCATATTCGTAAAATTATCCCCCGTAATTTGAATTGAGTCATGAAATATTTCCTCAGCAATGTATCTATTCCCCAAGCCAACACCCAGTAGAATATAAGATTTATTAATACTTTTTAAAACATATTCTTTTAATTTTCTATTTTCAAAAGAAGAAAGTTCCTGTTCTACTGTTGATTTACCCCTCTGTCCCCTGAAATCAGAAATCATTACAACGATACGAGTGCTTGAATCAGGAGAAAAATATTTCTCTAAATTTTCAAAGAGTAAATATTCATGTACGCTATCTCCCTGCCAATCAGTTGTGAGAGAGTCAAAAATCTCTTCTTCTTTATTAATTGAATACTCATCTTCAAAATTCTTTAAATTGATTAAATCTATATGATCTTTTTTATTTAACCGATCGCTATATGTATAAATACTAAAATCAACATCATGATCATTTAGAATTATCGAAGACGTAATCAGAGCACTCAAAACAACCACAGAATATTCAAAATTAAATATTCTTCTGGATTTTGATACCAGAAATACAACCTCAACACCCTTTAATTTCTCTGTTTTTTTATCAATAATTGTCTTATCAAAAACTTTTGTATCACCTCTACCATTTTTAAAGGAAATATATTTTCTAGCATCTATTCTTCTACCTTGGTGTTGGTAAACTCGTGTAATATCAATTTCCGGATCAAATAGCTTTTCTAAATTCATTTCCACGCTTTCCAATTCCTTTCCAAATATTTCCATATACTCTTTTCTAGTAACTGTCATACTGTACGACCATAGAATCTTTCTTTTGGCTAGAAATTGTTTATATAATTCCTCCGTTCTGTATCCCCAGGCTCCCCCGCCTCCTGCAGGCTCCCCCTGTCCCATATTTCCTCTAGTATCTTTACCATACCAGGCATCCGCACCTTCTTTTGTATTCCCACCTGTCTCCGGGGTGTTAATTTCGATACCTTTCTTTAGAGGATTTCCACTTGCCTGTATTTTTGCCTTTCCTGTTAGTGGATCTCTTTTGTGTAACTCAGGATCCCACCATATTTTTTTTTCAATATTACTGCTTAGGGTTAGAGTTTTTTTTTTATCTTCTAGCTTTTCAAAAAAATCTTCTTCTAACTTAAAAGACTTTAATCCATTCTCCAAAAATTTCAAAATATCCATTCTTTCTTTAGGATCATAAATTTGATTAATATAAGATATCTTACAACCAATTATAATAGAATTAAAGTCTTCTGTTTGCATATTTTTAGCTATAAATTGCGCCCAAAAAACTAAATTTGAAGTTCCAAAAATATAAGGATTTAAATTTGCAGATCCTATTACCCGCCTATGTGAAAGTCCTCTAATTCTAACATGGAATTGTGTTAACAGATTTGTTAAATTAGAAACAGGTAAATAATACTCCACAATTTGACGAAGGGAAGACTCTTCATTAAATGTTGGATAGAGCACCGAAGTGAAACGATTCCTAAATGCTCTCGATATTGTAGTGGTAGATTTAGATTTTCTAAATTGTTTATAGGCAAAGATTATTGAATTATTTCCTAATACCAATGGCTTTGTGCTTCCACTTTCAGGAGGCAACAAAATAGATCTTGCATCATCTGTTAACATATTTAACTTTTCCACTAACTCAGCCCCCGCAGATTCTAATGATGTAATACAAATTATACTATCATTTTTAATTCCACGGGTGAGCGGACCATCTAACCATTCTATTTTATTGTTAATTGGCTTTAATGAACCGAGAATATCTGAAGTGTGAATTCCCTTGCATAAATTCACAAACTCTACTTCATTTCCAGTGATACAAGTTACAAATTCCTGTAGATATAATGAATCATCCTCGTCTGAATATTCAATTAAGATATTCTCTTTGAGTTGTACAGAGGTTATTATTTTTTCTAAAAACCCTAAAATTTCTGGAGTTAATGGTCTTGATAATAGTAGTTTTTTTATTTTTTCAGGATTCTTAACTATAATTTGCTTATCATTGCAATATAAATATTCTTCATTTACATATAATTTGATATCTGTTATTAATGGCACCGATTTACTATTTAACTCAGAATGAATCAAATCTTCTTGGGATTTTCTATCTTCCGGATTTCTAAAACAATCTGAATAAAGGGCTAAGACTTCTCTCAGTAAAATTGATTTATCATTGACATTGAATTCAGACAACCGAAAACATAATTTTTTTAAAGTTCTCAAATTGAAGTGATATTTTTCTAGGTCACCTTTTCCTAAGTTACCCAATAATATTCTTTTTTCAGTTTCTAATGTAATACGTATACAATTTTTAATTAATGACTCTGTTAACTCAGGAAATAAATTTTTCAAAATAAAATAGAGTTCATCGGGGGGATACGGATCAACATAAACTACTGCAAAGTTTTTTGTAATTTCAAAGGGTAATGATTTTCTTCCTTCAAAGCCTTCCGAAGGATTTTGGGTAGCAATAAAAGAAAATCCATCTGTTTTTGGGATTTTTTCGCCGCCCCCCTCCATGAGGTCTAGATAGGATGACTCATACAAAGTAGAAAATCTTTTGATGACACTAGTTGATGCTAAATTCATTTCATCAGCCACAAAAGGAATTCCTTCCTGAAGTGCATTTACTAATGGTCCATTTACCCACTCAAAAGCATTTCCACTCATCAATAGGCGATAGGATCCAATCAAATCCTCGGGTAGGGTATCTTCATTAAAGCTAAATCGTATAGTGGGATAATTGCGAAGGGAGTTGATATAATAGATTAATGCATTTTTTCCTACACCTGCATCCCCTATCAATAAAACGGGGAATCCTTCTAGTAGAGGATATAAGATATTCCTAAGATTACTTTTGGTAGTTTCTGTTTCAACTAAATTGGAAGTATGTATTATATCGTTGTATTTCTTGTTACTTTTCGGTACTTTTATACCGGCTATATTTACTGTTTCCATAATAGTAATATTTAGAAGTAAATTTCTTGGGCAATCTTTTTAATTTGAGAATTCCCTTTACTCTTTCAAAAAGTATTTTAATTTTTAATGTTATAATTTTTCTTTTGAACTAAATAGGTTTGAAAATAAGGGCTCTCGATTCATCTTGAAAAAACTATGAAAACTATTAATTACTCTCCTTCTGATAAGTTAAAATATTTTGTGTTAAGATTCACATCGTTTGTAACATACGGAATCCTTCTATTGCTATTCAATTGTGGGTTAGATGATAGATATCCCCCAAAAGGAAGTTTTTGTGATATCATGGAAAGACCCGCTCCCTGTATGGATGTGAATTTCCGAGAAAAATTTATCATTTTAAATGGGGAAACTATCCCACTGAATATGATTACAAGAGTTGAATACAATTTTACTTATGAAAATAAAAACTATGAGTTAGGTGTCTTAGGAGAACACAGATATCATATTAAGGAATTAGGAGTGGAGAATGTAAAAGAAAAGATATTTCACAGAAGAAAAAAGTAAGTCATGTAACCCAATGCTTAGCTTCTTCTCCTGTAATTGTATCAAAAGTTTTATTACATTTCTTACATGTAAAATCAACTTTTATAGGTTTTGCTGAAATTCCCATAGAAATTAAGAAAATCGACCACCCGCTATAATCAGGTGTTTCGGTTATATCATGTGATTTTCTATCATTTCCACAGGGGCAAGTCTTCATTAAAAGGATTTTACCACAGCAATACGTGTAAATATATCCGCTGCACTAAATGCAATCAATAACATCAAAAAGAAAAATCCTGAACCAAAGATGACTCTATTTAATAGATTATCATACTTTAGATGCATAAAGAATGCCAATACAAAACTAGCTTTGATTGTTGCAACCAACATCGCTATCACTGTATTCATTGCACCAAAGTCAACTTGTGCAACTGCAACTGTGATTACAGTTCCTAATAATAATATCAGGAGAACTCCCACATAAACAGAAATCGGAATAATGTGGTGCTTTCCATGCTCATGATTTCCATCCTCATGATGATCTTCTTTCATTGCCGAGCCCGGATTTTCAAATTTATCTATGGCTTTTTGGGCTTCTTCTAAGGCAGGGAGAAGAGGTGATGGTTTCCCTCCATCCTTATTATCCTTTATGAAATTTTTAAGTATTCCTTGCTGGACTACTAAAGAATAAGCATTACCAGCAAATACACCTACGGCCGCAGTTATAACTGTGGGTGGTGCCAATCCAAATCCAAAGAAAGGCACAAAAATACAAACTAAACTAATAATATACAGACTATATAAAACAACTTGTTCCATAATTCTTCCTTTTTATCCTACTAAATATAGCAAGGGAAATAAATAAATCCAAATTAAATCTACAATGTGCCAGAAAAGTCCAACACCTTCTACGGGTGTAAAATATTCATCGCCAAATTGATTCTTTGCAGTCTTTATCGTTACCCATAGAATTAAACATGCACCAATGATTACGTGAAAACCGTGGAGTCCGGTCATTACAAAATAGAATCCAAAGTACAATGGAGCAATCTTTTTTAAATGCTCTACATCGGACAATGCAGGAGTAATCTTTTCGATAGGCATAGCATTCACAAAGTCAGCTACTTTTTGCTGAAACTCTGGATTGTTAAAGTACTTACCGGGAACCAGTCCTAGGTGTATCTTGTGTGAGTATTCAAAATATTTTATTACCATAAAAGTCAATGCACAGACAATGGTAAGTAATAAGGCAATGACAGCTTGTTTAGGTTTATTTTTTTGATTGTAGTAAATTCCCAAAGCCATGGTAAAAGAGCTTGTTATCAATACAACTGTATTGATCGAACCCATCTTTACATCTAAATAAGAGCTTCCCACATGAAAAATGGGGGCATAGATTGATTTATAAATGAGGTAGGCTACAAAGAGCCCACCAAACATTAAAATTTCAGTCACCATAAACAACCAAACCCCTTGTTTGGCTGAGTCATACTGGTGATTTAAGCTATTAAAATGATGGGCATGGTGAAAATGCCCATCTTCTGTTTTAACGGTACTCATAAGGACCTGCTGTTACAGTTGGAGTGATTGGAAAATTGTCATGAGGAGGCGGAGAGGAAGCCTGCCATTCTAGAGTTTTACTTCCCCAAGGATTTGCACTTGCTTTTTCTCCGGCGAGTAAACCATGGATAATTGCTACTAATGCTACAAGAAATCCAAAACCGATTAACCAAGAACCTACTGTTGAGATTTGATTTAAAGGTTCGTATGCTGGATGATACTCAAAATATCTTCTAGGCATTCCCATAGCTCCTAAAATAAACTGAGGGAAGAAAGTTACATTGAATCCTGTAAATACAAATACCCAAGAAATTCTACCGAGTGTGTCATTTGTCATTTTACCAAAGAATTTTGGGAACCAATAGAAAATTCCACCAGTAAATGCCATCAATACCCCTCCTACCATTACATAATGGAAGTGGGCTACAACGAAATATGTGTCGTGAAAATGCACATCCATTCCAGTAGAAGCAAGCCAAACACCTGTCAAACCACCAATTGTGAATAGGAATAGAAATCCAATCGCATAAAGCATAGGAGCATCTAATCTTACACTTCCTTTATACATGGTAGAAATCCAATTGAAGAGTTTAATAGCAGTTGGAACCCCTACTAACATTGTAATTACTGAAAAAAGAATTCCAGCAAACTCAGACTGACCACTAACAAACATGTGGTGTCCCCATACCAAGAAGGAAACTGCCGCGATTGCTAAACTTGAGTAAGCAATGGCTGTGTATCCAAAGATAGTTTTTCTGGAGAAGGTAGACATAAGTTCACTTACTATGCCCATTGCAGGAAGGATCATAATATAAACAGCCGGATGTGAATAAAACCAAAAGAAATGTTGAAATAATACAGGATCTCCCCCTAGGTTTGGATCAAAGATTCCCACACCTAAAGTTCTTTCTGCCGCGATTAAGAGTAATGTAATCCCTAAAACTGGAGTAGCTAAGATCTGTATAATGGATGTTGCATAGATTGCCCATACAAATAAGGGAATCTTGTTCATTGTTTGCCCAGGAGCTCTAAGTTTGTGGGTTGTGACTATAAAATTCAATCCAGTTAAGATAGAAGCCATTCCCATTGTAAATGCACCGAGAACAGCCAACACCACGCTAGTTGAAGTTTTAATACTATAGGGAGTGTAAAAAGTCCAACCAGTATCAATTTTTCCAAGAAAAAGAGTAGAGGCGGCGATTGCGGCACCCAAGAGGTAAACATAGTAACTAGCTAAATTTAATCTAGGGAAAGCAACATCTTTGGCTCCGAGCATAACAGGTAAAAGAAAATTACCGAATATCGCAGGAATCCCGGGAACTATAACCATAAACACCATGATAATACCATGGTAGGACATGAATTGATTGTAAACTTCTGGAGTTATGTAACTCCAAAACTTATTTTCACCTGAATTAAAAAGAGCTCCCCGAACTAAAAGAGCAAATATTCCACCTATAAAAAAGAAAGTAAGAATAGAAATCATATACATGACCGCTATTCTCTTATGGTCAACAGTGGTTAACCATGACCAAATTCCTTTTTCGTGGTTCAGATAGTTGTCATTTTCTGTTGCTGTGTGTGTTGCTTGTGTTACGTTAGACATCTCCCCTCTCCTATTTTACTGACTTTATGTAATCTATTAATTGCGATAATTCATCATCTGAAAGTTGGCCTGCATAGGGTGGCATTGCTGCAGGGTAACCCTTAACAACTTTTGCATTTGGATTTAAAATTGACTCTCTTAAATAATTTTCATCTGCATCAACTGTTGGACCGCTTTCAAATTCCCTTTTTGCTCCGTATAATCCTTTCCATGTTGGACCAACTACTCTCGTTCCATCTAAGGAATGGCAGGATCTACACTTGTTTTCATACAATTCTTTTCCTGCGTCACTCACTGCACCTTCTGCAGGTTTATTTGCATCTAACCAAACTTTGTAATCCGCTTCAGGAAGGACACGAATAGTTGCGGGCATTTGAGAATGAGAAAGTCCACAATATTCAGTACAGAAAACCTGAAATTCACCTAATTTATCTGCTTTAAACCAAAGGGAAGTGTATCTTCCTGGTATAACATCTTGCTTATTTCTGAAGCCAGGTATGTAAAAACTATGAATAACATCATTAGATGTCATAACTAACTTGACAGGTCTATTCAAAGGAACAACCATGACTTGTTTTTCAACATTTCCAAGTTTGTTGTCTTTGCTAATACCATCTTTGGTATATTGTTTGATCCCATTTTTGTATTTAAAATTCCAGGCCCACTGAACTCCAACCACATGAATTTCTTCAGAACTTGCAGCATCAGGCATTGCTCTGAGTTCATTGAATATCACTTTACCCCAATAGAAGATAACCATCATAATAACAAAAGGTATAAAACTCCAAGTAAATTCTGCTAATGTATTGTGAGTGATATAAGCTGTTTTGTCATTTGCTGATTGTCTTTTATATTTTATTATAAAAGCTGTCATACCACCTATTAAGATTATACTAGAAATTAGACTAGAAACAAGTAAAAAGGCATAAAACCCATCTACTTTAGCCGCAATTTCAGTACCTTGAATAGGCATAAAAGCATTAGCCGAAATTAAACTTAGCCAATTGTTCATTTATAATTCTCCTTTAAAATTTGATTCATTTATGTTTTATTTTTACGCCAAAAGGTAAAGAGATAGCCCGCTATAAATAGGACAGTAAATCCCCCACCCAGTCTCATCATATTATAAGCATAGATAGTATACTTATTTTTATTGGGATCAAATTGAAAACAAAATAAGGAAACTTTATCCATAATTGTTCCAATTTTACCATTTGTAGCCTCTACCAAAGAGAGTTTCAAGTCTCTCTCATCAAAGGAAATTCCATTAAAAATCCTTGCTATCTTACCTTCAGGAGTTAAAATATAAGCAACCGCAGGGTGAACCCATTGTTGACTTCCAGGGTTGTATTTGTATTTAAACCCCAAAGAATCTGCCAGTTGTTTAATTTGGTCTTCTTTTCCAACCAAAAAACTCATTCCGGTAGGAAGACGAAATTTGCCATTGGACAAGTAATCATCCATATATGCATTCCGCTTTTTCTCTGCCAGATCTGGTGTTTCTGATGGGTCAATACTCACTGTGATAAAATCATACTTTTCGCCTAGATTCCATTCTAAACTTTTAAAAACCTTGGAGATACCATTTAGATGATAATTACATAAAGTAGGACATCTATAATAAACCATAGACAATACAATAGGCTTCCCTTGATTAAAAAACTTAGAAAGTACAATCTCTTCCCCTTTTTCTGATGTAAATTTCAAAGAAAGAGGTATATTATTTCCTATTTTATTTTCCAACTCCATACCATCTAACTCGGTTGGTTTTGTATTCTTTAACTTTAAATGAGCAGGATCGTATGCATATAAATATGAAACGCTAAAGATAAGAAAGTAAATAGTGATTCTTATCTTTTGGAGGATCATTTTAAAGCTTTACCTTGCTAGTTTCTGTAGGTTTGTTAATCTCTGAATCATTCACACCTTCGTGTATAAAAGAAAGATAAACAAAAAATACTAAATTAAATACTAATACTGCTAAGAATGTTGTCATTCCTGGTTTGTTGTAATCATCATTCATAATTTTTTCTCTCCATTACCTTTTCGTTTAAAATATAAGATTAGTCAATACGAAATGAGAAATCTGAATTAAAAAAATTCTAATCTCAAATTTTCTAAACTTTTTTTGAGAGTGTCATAGCTTAAAGAAGATTTTTTTTTGAAGTACAGAGGATTTTTACTCTAAACATTTGATAAATGTCAGAATGGAATACTTTGTGACAGTGCTTCGTAAAACCTTTATTAAAAAAAGATACAAAATCCAAAAAAATTTAAAACCTCTGCTAGAGAAAAGTTTTAAAAATACTATACAAATCTATCTTATTGGAAAGAATCAGGAATACTTATTAATTTCGATTATTTATTATAAGGAAATTTAAAATAACGATAATTTCATTCATTCTATGTACTATGTTTTAAATTGAGATCCTTGTTTTTGAGATACAATTAAAATAAATGAACACCCGAAGAAAAAAAAAGAACAACAGGGAATTTATATTAATTAAAAAAGCGTATAGTATACCCCGTTGCCTCTTTCGAATAAATATTTTTATCCTTTCAAAAAATGTTTATTTTGTAGGAATACCCTCTACCTGAATGCAAAAATAATTTACAAAAGGAACCCTATAGTCCGAAATTTTTACATCTTTCAAGCCCTTTGCTCCCGGTATTTTAGAGATTGCATCCTGTACGGCAAGGTCTAATTGAGGAAATGCAAAGAATAAAGTAAATTTGCAATGCTCTCCCTTTATCCTTGCACTTGAAATCTCTTCTTTGTCTTTTGGGGTGGATATACGAATCTCTTGAAAGGATCCCATATTGATGCTACAACTTAAAATAGAAAATAAAAGGAAGACTAACCAAGTTCTTTTTTTCATTTTTTCGCCTCCTTTTGAACCTCAACTTTATCCGCATACACACGGTAACAAGATTGTGTAGTTTCAGGTTCAAGCATAATTACAATATTTGTTAACTTATCAGCGTTGGCTTTTTTGAGGGCTTTCTCTATAAATGGCTCACCCATTATAACACTACACTCTTCTCCTACTCTTGTTTTAGTTGTTATATCTATCTTCTTTGAAGATGGTTCAATATAACCAACTTTACCTAAGTCCCATGTAACACATCCTATCATCGATAATAAAAACAATATTATTGATATCAATTTGAATGTTTTCGTACTACATAATTGATAATAAATTATCTTAATCACAATATAACCTCTGAATTTGTAAAAAAAAAATAAACCTTTTAAGATTTTCAAGAGTATGTTTTTATCAAAAATTTATTCTGTTGAGGCTAGTAGAAAAATAAATGATTACTTTATTCAAAAATAATATAGATGGTTTATATTTTTATTTTTTGTGCCCTATTAAATATTTATGATAATTAATTTCTATCCTTTTTTTTATTTATTATACATTTTTATTATATTTATAGAACATTTTAAATTTAATTTAGGATAAGTTTATAATGATTTTTTTAAAAAGAATCTTAATTTGAATAGAATTTCATTACTAACAATATACTCTTCTCAAAGAAATTGATTTAACTTAGAGAAGAATTAGATTTATCATTCTATTTCTAAATATTTCTTTGGACGGAGAATTCATCGTTTTAGCTTATTAGGTTTGTGGAGCATAGACTAATATTCCATTTTTGTAAAGCAAGTTTGTACAGATCTCTTAACATAATAAAGCTGATTTTTGATAATTACTCATCTGAAACCATTAGATATAATTTTTATTCTAACAAAAAATATCGCTTTAGAGAAACTTTTATCTTTTCAGTCTTTTTTTGCTAGACTAATTTTAGGAATATAATCTAATCTACTGTGGTCAATTAGATAGCGTTTAAAGGAAATTTCTTTATGGATAAAAAAAAATGGGGCATTACAGCCACTTTCATTATAGTCTTAGTATTTGTGGTTCATTTTACCACATTGCCACCCGCTCCTCCAGAGATTCCAGCTGTACCTGCTGAGATCTCCATTCCGATTATACCCGAGCTTACTTCCTATGATTTACCTACAGGAAATGTTCCCGTGTCAAAGGAACCTTACCTATCCACCAATAGAAGTGTTTCTATTTCGGATTTGGTAGAGAGAAATCTATCTACCGGTGTCTATGAAGGAACTCCTTACTGGAAAAAAAGAGCAGAATGGTTTGATAAAAATTATTATGCTACTCTTGCCGCTAGAAAAGTTTGGAAAGATGGAACCTCACCAGATACTCACCAACGGGGCGGTTCTGTAACTTGGGATTATGAGCCCATTCCCCAATACACCCCCCCTCCTTGCGACCAAGCGCAACCCACTGGATATGATGCAGAGGGATGTCGATATGTATTGAGTCTTTTTAAAGACGTAGAAGCAAAAGATCCAGAAAAAGCTAAAGCCATGAGAGAACAGGCCAGACGGGGAAGAGATGTTTGGTACAAGGGAACTTTTGGAAATCAGGATGAAAATTATCTTCATCAATCCAGGGTTGTCGGTAAAGAAAATATGAATTATCCATGGTTAGATACTCGCACCAGAAAAGATAGATTTACCAAATGGGGTTTGATAAATGATCCCGATTGTGTGGAAGGAAATGCCAGTACGAATTGGTATGATAAGTGCCAGGATCCTCATTCTTCCGGAGTGTTGGGATATAGAAAATATTACGCTGATCCATTAAAAGATAAGGAAGGAAAAGTTGTATATGATCCAAGAACAGCGTCATACTCAGAATCAGAAGTCAAAGAAAACAAGAGATATGTGATTGGTCACCCCTGCGTTCAGTGCCATGTGGGATTTGATCCAACAAATCCACCCTCCAATCCCAATGAGCCAAAGTGGGAAAATCTTTCAGCTACAATTGGTAATCAGCATACCCGCCAGCCATTGGCGTTTTTTCATTCCGTTCCAACCAATCATTTAGCGAACCAAATTGTAATGGGCGGAAGACATGGAACTATTGATACTTCTCTGGTTGCATCGGATTGGCAACACAATCCAGGTACCCAAAATAATATTATGGATTTTCACAACAAACGACTCTTTGAGCATGAAATGAAAAATCCTGTCACGGGAGAGATAAAAAAAGCTAAAACCAGACACGTATTAAAAGGTGGAGAAGATTCCGTAGGAGATCATCTCGCACTGATTCGAGTGTATGTCAACATTGGAATGTGTACCGAAGAATGTTGGGTGCCTAATTTTCCTTATCCCGGCCAATCGATTGGAAGGGGTACAACTCAATCTCCTATGAGAATTATGCAGTGCGCAAACAAATGTGATGCCTGGAATTATGCTGATGCAAAGATGGACGATTTAGCAGCATTTTTAATTACAGGCGGACCTACTTATTTGCTTGCGGCAAAGGAAAATGGTTTATCGGGCGAATCATTAGTTGATAAATCAATGATCCCAAAAGGGAGAGAAATATTTGCAAGAGAATGTGCAAGTTGCCATAGTTCAAAAGTAGCTCCCGAAAATGTAAGGGCAGATAAGAATGCTTTAGCGAAATTCTATGAAGGACATGTGTTTGGAAAGGAAGACTATTGGACATTGGAATTTGAAGATGCCAAGAGAAATGATCCTGAATTTGTTGCGAAGTATTTGGTGAAGGATGGGGCAAAAGTAAGGCCCAAACAATTTGCTGAAAAAGGAGTATTCGGACAGGATTGGTTGGGCAATGATGAAAGGACTCCCTTTAATATTGTGGGAACTAATTCCTGTCGTGCCTTACATGACAACCATAGTGTAGGACATATTTGGGAAGAATTTGCATCTATTACTTACCAAAACTGGCCTTCTCCTGGAAGTGTAAAAAGAGTAATCAATCGAATTTTCCCTTTGATTGGTGGCTTGGGAGTTGGAGAGAGAAAAGTGGAAGGTGGATCGGGCTATTTTCGAAATATTTCCCTTCTTTCAGTTTGGGCAACAGCTCCCTTCTTACACAATAACGCCGTTGGGGAAATTACTTTCTTACCCGATGGATCTCCTGATTATACTTTAAAAGGTAGGTTAAAACAGTTTGATATGGCATATGAAGAGTTAATGATGTCTGACAATAAAGCTGTAAACCCCCATAGACCCGAAAAAATTACAACTTTTACGGAAGATACCAAAATAACACCCAGAGAAGACGCCCAAGGATTTCCTAAGTTAACTCTCAGCGCGGGAACTCCCATCGCGGCTGTTGGTTCTCTTGATCCTCATCATCCCATTTTTATGAAATGTGATGATTTGATCGAAAACAAAGGACATCAATTTGGTGTTGATCTAACAAAAGAAGAAAAAAATGCTTTGAAGGAATTTTTAAAGATTCTTTAATGAATAAAATAAAAAACTTAATAATCAAAAGAGGGGGATGGATTTTTATCCTCCTCTTTATTGTAATAATATTTATAAATTTTAACTCTACACCTCCCATAAGGGAACTAGCAAAAAATACGGTCACAGTAAAATCTTTTTCCACTACAATAATACCGGAAACTGACTTACCCCCAGAAGGGACAAGGTCTTTATTTGATCATATCATTGCTCAAAATGGAGTACTCCCCTACCCCTATGAAAAGTTAGTAAATTTAATTCAAGCTCTCGGACCGGAAACAGAACCCATTGGACTCTTGATCCCCCATGGCAGATCCTTACTGAAAGGTCAGGCTGATAACTCCCATCCCCGAATTGTCAGTGTGGCAGACAGTGATGCAGTCGGGAACGACGTCTCTATTGGATTGGCTATGCGGGGACGTCTTTTTTTGGGATTTGTAGAAAATGCTTCCGAAATTGAAGTTTTAAGCTACAACGAAGTAGCAGGTCGATTTGAATTTCAATTGGTTCAAAATTATTGCGAGGGGTGTGTCCCGAGAATAGTGTATGCCAGAAGGGCAATATGTACTACATGTCACCAGGGAGCCGCTCCGATATTTTCACAGAGACCCTGGAATGAAACAAACGGGCAAATAGCCACCGCCGGTGCTATTATTGCCGCAAGGGGAAATAGTGACTCGTATCACGAAGTTCCCGTGTCGCGTCCTCTTTCCCATTCGGAGAGGTACGATCAATTGACAGATATTGGAAACTTTTTTATAGCCACGCAAAGGGTATGGCTCGATGGATGTGGAGAAATAGGAAATGATTGTCGTAGGGAAATGTTAGCATTGGCGTTTGAATACCTCGACAATGCAGGTAATTTTAATATCAATAGCGAAAATACTAATAAAATACGCGTACTACAGGAAAAATATTTTCCAAAAAATAATATCCAATCCTTAGAAGGTAAGACAAGTTTAGCACCTTTTGCTCTGACCGGTATAAGTTCAGGGATAATAGTTTCAGAAAGTGATCTTTTAAATAGAGATCCAATTGGGGAAAAACTGGGAATTCTAGGAAGTATTCGATCCCTAATCACGAGAGAAATTAAATTTGGGGAAGGAGCCAAGGACAATGAAGATCTCAGCGAATTTGAAAAACTTCCTGCATTGCGCAGAGAACTCGATCCCCTCGATATTAGGGCACCAAAAAAAATAATCACTTCTAAAGATATAGATGGAGTCTATGGGGTTGCTAGCTTTTTTACAGACTATGATTTTAAATCAATATACAAATATTATGGATATAATATAAAAGCAGTTCGCTCAAAAATTTATTCTTTACCGAATGAGTTTTTTAATCCAAAACCATTTTCGAGAGTGAACGTTTTAAAAGCACTTTTGGGGAATACTTTAGAATACTCGTATATTGATACTTCCGAGATGAGTCCTGCAATTGCATCAGGAATTCCTCCTTTAGAAATAAAGGAATTTCCAGAATTACATCTTTACTCCGAAAACTGCTTTGCATGTCATAGGGGAAATCCGGCCAAAAAATTAAATTTTATGGCTGGTAATACAGAAAAAGAAGTTTTAGAAAACATCAAAGCTAAAAAAGAAATAAGGGATGCATTGGATTGGGAAAGATATGAAGGAACTGAAAAAGCAAACAAACTAATGCCACCGAGAGATTCTACACAATATGAAATTCTCCAAAAAAAAGGAGAAGAAAAAGACAAAATATTAAAATCCATGAGAGAAGTAGTACCGGGTTTATTTGAATTTTAACTTTAAAAAGGATAAAAGAATGCTTAGGAATACAATATTAATTATAGTATCAATATTTTTACTATCATCATCAATAATATATTCAAAACCAATATATACTAGAATGTACAAACAAACATATGGCTATATACCTTCCTGTAATTCCTGCCATAAAGATGGTGGTGGATCAAACTTAAGTGCATATGGGGAGGCATTTAAAAAAAATGGCTCAAATACAGAGGCATTCTCTAAAATAGCCGGGATGGATAGTGATGGGGATAGTATTACAAATGAAAATGAATCCAAATCTAAATCAAATCCCGGAGATAAAAATTCTACTCCAAATAATCTAGGAAATTGGCTAGATACCAGTAGCGTAGTACCAAAGGATGTTCAAAATCTTTTTCCTGGAATTAGAACTTGGTTATTAAAAGATGCAGTTCTTACTACTGCAGATATAGAGGAATCAAAAAAGTTAGGAGCCACTTTGAGTGCTAGTGATGAAAATACAATATATGTACCTGTAGAAAATAATTTACCAACAGGCACATCGATAATCTTTCCCGTACAAATGGAAGGAAAAGCTTTTTATTTACTATTGACAACAGATAAAACTCTCACAATTACTCAGGTAAAAGTTATTGATTCAAAAAATTATCCTACTGCAAAAAAAGAGGAACTGTACAAGTCATTTGTAGGAAAAAAACCAAAAGAAATTGTCGTAACACAACCAACTACTTTGCAGGGAGTTATATCACAGGCTGTAAAAAATGCAGGAATATTACTTTATGTAAGACTGAAAGGAGCCTGAATGAAAACCTTTGGAAAGTATCTTTATATAACAATCTTCTTATTCGGTATATTTGCTTTATTTGGTCAGACTGAATCGGAAGAGCCCGAATTTAAATTCGGGGAAACCCCAATAAGTGAAACAGAACTTGTACATACACCTGAACCTTTGCCGGAGTGGATTCAAATTGGAGCACCACTAGCCCTACTCGCATTCTTTTTTCTTCTTGTTTTAACTGTTTTTAAAATGATACCCTATCGGGAAACAAACCTACGATTTAATCTTCACGATTTACCCGTCGCGGCACAGAGGGGAATCGGAATGGCTGTGATACTTTTTGGTATATCCTTTGCATTTGGGGGGTTTGAAGTGTACTACCAAATTAATCTGAACGGTAGTGCTGAAAAATATTTTGGTGAGATGGGGCTCGGTAAATTAATTGCAATCACTCATGCACACCTAGTTGGATTTACTACCAGTTTTTTTATTATAGGAATTCCATTTTCATTGCATTTTAATAGACTTAGGGTGTATCAATATATTTTTCCCTTAGGACTTGCCGCATCTCTAACAGATGTTGCATCATGGTGGGGCATGAAATTTATTAGTCCGAACTTTGAATATATAACCTGGTGGTGTGGAGCTGTCTTTGGAATCAGTTATACATGGATGCTAATTGGTTTAGTAAGAATTATATTTTTTCCAAATATTCATTGGTTTCCTGATTTTATAAATGATAGTAGTTTGAAAAAGGAAGAAATAAAATAAAACATAATAAAAATTCAATATATTAAATTCCCTAGTATTGTAATTTTAAATTCCAATACTACTTTGACTGATGTTTTGAATTTCTTACAAATCATTTAAATATTACTATATTTTTAACTTTATTCTGTCTGTAGTTCACTGCAATATTTCCAAATTTATTATAGATATGAAATACATTAACTTTTTTGGGCTCTGTTCCTAAAGTTTCTTCTGCAAGAGCTTTTGTCATACCAATAGAAAGTTTTGAATTTGCATGCACCACACTTGGGCTGTTTTTTCCTGAGAGTTCAATCTCAGAGATAATACCATTTGATAAAATTAATTTTGCATCATACATTTCATAATACCAAATTTCTTCGTTATCAAGGGTTTCTTTTCTATCGGGTGCTTTCCATTTTGATAAAAGATTTTTCAGAGTATCCCCAGACTTAATTCCATTAATTTCTATGAGTGATTCACTAAGCAATTCAGGCACGATTTTAGTGTCCGTTTTTTCTGATAAAAACTGAGCCCATTTAGATTGGAATTCATAATTCTCGAGATAATTTAAGGCAACTTTTTTTGCTTCTGTTTTATCACCATATTCAAATTCAATCAAGGCTAAATTTAATATAGGTGAAAAATCTGCCTCAACATAGTCAGGATCTAACTGTATTTTTAATTTTACATTGGCTTGTATTTTTCTAAACTTTTCAATCATCTCTTTGGAAGCATTTTGCGAATTCCCTAAATCATTATTTAAGGATTTTGCTAATACTCTAAACCAGTCCAAGGATTTAGTTTGATTTCTTGTGATAAAATAGACCACACCTAAATTATTTGCATATTGAATGGAAGGATCGGAATTATATACTGAATCAGCTATTTTTAATGCCTCTTTTTCATCCTTTTCATTATCGGAGTAAGATAGTAATACAGAATAATTAGACAAGAAAAAATTCTCGGGTGATTTATTATATACTTTTTTATAAGTTTCCATAGCTTTATAGTATAAATTTTTATCACCAGGAATCTTCTTGACAGCAGATTTTTTAGACTCTCCACCTAAAAATAACATCTTATCTCTGAATGCAGGTATATCTATAATCGATTTTACTTGTAAATCCTTTAGGGATACAGATTGTTCCCAGAGTTTATGGTAGGAAATTGCTAGGGCTTTTAATAGCTCTGGATTATCTTCATAGGTGATGAGGGCTTTTTTTATGGTATCTACCGATTTTTGTAAATTTCTTCCAAGCTGTATGTCAGCATAGACTTTTTCCATAGTAGCGGCAAATTTATGTAGCTCCTGTTCATCACTTTCAATTTGGGAGAGTCGTTCATGTGGACTCGGATGTGTTGAAAAATAGGGACTTACTTTTTTAGAAGAATTTTTATTTGCTTCTAAATTATCCTGTCGCATTTTATTTAAAATTTTTAAAACTTTTATAAAATAGTTAGTGTCATACCCTGATTTTTTGAGTAGTAAAAATGCTGTTGTGTCTGCATCTAATTCATCGTCTTGTTGGAATTTAATGGATACTAAAGATTCTCTAACATCACCCGAATCTTCGATACTTTTTTTAATAGAATTAAATGTATGACGATTATAATAATGGGCTAGCTCATGAGAAAGTATTGCAGAAATATAATTGGCTCTAAAGATAAATTTTTCTTTTTCGGGAAGGCTACCAATTTCTTTATCAATATAATCGAGAGCTCCCGTGTGAATAATAAATTGACCAGTTGGGTAGGCAAATGCATTAAAATCATTATTTCGGATAATGCTAAAAACAATGGGAAAAGATTCATGTCCTGATTTTTCGGATAGTCTTCGAAAAGTAGTCAAAATAACCTCTCTCCATCCATTGTGATCCTTTGCATCCCCGCCAAATGATTTTATGTAATTTTTATAACTCACCTCTGAGGTCCTTTGAATTTGAGAGAAAAGTTCAGAATCAAAGGATATTTCCTCGGAATATAAAACAGAAGTTAAAATTGAGAAAAATAGCACAAAATTCAGGATTTGGATTTTAAATTTAAATTTAAATAAAAATAAGTTCATGGATTTTTATTCCTTTTGTTAAATACCTGATAAATTATAAAAAAGGTTATCATTTTAGCAAGAAAAAATTAACAAAAAATGTTTTAGAGACTCATTTTTTGTTAAAAGTATTCTTCTTGGTTAAATCATAAATTAAGATATAAAAAGGTGGAATATGGTTTGGAAATATTTGTGAATATTATCCGTTAGGTGCGAGGCAAGCCTCTCAACCTATGGATTTATAAAATCCCATTTTCCTTAAGTTGAAGCTCAGTAAGATCTGTGATTCGGATAATTTGTTCTAAGTTGAGACCTTCTTCCTTCATCTTTTGTGCAGTTTCTAATTTCCCTTTCAATTCACCCTCTAATTTTCCTTTCAATTCCCCATCCCTATAGGCAGATTTCATTCCTGTATTGTAGTCCCATTCTGCTTTAAGACGGTCTTCATAAGCCTGGCGCGTCTTAGGATCCTGAGAGAGATATTCTAACTCGGTAGTGGCTTTTTCCATCATGGGATTTTTAGATATCAACTCTTTCAATGATTCCTACTTTAGATTCTGGGCTTCTCTAAAGAGATAGACCCACTTTTCTAGATCTGAAAGCAGACTGGATATTTTCTTTCCAATCTTTGGTAGTTCTATTGTGTGCATTTCTAGAACATCAGTCAAGGCGATTTTGCCAGTTTTCACATCTAGTATTCTGAATGTTGTGTGAAATTCTTTGGAGAATTTAATTAATTTGAAATTTAGAAAACTAATGGAAAATACCTTTGGTAGTATAGAATACTCATCTCCTTTAATGATACTACCCGCAAAAACTTTTGCCCAATAGAGGACCAGTCTTTCAGATAAAAAAGGTTTAGGAGTACCTTGCATTTCTATCAGAAAACTGCGACCCGATTCATCTGTAGCACGGATACCCAGGATGGAGCCCTTTTCTAAATCTGTGGATTTGGGTAGTTCGGGATTTAGGATGGTGATTTCTTTGATTCTTTGCATACCCTGAAACGTGGGAAAAGAATTGAGAATATCCAAAAGTATATCTGGATTTTTTACAAGTAGGGCTTTGAAAACAAAATCGTTGTAGAGAGGAAGTAGTAAACTCATGAGTATAGAATATATGTATAGTAGTATTTTTGGAAAAAAAATTTTTTGTGTTGATAAAGTTTTAGAAACAATTTAGGATCTTCTCGAATGATTTGAATCAATCTTATGTAGAGCCTAAGAGACAGATTCTTTGTTTCAAACGCTTTTCCTTTGCTTGTCAATTCCAAGTATTGAATCGAAAATTTGGGAGTATATTTGTCTTACGTGTATCTCATTTCGTCTCCGCTCAATGAACGGCTCTTTGCTTCGATTTTCGATGGTAAATTTATCTATTGATTTAAAAAAATCCTTTTCAAATATACAATCTCGAAGAAAATAATCCCGATTTAAAAATAATTTCATAAAACTGCAATATTTAATAAATCAGCGTCATATTACAGAATAAACAAGTGAATTCAAACTAGAACCCCTAAGGAAAGAAAATGCCACAAATCCCCGATTATATCCAAACCCTCCAAACTCAATTTGAAGCTGAAACCCAACCTTTTAAGAAAGTGCATCGACTCATCGACCTCTGTGAAGCCGTAATTAAGTTCCATACTGTGGTCATATTGTCCAATTTTATGGAAAGTATGGCTAAAAATACACACTCCCAGGAAGATATTGCGACTGCGAGAGGGATTTTGGCTCAGGGCTTGAAAACGCCAAGTTTGGGGATCTGGGCATTTTTTA
>CANGZW010000007.1 GCA_947458405.1 Leptospiraceae bacterium
ATTAAAATTATAAACATAGCTTTTTTTTCGGATCCTTTTGTTATCACAACTTTCCAGATTACCACTACAACAGGTATGAGAATCAATAAAACGAGGAATCTACCGAGGTTTGTAAAATATTGAGGAATATTTAAATCATAAGCCTGACCGTTGATATCAAAAACAGCATCTGCTTTTAATGCCTGAGATAAGAAATACCCATCAAAGAGGATGGTTGCGAAAAGGGTTACAAATAGAATGATTCTAGTGAGTTTTGGTTTATTATTGTTTGGAAATCGAAGCAGAAATTGCGAGAGAAAAACGAAACGAAAGGGGACTCCCAGAAGGGTTACAATACGGGGGATCTTGGAAGAATCATAGGCTCCATTAGAGAAAATATACCCCATTCCACAAATGAAAATTGTTACAAATACCATTGCCAAGTAGCGCGTCGCCTTTGATTTTTTGGGCAAAAGAAGGAGAAAAGTTCCTGCACCAAATGCAATTAAGGTAGTTAATAGAGATCCGATGGTAGAATAGTTAATATAAATAGAATTAAAATAAGTCATTTTTGTTATCCCGGCTAGAAGATAATCTTGAATAATTTTAGAATTTCAAGAAAAAAAATAATAAGGATTAAAAAATTTTAATGGAGAATAGCAATAAAAGCCAGCTTTAAGATAAAAGCTGGCAGTACGGGTTAGATCGGTTTCTTTTTAATAACTAGCTTTCTTTCAATTTCAAAAATTTTGTCAGAAATTTTTTCTTTGCCAAATTTCTTTTTATCATTTTCTTTAATAAACAAGTCATCCCCATGTTTTTCATAGGCTTCTATGGCTTTGATGTTTTTTAAACCAATAAATTGAATATGAACTTCCCCGGAGGGTATTCCATATTTATTCCCCACATCTTCTGTGTGTATAATTCTGGAAATTGAAGTCACTGTATCTCCACTAACTGCTGGTTGTGTATGATAGCCCTCTGTGTAACCCAATTCCCAAATCATATTTTCAGAAATATCTCTACTTGCAAGACCAATTAGCCACGCAAAAACTAATCCTCCATAAACAATTGGCTCCCCACTCATAGGACCACTTAAGCCTTTGGAGTACAATTTATCGTAATGCAAAGGGTGTGTATTTCCCATTCTGTAAGTCCATGGGTAATGCTCATCTGTAATTGTCCTTCCGTTAGGGTGAAGATAAATATCACCTGCTGAAAAACTTTCAAAATAAGTATTTTCCCAGGTGCCGTCTCTGAATTCGGTGGGGAATTTCAGATTGGGAAGCTCTATGTTTGGAGTTTCTTTTTCGGGGAAAAATGCAGATGGATTTCCAGGTTTTGAGTTTCCTTTTGGCTTACCATTGGACTGATTTATCATTATCTTTCTTTCATATTGTAGTACAACTTCATTGGATTGATTTAAGCATAATGTTCTAACATGAACGATTCCTGGTTTATCAGCTCCTTTGTCATCTATATTCAATATTTTAGTTCTAGATGTTAGGGTATCTCCAGGGTAAACAGGTTTTAAGAATTGAACATTGTAGTACCCTAAATTTGCAACGGCTTTTTCTGAATTATTTTGAACTCCTAGGGATAGGGCAATATTAAAAACTTGTAATGGTGATACAAGCATATCCTTAAAACCATGGGCGACTGCATAAGGTTGGGATAGAAATAAAGGATTTGCTTCCATAAAAACTGTTGCAAATTCTTGAGCAAAAGTTCTATCAATTGTGAAACCCCGTGGGTGAACATAAATATCCCCTTTATTAAATTCTTCGAGGTATCTACCATAAGTATTTTTTATTATTTTACCTTTATTTTGAAAAGAAGGTGCAGATTCTTTAAAAGGAGCGGATTCTATTTTTGTCATAAGTGTCCTCATTTGTTTTATATCAATAGGATAAAAAATCCTGAATAATACTATCTACCAAAATGCTTAAATCTATAAAAAAATTCAAGATAATTAATTATAAGCCAAGATTGGGTTTTGAAAAAGTACAACTAGAAGGCTTAAATAATTTGCTTTCTCTTAGAGTGTAATTAAAATAATTTCATGATATATAATTGTATAGTAGAAATAAATAACCATTCCAATATAAATTGAATATTTAATAATTCTAAAATAATTTAATTCTTTAGTGAGAACTAATTCTATAAAAACATAAGTAAAATAGGAAAAAAATAAAGTTGATAATATAGGTATAAGGGAAAGATAAAAAGAGATTAGTTGAAAATTATCTGTATCTATATTTATATAATTTAAAAATGTAAAAATTAATACTATATATAAACTAATAATAATAGATCCCGAGAGAATCAAATTTTTGAAATATATTAATTTTTTCGAATTATTTTTAGGATGAAATATTAATTTAGATTTTTCTAATATATTGATTAAAATTATAAATATGAAGTAATATATAATAAAAGTAAGAGACTGAAAAATATCTATATTTTGGTTTAAATTAATTTTTTCATAAGATTGTAAATTACCCATTGATAGGTCAAAACCATTTATTTTTCCAAAATTATCAGTAGTAAACTGAATTCTAACGGAAGGAATATCACGGTTTATGAATTCGAGGTTTCGTAAATTTTCAAAAAAAATATCAGAGGAATCAAGACCCTTCACAGATAAGCCTTTTGAAAAAGATTCGATTTTAATACAATTTATAGTGTTATATAAATAAAAAAGACCTTTTTTGGGAGATGAAGTGGACAAATATTCTCCTGAAAATTCTGTAAAATCAGAAATATTTTCTGATAAAGTAATTTCTGAGTTCTGATAAATATGATTAATAAAAAGATTAATATATTTTAATAAATTAAGAGAGCTGTTTCTTTTAGTATTTAAATATAGGATAATTTGATAATCAGGTATTACATATAATAATTCAGAAGTTAAACTGTCATTATAGATTGAAATAAACCCTTCCATATTATTAAATTTATATTCAGAAAAACCATATCCGGTTGCTGGAAAATGTTCAGAAATTGAAAAATTTTTATCTGATAATTTATTGTATAAAATATCATTCATTAAAGAATCAGATTGAAGATTTTCTAATATCGAAGTTATAGTATTATCAGTAATATTGTAAAAAAAAATATTTTCATTAATTGGAATATTATATTTATTTTCATTATTAGTAATATTTTTTATAAGATTTTTATTTAATATATTATAAAAAATATATTTTTTTAATATAATCATCGATGTTGAATGATTGAACTCAGGTCTTTCATCATTAGATGATATTAAAGACTTACTCTTTAATTCTTCGAATAATATTTTTTTATCTATATTTAAATTAAATGGGGTTTGTGTTATATTTAAAGAATTGCTTAAAATTCTATCTAATGTAATTTTATTATTGTAATTTACTTGAAATCCATTTTTCCTTAAAACTCTCTCTAAATTTTCATAGATATTTAATTTATTATTTTCTTCTTCTATCTGAAATATAGAAAGGTTCTCAATTAAATCTTTAAAAATAAATGTTCTAAAATTATTACTCGTGTCGAATTCGGAAAATATATTTTGATTTTTCCCCTGATATAGTACAATCAATGATTTTTGAGTATTAATTGAGGATATTTTTTCTGTTACTGATTTAAAACAATCATTATCGCAAATTAGTTCTTCAGCATATACATTTAAATTAAAAGAATAGAGAGCTATAAAAAGATAAAATAACTTTTCAATCCTACCAATTATTAAAAAAATTGTATTATGATCATTCATAAATATGAATCAATTCCTGAGATAGAAAAAATAGGCAAAAACATCTATAAAACAACTATTCCACAACCATTTTATGCTCCAAATAATATTTATATAATTTTATCTGACGAGCCTGCAATGATAGATTCAGGTTATATTCAAAATTTAGGATTACTACAAAGAGCTCTCAAGAAGATAGGATTGAATTTTTCCAAAATAAGGCATATATTTTATACACATAATCATATTGATCATATTAGTGCCGCCTTAACCATTCGAAATTATTCGGGGGCTAAATTATATGGTAAAGAAAATATGGCCGCTAAGATTGGAAATTATTTAGATCATATGCAATACTTTCAAAGAGGGGAGAATAGATTAATCTATAAAGCCATATCTAATTTTGAATTAAGAAAGTCTTACATAGATATAGCGGATAAAGAAAGAAAAAAACTAAATCAGGCCTATGCAAAAACTCATAAAGTGAATCCTATTCTAAAAATGGATATTGAGTTAGTAGAGGGGGATGTCATAGATATCGGTGATAAACTGATTGGATTTTTACATACACCCGGTCATAATTTATGGCATCTAACTCCATACATAGTAGGGGAAGGTATATATTTTACAGGAGATCTTGTCTTGAGTAATATTTCTTCTATTTATGCGGAAATTGATGGAAATCTTGCCGATTATTTAAAATCGCTTGAAAGACTAAGTCATTTGCCTATTAAAAGATTGCTACCCGCCCATGGACAAGAACCCAATGATCCTCATAAAGCTATTAAAACACTTCATAAAACATTACTAATATTAGAGCGTGGTGTAATACGAAGACTAAAAAATTCCCAGTATGACCTAAATGATTTAGCACTTGAAGCAATGGGAGATAAAGTTAAAAATAGCCCGTATTTTGTTGTTGCTCTTGCTATTATCCATTCAATTCTCTTGAAACTGAAAGAACAAAATATGATTAAAATAATTGAAGTAGATCCACCGTATGAAAAATATGAGTGGATAGGCGAAATGGATGCTTAAGATTATTTCTACAAAGATCATTTATTTTATAAGGAAATTAAATTAAAAATGAAAGATAATGGATTATTTCTTGATTTAGATAATACAATTTTAGATTCAAAGGGAGCATACAATTATTCATTATCTAAGATTTCAAAATTTTGGAAAAAAGAGTTTAGGGAGGATGATTTTTTAGAGCAATTTGAAGAAGTAAAAAAAGAAGTAAAAAAAAGATTACATTCTCTGCCTTATCATAGGTCTAGACTTCTTGTTTTTAAAGAAATGATTGATAAAAAACAATATAAATTAAATTCAAAATTATTATTAAAATTAGATTATATGTATTTTTATAATTTTAAAAAATATATAAATATTTATAAAAAAGATAATAAAAAAAATTATAAAAATTTATTTAAAATATTAAATGAATTAGAAAAAAATACTAAAATATTTCTGCTAACAAATGAATCTTTAAGAACTCAGCTAATAAAAACTCATGAAATTATTCCTTTAGATTTCAATTTAAATTTAATCACTTCTGAAGAAGTTGGAAAAGAAAAACCTTCTAAAGATTACTTTACCTATGCAATCCAAAAATCTCAAATTAACTCAGAAAATCTTACAATGATAGGAGATTCTTTAGAGGATGATATTTACGGGGCAATAAACTCAAATATAAAAGCCATTCAAGTAAAATCTGTATTTGGTGATAGTAAATACGAAGAGGGAAACTTGAATGGAATTATATTTCCAATTTATGGTAATACTATACAAGCATTGGAGTCTTATATTGCTATTAAAAATTAATATTCTATATTTAATTCTTTGATACGCTTATCTAATGTATTACGATTGATTCCGAGATATTTTGCTACTCTGGTTTTTGTATATCTATACTTTTTTAGGGAATATTGAATTAATCTCGATTCAACTTCTCCAATAATTACTTCTAAAGCCTTGCCATCAAGAGAATCTAAATATGTATTAGAATAGAAATTAGATCCCTCAATTGTCATACCAGTTTCGTCACTGTGAACATCCTCTTTATGAAATTCACCAGCACTATTTTTTGATTTAATATCTGAAAAATCATCTACATCTAAACTGGTATTTTGTGTCAAAACAACCGATCTTTCTATAATATTTTCTAACTCTCTTACATTACCGGGCCAATTATAGGATGTTAAAATTTTATGTGCATCCCTTGTAATACCCTTTACTTCTTTATTATTTTCTTTGGTATACCTTTCTAAAAAATGAAAAATTAATAAAGGGATATCTTCCGGTCTATCTCTGAGAGGCGGCATGATTAAATTCACGACATTTAAACGGTAATACAAATCACTTCTAAATTTTTTCTCTGAAATCAGAGATTCTAAATTAGCGTTAGTAGCGGCTAATATTCTTACGTCAACTTTCTTAACTTTTAAAGATCCAACTGCCTCAATTTCTTTTTCTTGTAAAACTCTCAATAATTTGGACTGTAAATTTAAATCCATTTCACCAATTTCATCTAGAAAAATGGTTCCACCATCTGCAATTTCAAACTTTCCTTTTTTGTCAGAATATGCTCCCGTAAAAGAGCCCTTTGTATGACCGAATAATTCACTTTCCAGTAAATGTTCTGGTATTGCGGCACAATTAATTTTAATGAAGGGTTTATCACTTCTATTGCTATTATAATGAATTGCAGAGGCTATCATTTCTTTTCCAGTCCCTGATTCTCCAGTAATAAGAACACTTGCTCTTGAGTCGGAGACAAGTCTAACTTTCTCAAAAAGTTTTTCCATTACTTTGGAACGACCAATCAAGGCTCCAAATTTGTATTTCTCTCGAAGCTCTCTTTTTAATAAAATATTTTCTCTAGAAATTTCTTTCTTGGCATCTTCTACCAAATTATGTATTTTGATTGCTTGAGAAATCATGGATGCAACAACTTGAAGAAAGTCTAAATAAGTTTGTGAATCAATATTTTTTTGATTTAAAATGAAAACGCTCAACACACCAATTATGGAATGCTCACTTTTTACGGGAGCAGATAGTAAACTTACATCCCCAGTGTTAGTACTAAAGTAATTCAAATATCCAACTCTATTTAAGAAAACAGGGTCATTTTGAACTGAGGGAATAAAAACAGGTTGTCCATTTTCATACACCTTCCCTGTGATACCTTCTCCCGGTTGATAGGTTCCCCTTTCAATCTCCTCAGTAGATAAACCAATCGCAGCTACTAATCGTAAAGATCCAGTCTGAGGTTCATATAGAACTAGACTCCCTTTTTCTAGTTTTAGAGTTTTTTCCATGATAGTCATGATATTTTGAAAAACTTCATCGAGATCAAGACTTGAAGTTACAACTCGTGAAATGTCTATTAAAACTTGTTGGATTTTATTTTTTTGTTCTAGTTTTCGAAAGTTTTGGAGGTTTTTAAAAATTTGTCCCGCTTGATTGGCTAAAATTCCTACAGTAGAAAGATGTTCATTTGTAAAAGCATCATTTCTATTGGAGTCTAAAGAAATTACACCTATTACCACATCTTCTACGATCATAGGAACAGCTAATTCCGAACGTAAATCATTTCTGATAGATACATAATCGGGATCCTTGCTGACATCATTGACTAGCTTGCCTATGCCTGTCGAAGCAACCCTTCCCGTGATACCTTCTCCAATTTTTAAACGAACTTCTTTTTTTATTTCCGGTTTGTGTCCTCTGTAAGAAACGATATCCAATACATTTTCTTTGTTATTTAATAACATGAGGGATCCGGATTCGACTTTGCAAATTTTGATACAATTATCTAAAATTAATTCTAGCAATTCCTCCGGATCTAGAGTAGAGTTCATTGCTAAAGAAACCTCGGATATAGAAAGAAAGGGATTGATTGTAGAAGACATGCTTAACCATATAGCAAGCTGCTATTGATTTAGTCAAGTAAATATGTAAAAGGTATTCTTTTGGTGGGGGTAGGATTTAATCTTATTCCAATAAAAAAGTAAGTAACTTCAGTTATCTATCTTGCGTAATGAGAGTTGCCCATGTCTCCTCTTAATTCCCTGTTAAATAGAGAGGTTTCCACAATATTTTGCAAAATTTTTTGCATATCCTTCTTTTCAGAGGGAGAAATTGATTGGATTTTTTTTTCAATAGATTCCTGGTAATCATGATTAGTGATAAAAAAATTAGAACTCATATAAACTCCTTGTTAAATTTTAAACTATTATAATAAAACTAATTATAGAATAGTTATGTCTAAAGTATTTTTAATATATATCAGTCTTTTCACGTTACTTTTTTCAATTGTTAGATTGTCTTATATATATTTATATCATTCGACAACTAGAGTCAATCTAAAAATAAATTATTTATTTGTTTTTTTTAATGGTCTTCGATTTGACTTCTCTTCCATTTTTTTCCTACTCTTTCCATTTATACTCTTAAGTTTTTATTCCTTGTTCAACAAAAATAGAACTTATAAAAAACTTTGGACATATCCCCTCGGTATAATTTTACCTTACACGTTATTTCATCTGATAGGAGATTTTATCTATTTCCAAAATGCTCAAAAACATTTAGGATACGAAGGGTTTGTTTTTTTTGGAAAAGACTTTATAGTTTTATTGGAGTCTGCATTTGAAAGTCATTTTTGGTTACTAACTTTTGGATTTCCTTTTGGTTTTGTATTATCCTATATATTAATAAAATTTATAGATTCTATTGAAATTAAACAACATAAAAATCTCAAAAGAAAAGTAATCGAAATATTAATATGGATAACTGTATCTATTTTATTTATTAGAGGAGGAATTCAAAAAAGTTTTATCAGTCCGAGCAATGCTATTGTTACGGAAGATCCATTGTTAAATCAGTTTGTATTAAATGGTGTATTTACTACAATTCATGAAATTAGAACAGAACAATTTCCTAGAGTACAGGAGATGAAATTATTGGAGTCCATTAGTGTAGTACGAAATGTAATTAATTATGATGGAGCTACTTTTGTTAATGATGCATATCCAATCTATAGAAAAACAAATGCATTAGAAAAAGATAAAAAACCAAATATATTGATGATACTTTTGGAAAGCTGGCCTGCAAAGTACGTACTACAGGATTATAAAGGAAGGGAAATTACCCCTAATTTTAATAAAATTGTAAAAGAGGGAATCTATTTATCAAAATTTTTTTCAAACGGGGGTAGAACCTCCAATGGTTTGGTTTCCATTTTTTCTGGAGTCCCCGATAGATCAGGGAAAAGCTTAATTCATTCTAAATATTCTCTTAATCACTTTACATCCCTTCCAAAATTACTGAATTCAAAGGGTTATGAAACTTATTTTTATTATGGGGGAGAATTAGCTTTTGAAAATTTAACTCCCGTGATACGTCATTGGGGATTTCAAAAATTGTACGATTTTAATTCTTTTGAGAGAGATGGTAAATTTAAGCAAGGTGTTTGGGGTTACAATGATAGTGATGTACTTACAAAAATATTGGAAGATATAAATAATGATAAAAATGAAGATCCAAAATTTAGAGTTTGTCTTACGCTCTCCACTCATCATCCATTTCAAGTTCCCAGTAATGATTTTAATATTTTTTCTCCAGAAGAAGATGATGATAAATTTATTAACTCCTTGCACTATGCAGATTGGTCTTTGGGGAATTTTATCAATGAATTTAAAAAGTCCGATAAGTACAAAGATACTATTATAATTATTGTTTCCGATCATACATCCCATAGAAATCTGAACTATTTTGAGGATAGAAATATACCTTTTTTGATTTTAAACTATGAAAATAAGGGTGAGTCTAAAAGGATATCATCTCAGTTGGATATCTTACCTACTGTTTTAGGTATGGTTGGGGGAGAGTTTTATTTTTCCAGTTTTGGTAAGGATATTTTTCGAGATACATCATCAGGAAATGCTTATATAGCATTTGGAAATATTTATGGGTGGGCAGAAGACAATACACTTTTTATGGATACAGTCGAGGAGTATAAAGGGATTCATTTTTCTATTTTTGAGCCTTATATAAGTAAGGGAGCCTGCAAAGAAAATCCTCTTGAATGTGAGCCATACCACATTAAAGCAAAGGCATTTTTAAATTTAAATGAAGCACTTCTAATGAAAAATATAGTTGCACCATTTTGATTTATTCTACAGATACAGTAAGCCCTTTTTCTCCCATTTTTTCGGCAATAAGTTCACAAACTTCCATACTACCCGTATAACAAACAGCTCTACCCTTATCGTGTGCCTCTTTTGCGATTTTTTTAGCCTTAGATTTTTCATGTTTACATATTTTTATTAAACAATCTTCTACATGATCAAATGTATTTACACTATCATTAAACAAAATTACCCTATTAGAATAAATATTATCATTTCTAAGATTTGTTTTTTGTTCTTCTTCTGTAATAGTTGGCATAATTTAATCCTTACTTTATTCTATTTAGTAAATATTCGTATACTTCTTTTGCCTGCACGAATTTTTCATTCATGACTTTGTATAATTCTGGATCAGAATTGTGATACTTATCAGGATGATAAAGAAGTGCCATTTTTTTCCAGGCTTTATCAAGATCTTCTTTAGAATAACTTTCTTTTAAATTAAATAATTCAAGGGCAGAGGATAGTTTTTTTTCTGAATTAATAGGAGCATATCTTTTTTTATTATTTTTAATATTATAATTATAATGTGCAGTTCTTTTTATTAAATCCTGATATTCTAGTGGTATTCCAAAATGAATATAGAGTGCTTGAAAAATTTTCTCTTCTGGGTAATTTAAAACTCCCTCATCAGCTAAGGCAACCTCATAAAGCATAGTAAATAAAGTTATAAAAAACTCACCCCGTTCTTCCGCAGGGAGATATTTTATGAGATCTGTGTAGATTTGAAATACTTCTAGAATAGAGGGTAATATATTTCCCAAACCAATAGCATTCAAATGCTCTTTTGTGATACTTACTACCTCAGCTATAAAATTATGATTAACTTTTCCATTAAATATCCTATCCACGGAGTATCGAATCGATTCAATCTCCTTATCAGTAATGTATCCATCTGATTTTGCAATATGTATACTTATACTTGCCATTACAGAAGCTAAAATATCAACACCGCTTCTTCCTTCAAAAAGCTCTTTTAGTTTTAGAATATAAAAGTAAGTATTTCTAGCAATCTTTGATGTGTTTTCAGTTGGATTGGGTTTGGAATCTTTATTTTTTAAAAAATTAAAAAATCTTCCCTGTCTTTTTTCTTGTAATCCTTCTCCAATTTTTTGGAGACCATATAGACTTAATAACATGATAAATAGACTTTCAATAAAACTTGAGGTATGAAAGAACATATATACTCCGAAAATATATATAATCCCACCTGTTATTATTTTAAACATCAATAGTTCCGAAGAATTTATTTTTTTCTAGGTTCTTTAGGCATATTTTCATACTTTAAGTGCATTCTTTTCCATACTTTTAGATAGTATTGGTATCTCTTTCTTTTCCTATCGAGGTCATCTCCAAAGCTTCTATCATCTGTGATATAAATTCTATCAACATTTAATTCTTTAATTCGCAAAGAAAAATGAAAAATATAGCTCCATAACTCTAAGGGAGACGCATATCCTGTTTCTGTAAAATTATGATTACGAAAAGCATTTACCCTGTACCTTTTAAATCCACAAAAAGAGTCTGTGATTCCGAGCTTATAATGATCATTTATTTTAGCTGTAATTCGTCTATTAATTTCAATTCGATCTTTTGGAGGCTCAATACCTTGGACACCTGAATCGGGTAAATATCTACTGCCACTCACTAAATCAATTGAAGAATCAAAGTTCATAAATCGGGGGATATCACTGGGTTGATGCTGATCGTCACAATCCATCGTAATACAATACTCATACTTTTTTTCAATAGCAAAATTTAATCCTGAAATTAGACTTGCGCCATAGCCTTCATTTTTTGTTTTTTGAATAATATTAATTTCTTTAAACTTATTTGAAATAGTAGTTAATTTATGAGAAGTTAAATCGGTTGAACCATCATTTACGAAAAGTATGTCCGCATATTTTTCTGTGAATTGAATCGTTCTTTCTAATACCTTTTCTATAACATTTTCTTCATTGAAAACGGGTATGACAATTAAAGTATTTCTATCCAAATTCTTAATTTACTCTTCCTCTGAATTTTAGTTTTACAGAGTATGTTCCTGTTGATGTGCCGCTGTTTACAACAGTTAATGTCCATGTTCCAGATGTTGATTCTCGTAGATGCCTCGCCGTACCAAATCTAATAGCAGAGGAAGAACTCGAGAAGGTAGAACAATTACTGATAGCATTCCCAGAAGATGTATAACAAGTATGCGGTTCCAAGAGGATACTATCCGTAGAAGTTAGCCCACTTGAATTGGCAGGTATATTGGAGTGAGTCAGTGTTATTTTTAATTTTCCCATTTGACTGAAGGTGGTCGTGAAATATATCTCTATAAATTCAATTTTTGTGATTTGGTTAGAAGTTGAGGTTATTGTTGTATTAGTAGTCCCATTGGCAGTAATTTGTTGATTTGATATTGTATCGGAATCAATGCTTATATAAGGATTGGTAATTCTCGACCAAGAGGAGGCGGTTTGAATTGCATTGTATGCATGAATTGTTCCAAAACCATATTTGTGATTTATATTGAGATTGGCTCCATTTGTTGTCCAACCTGTTTCACTACTATCATTTTTGCGGGCACTGAATGCTAAGATTTCTCGCACGTCTCTCCAACTTAAATCGGAATATTTACTCATTAATAGGGCAATGACTCCAGCGGCTAAGGGAGCGGAGGAAGAGGTACCATTGAAATCATTTCTGTAGGATCTATTTGAATAATTGGTGGACTTAGTAGAATTATTGCTCCCTGATTCGCCTGTTCGGTCTGTAGTACTGATTCCTAAATAGTCGTCTCCCATTGTATGAGCACATACCCATAAATTAGCACCATTCTCAGAGTAAAAGGCTTTTTTATCATCACTTCCTACTCCACAAATAGATAACACTCCGTGAAAATTTGCCTGTCCATCATAATTGGAATTATCGATAATTTCTTTCTTACTATTAGTGGCACCATTGCCTGCTGCCCAAGTATAAATAGTCCCTAAGCCGTTTCTTCCTGTTGTGATACCAGACTCTATTGCTGATTGCCAAAGAGAACTGGCAAACTCATCCGAGTACAATCCCGTTCCGTCACTTGCCCCCCAACTATTATTGGAAACATAGATGGAAGCAATATCTTTTGTCATAGCATCTGCAACCACAGAGCTACCTATAGTAGTTAATTCCAAAATATTTCTAGCGGTTAGTTTTGCTTTGGGAGAGGCTCCCCGCAGACCTACATTGTTATTACTTTGAGCAGCAATCACTCCTGCCACAGAAGTTCCATGTCCGCTATCAGAATAGTAATGCCCTGGATCCAATGAGTTTTTTAGGTAATTATAACTTTTTACAGTAGAAATATTTCCACAAAGATCTTCATGACCCGTTTCCATTCCATCATCGATAACAGCGACAGTGACACCCTCTCCCAAAATTCCATCATTCCAGGGAGTTATCACTCCAGCATCAAAACCACTTGTTTGTGAGAGATGCCATTGGGATGAAAAAAGGGGATCGGTACCGCCAGATACAGATCCATATCTACAGGTGGTATTTAGGAATGAATTTAAAATTAGTAGCATAGCTAAATTGTCTAAGGATGTATCTTTTTTGACCTGACAATTACTAACAAAGAATAGTAAAATTATCATAAGTAAAGCAATTATACGTTTATGAAGTATATTTTTTTTACTTATATATAATTTTTTATTTTTTATAATATCTTTCATATTCATTTTAGTAAGGTAATCATATTAAAAAAGAGTAAGTAATTTAATTTTTTATTGAAATCTTTAGTCATTCCATAGTAAATTGCAGTACGTATTTTAATATGATTAAATAATATTTTTACATATTATATTAATTAGACTTTAAAAATATGAATAATATTACAGGTTTTTTTATTTTATCGGGGGAATGCCTTTTGATACCATTCAGGGCTAGATGATATTACACCAGATTTTGTTCTAAGTTCATTGGCTTTATCTAAACAGGAAAATCCGGGTTGGGTATCAAAAACATAAAAAAATCCATTGGTGAGTGGAAGTTTTTTTTGAAATTTAATTTTATTTTCTTTTGCCCAATTTTCAGCATCTTGTGAGGATAAGTCCTTATCCATTTCAATTATAATGCTACCGGGGAGGGTCATCAGACTCGAATCATTTCCATTTGAGGAAAATACCGGAGAATAGTCACCATTGTTTTGAAGGGTCGAAGGCACAGATCCTCTTGACAAAAAGGACTTAATTCCTGCGCTTCCTACCTTGTGAATTTTCACTCTATTTCCATCGACAACAGTCTGTGCTCCTTTGTCGAGCTCCCTATATTTAGACTTTCCAGTGGAAAATTCTGCTACATAGTCGGGGAGTAGGGTGACCCGTTTTTGTTCTTTTCCATCGTAGTACATGTGAATAACACCTCTATCTTTGGTATCGATAATTTTTTTATCTTCCGCGACTAACTCTTCTTTCATGCAGGAAGATAAAAAAAGTATGGGAAGGATGACTACTATTTTTATCTTGTATATGTTAAGCCTATTATTTTTCATTTTGTCCTCTATAATTAATTAATTCTTCCATAAAATTTTAAACTGGCTGTAAAAGTTACAGATGTGCTAGTAGCTTTTAAAATCCATGTACTACCAACAGACTCTCCTAGGTGACGACTTGTCCCCATTCGAATGGTTCCCATGTTTGAACCGGTTTGGCAAAAAACATAGCTATTTCCAGAAGCACAATAGTGAGACTCAATTAAAATGCTTTTTGTTCCGGATGTATTACTTCTATAAAGTTCTATAGTTATTGTTCCTGTGTCACTTGCTGTAGTACTAAAGTTAATCTCTATAAATTCTATTTTTGATATATTGTTACAGGCAGATGTAGTAAAACTAATTTGACCTGTGCTACTTGTCGCGCTTGCTATATCACATGTAATTTGAGGATTTGTAATACTCGACCAGGTGGATGCAGTAGACATTGCACGAGTTGCGTCTATAGTTCCAAATCCATAATTATGATTGATATTATAACCAGCAGTATTCGTAGTCCAATCCGAATTTGAGCTATCATTCTTTCGGGCACTTTTAGCTAAAATTTCCCTAACATCCCTCCAAGAAAAAGCAGGATATTTACCCACTAAGAGTGCTGTTACCCCAGCCGCTAGGGGTGCCGCAGAAGATGTCCCATTGAACTTTTTAGTATAATTTTTATTGCTTAGGTCAGAACTACTTGAAGAAGTATTTAGTCCTTTGCCTCCTGACGCATCCGTTGTTGTTATAGCCCTTGTGTAACCTGTATTAGTACCTTGGGTGTGTGCACAAACCCAAAGATTGGCACCCTTTTCTGAATAACTTGCCCTTTTGCCATCTTCTCCCACTCCACAGATGGCCAGAACACCGTAGTAGTTAGCCTGCCCATCAAAATTAGAATTATCAAATGGAAGTGTAGTATTATTGATTATACCGCTATACCCTCCATTTCCAGCAGCCCAAAAATAGAGAGTTCCCTTCCCACTTCTACCTGTTGTGATACCACTTATGATTGCATTTTTCCAGAGGCTTGTCGCAAGAGTGGAGTTATAGTTTCCTGTTCCATCTGCGGCTCCCCAGCTATTATTGGATATGGAGATAAGGTCAGTTTGGCTGGTGAGAGCCTCCGCAACATTAGAATCAGTTGCACCCTCCAGGATATTTCTACCCACTAATTTTGCATCATAAGCAACACCTTTTCCTCCCAGACTGTTTCCTGAAATGGAGGCAATCACTCCTGCCACAGAACTCCCATGGTGACTGGTAAAGACAGAATGTGTGGGATCGGTGCTTTTGGTTGCATAATTATAACCAGTCACAGAGGAAGAAACATTTGAGCAAAGATCTTCATGGAGAATTTCTAACCCATCATCCACAACTGAGACAACCACACCGGAGCCCGTACTACCTGAGGACCAAACAGAAGATACATTGGCATCTTCCCCGGAAGTAATTGAATTATTTAAATGCCACTGATCTGTAAATAGAGGATCGCTTCCTCCACTTACGGATACAGAACCTGTTGGACAATTATTTTTAGAAGCAATTTGTCCCAAGAGATACAACAGTATTAAATCATTTTTAGGATCGGAAGAACTGGTTTTGCAGGAGGCCAAGTTAAGGATTAAAACACACTGGGTACAGATTATAAACAAGTATGGGAGAATTGAATGTTTTAGCTTTGTTATACTCATAATTAGGATTTTTTCTTAATTCAATTCATCTTTTTATAAATTTTTTTTTTAGCAACAGAATTTAGACCAGTTCTTTAAAATAAAAACGCTTAATTTTAATTTTTTTTATTGGAAAGAGTAAAATAAAATAATTTTATGCCTATATGTCCAGTCAAAAAGGTGTTATGCTTAATTATTTTATCCCTAAATTTAGCTCTCAATTGAGAGCGTTCTTCTTTTATCTATTCTTATTTTTGTTTTCCATTTCCTGTGCCTCTACATCGACGAGAGATGCTGAGGGTTATATTTATGTTTATAATGTTGAGGGTGTTAACAAGGATGATTTAGAGCTCAATGCCAAACGTAAAATTTTGGAAAATGGACTCGGGGATTTGATCGAGGGAAGTTCCCAAGCAATTGATGGACAGTTAAAAGAAAAAATCATCAATTCCAGCGTGGAGGGTTTTGTAACCAATTATACTCAAATTGGGGAATCAAGAAAGAAAGGTATCATGTTTGAAATAGATGCCAAAGGAAAAGTCAATAAAAAAGCTGTGGGGGATGCCCTCAAAGAAAGATACAGAGATCTCGGAAAGCCCAGTTTTTTAATGTTAATTGATGAGAAAGTCTTCGGAAAATCCACCTCGGGAGGAGCCGTTACTATCACCGAAAATGCAATCGCTGGAAAATTTACCGAATTTGACTTTTTAGATAGAAATCAATTTACACGAATTTTAGCCAAAGAAGGCGGGAAAACCATCGGAGTCTATGGAAACCCCAGCAATGAAGAGAAAGTTTTAGCCGCGGCGGCTGAGATGGAAGCCCAAATTTTATTAGTCGGTCAAACCGATGTAGTCAATGCGGGAGAAATCGAGGGATCTGGATTAAAATCTTTCCAAGCGGTTCTTAAATTTAAAATTTTTGATGTGAACAGTGCAAGAATTTTAGCGGCTGACAATGCTTCGGGAGCCTATCCCCACATAAATCCTGATACGGGAGCCCAAAAAGCAATCTCCAAGGCAGTAGATGAAGCCTATCCAAAAATCAGAGATCAGGTCGCTTCCAAGTGGAAACCGGGTACAATCGTTCGATTGAAAATTGAAGGTTTAACGTATGATGAATTTATTGATAAAGATGTAAGAACTGTAATACGAAATATCAAGGGTGTAAATGGAGTCAATGACAAGAGCAGTGGGAATGTAAACAACATGATTGTTGTGGAAGTGGAAGCTCTGTTTAACGGAAATGCTCTGTATCAAAAAATGAGAGATAGAAAGAGTGACTTCGGGTTTGATTTTTCAAGTAAGGAAGTAAAGCCATCCACGATACACATCGTAGTGAAGAAATAAAAAAAGCCGCCTCTCGACGGCTTTTTTATGTTGTTTAAACAAAAGTTACTTAAATACTATCTCCAGCCATCATTACACAATTCACTGTGATTTTCATAAAGTCCTTCTGTTGGTACGGAAGGAGCACGCACGTGACCAATGTATTGAGCATATGTTACATTACTATTGAAAGGCCAAATTCCTTCGCTCTGAGTAATTGAGCTCTGGCATTTTGATAGACCTCCTGCTGTACTGTATCCACAGGATGAATGATATGATACTGCATAATCATCCTCTCCGGGAAGAATTGCTGATGCACCTGCCATTCCCTTATAACCGGGAACATGGCTTACTGTGATACCACCAGTATTGTTATGGTTAAAAGATGATCTAGCTGTAGAAACGATCAACGCTTTATCCATAGCATTTCCGGCATACCCAAAAGTAACACCATTGAGAGCAGATGCGAGTTCAGAACCACCAGAAGCCGCCGCTAGTGCAGTAACTCCACTGATTTTGTAACCCTTTGCAGAAGCAGTTCCACCGAGATTAGATAACCAATACTCAGAAGCATAACAACCAGCACTGTGACATACGATTTTACATGTATCAACACCCTTGCATCTTGCGACCATTACTGTGCTTAAACTAGTTTGAGCACGGCATGTTCCATAAGTGCGAGGATCGCTTGTTCCATCATAACCAACGAAGTACTTAGTTCCAGAAACGCTAGCTGTGTTAGTACCCCAATAACTATTCACATCAGTAGTAGTTGTTCCACAATGATTGCTACCAGATTTACCATGAACAAAGATAGTGATTGTTCCGGCACTTAAAGAAGCAATAGACATTAGAAATGCCCCGACTGAAATGATTGTAAAATTTTTTAGCATATTTTTTTTCTCCATTTTTTTTGAATACCAATCTCGAAATCCAAACACTCCCTTTCTATTTGATAAAAGAGGAACTCTTTGAGTAGCGGGGGAGGTATCAGAGAAATTATATCTTAAATGGAAAAGGAATCAATCAATTTATTAAAACTAATAACCTATTTTAGCAAATAGGAAGAGATTGAAAATTGAATGAGTTTAGTTTTTTAGAAGTCATAAATTTTTTGAAATAAAAAATAGGATATGTTCCGCTTAACTAATTTAGAAAAAAAATGATAACTAATGAATATAAAAGTTAAATATGGTATGTTTATTTTCACGCAATCACTAAAAATAACTTAATTTAAAAAATACAGAAATTCTGTTTCTCATTTTAGCTATATTTAAGTAATAAAAGTCTTATAAAAGTAAATAGTAGATCCTCTAGTGAGCCTCATCCCAATTTTTTCCAAATTTCCCTTTCACTTCCAGGGGAATGAGTAATTTTTCCACATTTTCCATGGCGTTCTTAGCTAATTTTAGAACCTTGTCTTTTTCGGACTTATGAACTTCAAAGACCAATTCATCGTGAACCTGAAGGATCATTTTGGAATTCAGTTTGTTTTTCTTGATCGAAGAGTGGATGTCGAGCATTGCTTTTTTTATAAGATCGGCGGAGGTACCCTGGATGGGGCTATTGATTGCGATACGCTTTGCCGCTTCCACTTCTTGCCTTCTAGAAGATTTGATGAGGGGAATGTACCTTCTGCGACCCGAAAGTGTTTCGACATAGCCTTTTTCAAAACATTCAGAAGAAACAGTTTCCATATAGGTTTTGACTCCCGGGTATTGATAAAAATATTTATCAATAAACATTCCCGCTTCTGTTCTCGAAATCTTTAAATTCTCTGCCAGACCAAAAGCTGTAGTACCATATATCACCGAAAAGTTGACCACTTTGGCTTTGTTTCTCATTTCGGGAGTGACCTCGGATTCGGGAACGCTGAAGAGGGCAGAGGCAGTTCTCGCGTGAATATCGAGCCCTTTTTCATAGGCTTCGAGCATGTTTTTATCTTTGGAGAAATGAGCCATGATACGTAATTCAATTTGAGAATAATCCAGACTCAGGAGCTCATAGTCTTCGTTTACGGGAATAAATCCCGCCCGAATCATTCTTCCTTCGGGGTCTTTTATGGGAATATTTTGTAAATTGGGGTCGGTGGAGGAGAGCCTACCAGTCGCCGCTATGGTTTGGTTGTAGCTAGTGTGAATTCGGTGTGTTACAGGATTACTGATTTCAGGAAGGGAGTCCACATAGGTACTGATTAGTTTGCTATATTTTCGATGGTCTAAAAGGTAGTCGATAATTTCATGTTTTCCCTGTAGGGTTTCTAAAACCCGATGGTCTGTGGAAAATCCTGTTTTATTTTTTTTGACTGTATCGAGTTTTAACTCTTCAAACAAAACTTTTTGGAGTTCTTTTGTGGAATTGATATTAAAATCCCTACCTGCTGATTTGAAGATCTTCCCTTCGATTTTTTTGAGTTCTTTTTTGAACTCTTTTGATAGCTTATTAAAATAAGGAATATCAATAGAGACTCCATTTTTTTCCATTTCTGCCAAAACTTCGATGAGAGGAATTTCTAATTTATGTAATACGTCCATAGGATCTTGTTTTTTAATATCTTCTTTTAAAATACCATACAGTCGAAAGGTAATATCTGCATCTTCCGCTGCATAGTCTGTGACTTTATCTAAATCAATTTCAAAGAGATTCTGTCTTTTTTTTCCTGTCTTTGTAAGCTCATCGTAGGTGATAGTTTTATAGTTGAGATAATCGAGTGCTAAATCATCCATATTATGCCGTCTTTCATCGGGTCGTAGTACGTAACCGGCTATCATTGTATCAAAGAATATAGGACCGAGTGATACATCATATTTATTTAGCACTAAAAAATCATATTTAATATTTTGACCGATCTTTTGAATGTTCTTGTTTTCGAGGAATTTTTTTAAAGTTGAAATGACTTCTTCCAAATCCAGTGCTTCTTTTTGTACTTCGTTACTCGAATCAAATCCGAGGGAACTGGAATCTTTTGATTGGGGTATATATTTCACGGGGATATAAACACCTTCGCCCTCTTTCCATGAGAGTGAAATTCCCAAGAGGTTAGCCTGCATTGGTAGGGGAGAAGTTGTTTCTGTATCTACACTGATTTCGGTACATTTATTCAAGGAATCTAAGAGTGTTTTTAGTTCTTTGATGGATTTGATTCGCCTGTAGGCTCCCTTTTTTATTTCTTCAGTGGGTTTCAACACAGCTTCTTCTGTCTTATCCTTTGTGACTCCAACACCAATTTCTTTAGCCAGATCTCTATGTATTACGTTATATCCTCTGTTTAAGAAAACTGCTATTCTCTCAGAGTCTAGTGCTGGAGTTTGAAAATCTTCCCAGGATTGTTTGATTTTTAGGTCTGAATTTAGAGTGGCTAATTCTCTAGATAAAAAGGCCATTTCCTTGGATTTAATTAGCTTTTCTTTGAGTGAGGGATTTTTTACAGAATCAATGTTTGCATAAATACTGTCTAATGAACTAAATTCTTTGATTAGAGTGGAGGCTCCCTTGTCCCCGATTCCCTTGACTCCCGGAATATTGTCAGACGTATCACCAACAATCCCCATATAATCCGTAATTTGTTCGGGTTTAACGCCCAGTTCGTTTACCACCCATTCGGAGTCGATGATTATAAAATCCGAAGTGCCTTTTTTTCCCCTGAGCATTTTTATATTGTTTCTGAGGAGTAATTGATAGAGATCCTTATCCCCCGAACAAATTACGATTTCGTTTTTATCGCCAAATTTTTTACAAAGACTTCCAATGATGTCATCTGCTTCCTGACCATCTTCCACCAGTAGGGGGTAGCCAAGTTCTCTGACAATATCCATCACTTCTCTGATTTGGGGTTTGAGTTCTTCGGGCATTGGTTTGCGTGTGGCTTTGTACTCAGAAAAAATCTTTGATCTTTCCAGGGGAGTTCCCGGATCAAAGGTAAAGGCAATGTGTGACGAAGGATAGTCATGCAAAAGTTTAAAGAACATTCTAAAGAATCCAAAAACTGCCCCACTCGGTTCGCCTGTTTTGGAGTTTTTCATGTTTGTAGTTTGAAATGCAAAATAGGCTCTAAAGACCAAAGCATGTCCATCAATAATTAATAACTGTGAAGGTGAATTTTTTATTCCCAAAACCTTTCTCCTAGAAGGGATGAATATGCATAAACTGTCTTATTAATAGTGGAATCAATGAAAAATCGTTTTACTTCTTTTCCGTTGTACATTCCAAATTCTTTTCGTAACGAAGGGTTATTTATTAATTCAAGTAAATATTCATAAATTTGAATCACATTTTTTACATCTGCTACAAATCCACCCTTGTTATGCTCAATCATTTCTGGAATACCACCCCCATTGGTCACTACTAAGGGGAGCTGATTTATCATGGCATCCAAAATAGATGTGCCCAATCCTTCTTCTTTGGAAGTCATAGTAAATATATCTAATAAATTTAATATTTCAGGAATATCATTTCTAAATCCCGTAAAGATTATTTTATCCTGTAGCCGTAAGTCAGTAGAAAGTTGTTTTAATTTGGACTCGAGCTCTCCCTCTCCCACAATCAATAATTTGAATTTTAGGTTTCCCGGAAGAAGTGCAATTGCCTTAATTAATGTTTCTTGATCTTTGTGATCTACCAATGCTGCAATGTTACCTAACACAATTGTTTTTGGTGCAATACCAAATTCTTTTTTTAAATAGGAGATGCTTTTCCTTCCCGAAAATCGTTTGGGATCGATACCGCTATAAACTGTGACGATTTTTTCGGGATTAATTCCATCTTCAATCAATATTTCTTTGATTTTATTAGAAACTGTCAAGAACATATCAATCAATGGAGATGTGTACTTTTTTTTACTAAATATATTATTACCTATATGAAAATCAACTCTTCGTGATACTGTTAAATAAAAATTAGGATAGATAAATTTAGCCAATAAAGCAATGGTATGTGCTTTGGCTGTATGTGCATGCAAAAGACGGATATTATACTTTTTAATAATTTCAATTAATCCAAATACTGACTTTAAATCCCACTCCCCTCGCATTTTCAGAGGAATAAAAAAATGATTTTCAGATGCTCTTTTTTCTAATTCTGAGTTGGGTTGTCCTACAATAATTTGTGGGATACTTTTTGCTTTTAGGCCATCCGCTAAATATAAGGTTTGTCTCTCCCCGCCCCTCCAGGTGTCAGCTGTATTTAAATGTAGTATCATGATTATGTTGTCTCAAATAATAGGCTTTCGCTTGTAAATCCGGGACCCATTGCTCCAATGATTCCTTTTTCACCCGATTGAAAATTTTTAGATTCTATGAATTCATCGATAACAAATAAAACTGTTGGGGATGACATATTCCCATGATTTTTTAAGATAGTCGTTGAGTAGGAAAGTTTCTCTTCTTTAATATTTAATGCACTCTGAAATGCATCTAAGACTTTTTTTCCACCAGGGTGATACAAAAAATGAATTATATCATCATTATTTAATTTAAATAAATTTATAAAATTTGAGAATATTTCTAAATAGTTTTTATTGATTAGAGAAGGAATACTTTTATCAAAAATAACCTGTAACCCATCCTGTTCCACATCCCAGCCCATTACATTTAAGCTATCCTTCCATTTATAACTATGACTTCCCAGCAATTGTATGGAATTTGCTTTGGGCTTTGAATTTAAAACCAAGGCACAAGCACCATCACTAAACAAGGAGAGTGCGATTAGGTTGGCTTTTCTTTTATCATCGGGGCGAAAGGTAAGAGTGCAGGTCTCCACAGCTAAAAGTAAGATATTTTTATCAGGATAGATCTTTGCCAATTCATTGGCTCTTGCGAGTCCAAACGCTCCTCCCGCACATCCCAAACCTGTGAGGGGCATTCTAAGAATGTCTTCCCTAAGATTTAAAATATCAATCAATCGAGCATCTAAGGTAGGTGTCACAAAACCCGAAGAGGTGACCACGATAAACCCATCAATATCCTTTGGGCTTAAGTTTGCTTTTAGAATCGCCCGCTCGCAGGCTAATTTTCCGAGCACCAAAGAATTTTCCAAAAATTCTTGATTTTTCTCTTTGAATGACTTAGATTTTGAATACCACTCTATATCTTTTAATACAGGACGTTTTTCTATAATTGAGTTTTTAAATACAGGAAGAAGCCTATTTAAATCTAGATTTGAACTCTCAAAAACTGATCTTGCAAATTCTTGGATTTGATTCTGCTGAATCGAAAACTCGGGGAGAGCTCTTGCAAGCGAATGAATATAAGCCATGTAGCAAGTTCAAGTGATAGAAAAACATAAGCAACTGAAAAAAGGTTACTTATCTTTTTTTACAGGAAAATTCTAGCTCCAAAAGGGATCCATCTACTGATTCCACAAGAGAATCAATAATAGCATCATTTTTATGGTAGTGAATATTAACTTTATCCATGATTTTACGAATAAGATTTAAACCCTGACCCATATTCTTATGGACTTTGGGTACTCCCGAAAAGGGTAAAATGTTTTTGCAGTCCAATTCTAGTTTACTAAAGTTTTCAATCAATTCAGTTAGGGATTTAGGCTTTTCAATACATGTACTTTTATCTGAGGGAATCCCCTTTCCATAGTCTAGTAGTAGAAGGGTAAAGGTAAATGCCTCAATTTTCCACTTGCAAATTATTGTTTCTTGGCTGTAATTATTAATATTTGCTGTAATAGAATTGGTGAGAGCCTCATCACAGGCCAGTTCTATTTGTTGAATATCTTCCTCAGGAAAATTATTGACTCGAAGAGATTTTTGGAGCTCTCTCCGGAATCTTTTTACCGCTATCATATCAGCCGGTAAAAACATAACATAGAGAGGATTTTTTTCGACCAAAATTACGTTATCTAACGCATCAATCTTATTCATATTATGCCTCTAGAGTCCAACGTATTGTATTTTCTTTGTAAAATCTTCTTACTCTTTGGTAATTATGTTTTATTAACGAATAATTATTATATTTTACTTCCTAAAAAAAGAAAGCATAATTTTATAATAATTAAAAAATTATATAAAAATTTATACATTTTGGATTTTCCTCATCCATCAAAATAATTTAAAATTAGAAAAAGTTTCAAAATCGTTATTTGGGAAAGGAAATTAATTGTGTTCAAAAAGTGAAAAATTTATTAATAAAAGGAATTATAAATTCAAGATTCTTTCCGCTTCCCTGATTCCGGATAAATAAGCTCCATGGACATAAGAAAAATATTTCTCATGAGTGCCTTCCCCCGCAAAGAAAATCTTCCCATAGGGCTGAGCATATTCTTTTACTAGGCTTTCCATCTCCCTACTCGGATAAGTATATGCACCTAAGGAAAAGGGATCGACAGACCAATCTGTTTGAAAAGTCTTCAGAGGGGAGGGGATGTTTACGTCGAAGATTTTTTTTAATTCAGAGATTGCCTTGGGAAGGAGATTCTTGTCTTTCTCTACTGCTTTAGCCCTCTCTCCCGAAGATAGAAATCCCAAAACAGGTTTATTGGTATAAGGCTCCAAGTTTAATAACAATTCATACCATTGATTTTTCATGCCTTTCAATTGGACATAAGCATCTTCATCCGTCCAAAATTTCTCTGGAAATTCAAGAATGTACTTACTATAGAAACCAAACGGAATTTTTGAAATAGCATTCGATTTTTCTAAAGGAAGAGGGGGATCAAATACAATAGAATTTTTTTGTAGTACAGAAACTGGAACTGTTATAATAACAAAATCAGCAGAAAACACATTAGTTTGAGTTTCTACTTTGACACTATCTGCTGATTGTCTTACAGAAATAACCTTTTGGTTAAAATTAATATTAATATTTTTTAATAATCCGTAGAGAATTGTATCAAATCCTGAAAGAATTAATTCATCTCCTCCCTCAATTTTTTCTCCAATATGAAAAATCCCATATCCGGATAATTTTGAAAGTTCAGCTCCTAATTCATTTTCTATTCCCCTTTCGAAATAGATAAAAAGCTTTTTATCTATTTCCTCAAGAGTTTCTTTCTTATAATTTATATCTAAAAGATCTCTTAGGTTTTGATCTTTAATGGAATTTTCAGTCTGAGCTTTTATCTTATCTAAGAGAGCTTGAAACTTTTGGTAAGAATTGAATAAAATTTCAGGAGTAATCTCTGAATCTCCATCAAGTAATACAACATTTTCATAATCAGTTTCTTTCGATTTTACACCGAATTGTTTAATGACGGGTTCTAGGGGATTTTGTTTATTACCATGCATCCAGGATGCACCTAAGTCTATAGGATAACCCCTTTCTCTATTTGTATATATTCTTCCGCCAACTCTAGTCCTAGCTTCTAAAATTTGTACATCATAACCTTCGTTTTTTAGTTGGTATGCCACACTGCTACCCGCCATCCCTGCTCCGATAACAATTACTTTTTTATTATAAGTATTTTTGGATAATCTAGTTACATTTGTTGAACAAGATAAGTTTAGTAAATAAAAAAGGGATGTTTTTAAAAAAAGTTTACGATTCATATTTTAAGATAATTTATTTTGTAATCTTTCTTATAATAATAACTATTTAAAAACTTAGATTCTGTCAAGGCGTTGTTTTAAGAAAAAATTAAAAACTTATAAATTTTTTAATGCAAAAATAATTTGCACTAAATTTCTAAAACTCAAAAAAAATAAAATAAATGATAATAAATAATAATATTTAATTTTCTGAACCTACCAATTCATCAATGCCTGCTATACCTTCTGAGATCATCTTATTATCTAAATATTCTAATATTTTGTAAGGTAAAAAGGGACCTTTATATATGTAAGCTGTATAAATTTGAATTAAATTAGCTCCTGCTCTGATTTTTTCTAAAGCTGACTCACCATCATAGATTCCTCCAACCCCAATGATTGGAATTCTTTTTTGTAATTTTTTATATGCTATCCTTATAAAATGGGTTGATTTTTCTCTGAGAACTCTTCCTGAAATTCCCCCAGTCTCTAAAGTAGAGTAATTTGGTAATACGGAAGGATTTATAGTCGTGTTAGTTAGTATTACGCCATCTAATTTAATATCTAGAATTATATCTAATAATTCTTCTAATGCTGAAATCTCCAAGTCCGGTGCTAATTTAACAAACATAGGCAAAGGAAAATTACCACCTAAGCCTTTTTTAATTCCATTTACAAGGGAGATAAAGGATTCTTTTTCTTGAAAACCACGTAATCCTGGGGTATTCGGAGAACTTATATTGATTACACCATAATCGGCGAGGGGGGTGAGTATCTTAAAGGTTTTAACATAATCATCAATTGCATTTTCAGGAGAAACTAGTTTTGTCTTACCAGCATTGATACCCCTGATGATTGTCTTTTTTTGCCTGGAAATGGTATTGAAGGCATTTTCAGCACCGGGGTTATTGAAACCCATACGATTGATTAAAACCTCTTCCTTTTCCAAACGAAAAATTCTCGGTTTGGGGTTACCCGGTTGGGATTCCCCTGTAATCGTACCAACTTCCACATGACCGAAACCTAATTGTCCCAAAAAAGGATACAATTCTCCCGTTTTATCGAATCCCGCCGCCATACCCAGTGGATTTGAAAAATGAATACCGGCAACTTTTGTTTGGAGTCTCGTGCTTTTATAGGAAGTTATATTATCAATCCCTTTAAATAAGCCGGGAAGTGAATTGGCAATGCTTAACAGCTTGAATGACAGATTATGAGCAGATTCCGGATTCAGTTTAAAAAAAAGTGGTTTTAGGGTTAATTCATAGATCCAGTCACGCATAGGGATAGATTTTAAGTCTTGGTTTCGGTCTCAAGCAAGAAATCTTCTTGAAAAAATCTTATTTTTAATCGAAGATGGTTAATGGTGATAAAGACTTTAATTATAACCTTAACCCTTGTATTATTATCTTTCTTCTTATTTAATGCAGATCTCAAAAGTGCATTAAATTTATCTTATGGGCTTAAAGTATCTAAAAAGTTAACCGATGAAAAATTCTTAAGTACTGACGGAAATAGTTATAAAATTTCTAATTTTAAAGATAATTATTTATTTATATATGCCGGCTATACAAGATGTAGTACGATATGTGGTAAATCTATGCAAACCCTAAAAAGACTTTCTCGTTTGACAAATGTTAATACGAAGTATATTTTTTTAAGTATAGATAAAAAAAACGACAATCTGGATATTATAAAAAGTTATCTAAAACCATTTGGGAATCAATTTTATGGATTTACAAAACAAGATGGAAATCTTGGTAATTTGGGAGTAGAGCTTGCAATACAATTTTCAGAGATTTATTTTTCAAATGAATATATGAATCATACAGATAATATATATTTAATAAACAAAGAAGGGATTTTAAAAATGATCTACCCTTCCAATTTAAGAAATGAAGTAAAAATACTAGAAGATCTAAATCGTTTGGAGAATAAAGATGGATGAGCAAAATGGAAAAATACTTAAATTACATGAAATAGAAAATAAAAAGAATGATGTTATTATACTTTTTATACTATTAGCTCACTTACCTCTTACAATATTATTTTCAATTGGCTATGGAACCTGGTTAATTGTTTTAATTTTGTCTACAATATTATCTATCTTTTCATATAGTATTTTTGCACTCTGGAGAGGACAAAAAATATTAAGATACTTGAATGGAGCCATACTGATGCTTTTCAGTGCTGTAATGATACAGGCACAGTTAGGACGAATCGAAATGCACTTTCATGTATTCTCTGCTCTGGCATTTCTTATAATTTACAGAGATCCATTTGTAATACTCTCAGCTGCTATTACTATAGCTGTTCATCATGCTGTCTTTAATTTATTACAAGAATTTTCATTAAGTATTGGTTCAATACCCCTTATGGTTTTTAATTATGGACACGGATGGGATATTGTAATACTTCATGCATTTTTTGTTATTTTTGAAAGTGGAATTTTGATATACTTAGCAATACTTCAAAAAAAAGTAATAGAGGAGAGCTGGATTCAGGCGTTTACTGCACGTGGGCTAATACTTCAAAATCTAAATTTAAAACCAAGGCTAAAAATAGCCTCAGATTCAACAGTTTCTTTGGTAGATTCTGTAATTAAAAAGTCTGATTCTATACATATAAATTCTACAAAGCAATTAAGCTCCATTGAAAATATTTCTCAATCAATTGAGGATATTTCTGAAAGCGTAAAAAGTATTGTTCGTAATACTTCTAATCAATTTGAAAGTACAAATAAGATATCTGCAACAAGAGATAGTATTTTAGAATTAAGTTCTTCGGGAGTTGAAAAAATTGCTCAATCAAATAGTAAATTAATTTTTGCTAAAGAGAAAGCACATGCAGGAACAGAGCAATTATCAAAATTATCTGCATCAATGGAAGAGATACAAGCATCTTATAATGATATGCTAAATGTTATTAGTGGGATTTATGAAATTGCTGATAGAATAAATTTACTCTCATTAAATGCATCTATTGAGTCAGCTAGAGCAGGGGAATTTGGGAGAGGATTTTCTGTAGTAGCCCAGGAGATTTCAAAATTAGCAGATCAGACTGCAAGTAACCTAAAAACAAGTGATAAATTAATTAAAAATGTTAGAAATCAGATTGCCCTATCTAAAGTAAATGTTGGAGATACATCAGAATTATTTAATTCAATTAAGGAAGAAGTTACAGGACTTGAGGGAGTTTTTAAAGAATTCCAAAGCTCATTAACACATCAGTCTGAAACATTTGAATCACTTTCTAATGATTTAGATAATTTAAAAAATGAATCTCAGGATACAACAAGTAGTACTAAATTATTAAATTCATCCATTTCTGATATGAAAATTGAAGTGAAAGAGTTTATAAATAGAACAAGACTTTTTTCTGAAGAAGCATCTGAGCTAAAGAAAATATCAGAAAATTCTGAGGAGTCAATAAAACTCTTAGTATCTAGTGTTGATGAGCTCCAATTTGATTCAAAATTGAAAAGTGAAAACTAAACAGAATTAATTTATTTCATAATTCTATAAAAAAAATCTTTGAATTTTTATAGTTTTGAAAGATAGTCTTTATTCATAAGTGCGATGCAAAATGAAAAATTTGTATTCTGTGTGTAGATGACGAACCTTCTATTATCTTAACAAACAATGGGAAGAGATTGATCTATTCATGACCATTAAAGCAGGATCGAATCGTGATATTTCTAAGGCTTTAGAAATGCAAAGTGGTCAACTCATGAAAGAAACTATATCATTGAACCAATAATAAAAGCAAATCCTGATTCATTATCTCAAGTATAGACGAATATTTTACATAATGCTCTTTATGCAATGAAACATCAAGGTAAAATAAAAATTAGTATTACATCCAAAGAGGATAAGTTTATTATTGGAATTGGAAATAATGATCCTATGATTCCAAAGGAAGTTAAGAATAAGATATTTGATCCTTTTTTTACAACTAAACCAACTGGCGAGTGACAGGATTGGGGTTGGATATTTGTAAAATGAAAATTACTGAGCATGGTGGAGATATAATTGTAAATTCTGATGAATCATGGACAGAATTTTTTATCTCCATGCCCTTAAATTAGTAATCTATAATGACTCTTTGATTTTTGGAAATTGTAGTATTATAGATGTACCTTTTCCTAAAACACTAATTGCATCAATTTTTGCCTGGTGTAAATCAATTATTCGTTTAGCTATAAATAAACCTACACCAACACCACTGACATTATAAGTTATTGAACTATCTACACGGTAGAATTTATCAAATATTTTAACTAAATCATCGGAAGAAATTCCAGGTCCACTATCCTCTATATATATTACCATGGAATCTAGATAATCATCTGAATATATTTTAATTTTTCCTTTGCTAAAATTGTATATAATAGCATTTTTGATAATAATTATAAATACTTTAATTAATAAACTTTTATCACAAATAATTTTCAATTCTTTTGATATGGATACTTCAATTTGAATATTTTTTTCAAAAATCATATTCTCTAAGTATTTAATTGCTTCGAGTATCATTTCATTGACTTCAATTATTTCTTCTCTGATTTTAAATTTAGTTTCAAGATCAGTTACTAGCATTAAGTCATTTATATTTTCAGATAAATTATTAGCTTCTCTATGAATATCCATTCCATATGATTTAATTGAATCTTCATCGGGACCTGAGTAATCCTTTAGTAGTTCTGAATAAGCATAAATTAATGAAAGAGGGGTTCTAATTTCATGTGATAAATTAGACATAAATTCATCCTTAACTTTTCCCATTTTCTCTAATTGAATACTTAAAGTTTCCGCATGTTGTAGTGCAAAATTAAATCGTCTAGATAATATGTACGATTGAATAAATATTAAACAAGTAATACCATATGGAAGCAATCTATCTGAAGAAATAAAACTAATGGAAAGGAGTAGATCATTTATAATACAATAATATACTATCGAAAAACCAAATAGAAATAAGATACTACTATCTCGTTTATTTATTAATGCCTGTATCAAAACGTATAAATAATATAGGGAGAGTAAAGGTATCGAAATTTTGGAAAATTCTTCAAAATATAATAATTGATTAAGAGGAGAAAAAATTAAAAGTGTAGCCATGATAAAATGACTTAATGCAGCAATCCTTATTACTATTTTGCTAGTATCTTTAGGAAATAAAGATTTCATATAGTATGCAAAAAATGTAATTGATAAAAATAGAAAAAAGTTATCAAATTTTATCCAATATTTAAAATCAATCTCTGAAAAAATTCTATTGAATCCCCTCTCTATTATAAAAAACTCACGAATTGATGATAATATACAATAAAATCCAAAATATAGGGGAGATAAATCTTTCATTCTTAAAAAATAAATTCCTAAATGGTATAATCCCATAATTAAAATCATACCGGTAAACAACCAATGGAAAGCGTCATCCCTAGTTTGTAAGTTCGTTATAGAAGTATTAGATCCTATTTGAATCGATCTCAAAATTCCTGAATTACTAAGTTGAAAATTTGATACATGTAGTACTAAATCAATAACTCCCTCTTCATTATTAAAAATTGTGGATTCTTCGATTGAGATAGAAGGTATTGAGATTTCTAATGTGCTTCCAGGTACTCCTGAATTTTGATATTCTTTTCCATTACAAAAAATTCTATATGCGGAACTGATAAACTGCAATCTCAACGTTGGAAATTCAGATTTATTTCCTAACAAAATTTTTAATCTATAGGAACCATAAGAAAATTTAGGATATGAAACATAGCTTTTTGGTTGAGAATTCCATGCAAAAGGTACCTTAATATATTTTGGTGAACTACTAATGTTATTTGTATTTGAAATAAATTCATTTGGATAAAATTCCCATTCACCATCTAGGGTAAAATAATTCTCCTTATCAAAGTCATTATTTCTTAAGTCAATTACTCCTTTTTTAGCTATTGGGTTATATGATTTTACTTCATTACAACTTAAATTAAAATATATAACTATAAAAAATAAAGCTAAAGTATTAATTAAATTTATCATTATTTTATTTCCCTAGTAATTGGAATTTTTAAAAAAAATGTAGTACCTTTTTCAGAGCTTTCAAAAGTTACAGTTCCATTATGAGCTTCAATTATACCTTTAACCTGAGCCATTCCTAAGCCGGTACCATTATACTTCCCATACGTTGCAAATGGTTGGAATAATGATTTAATAATTTGAGGTGAAATACCAGGTCCATTATCTCCTAACTGCATTATAATAAAATTATTTTCTTCAAGTGTTTTAATTGAAAAAGTAGGGGAATCTTTCCCGCTATTTATGAGTGCATCTACAGAATTGGAGAATATATTCAAAATCACCCTTCTCATTCTATCTGTGTCTAAATATGCTATACCATAATACTTTATATCTATAATTAAATTTATATTAAATTGTTTTATATCTGGATAAATAAATTTTTGAATTTCCTCTAAAAAACTCTTTACGAGGACCATTTCCTTTTTGATCTTAAATTCACCTTTAACAAAATCTAAAATGTCATGTGACATATCTGATAATCTATATGCTTCAATTTCTATTGTCTTAAGATAACTTGATCTAGTTTCTTTACCAATATCAGAATCATCTGCTAGTTCAGCAAAACCTATAATAGAAGAAATTGGATTTTTTAAGTCATGAACAATCATAGATGTCATACGTCCTACTAATTCAATGCGTGAACTTTTCTCTTTTAATTCTTTCGTTCTTTCCTCAACTTTAGATTCAAGATTCTTTTTTAGAGATATTAGTTTTCTATTTGAAATTTTTAAATAACCTGATAATTTTTCGACGGAAGAAAAAGATTTAGAAATTTTAACAGAAAGAAGATAAGATTGAGAAAGTATGAAAATAATTAAGCCATAGTGAGTAACATTTTCGACAACAATATAATTATGTGATACCATAATGTCGTTTAAAATAGTAATAAAAAAAATAATAAATCCTATTAATCCAATTAATGTAGTACTTCTAGAATTTCCTCGAATAAAGAATTTTTTTATTAGTACATAAAGTATATAAATACATTGAATAATCAATAATAATTCAAAAAGATTTAATAGTCTTGAAAAAATATATGTTTTAAGTATTATTATAAAGAATATTAATATGGATATAATAAATGTAGGAATCAGAATTAATAATTTATTTATTTCTCGTCTATTCATGACAAGAAAGAATAAATTAAATAAAATTGATGATATAAACAAACTTAAGTATTCAATTTTATTTAATAATTCCCAATTTGAATTTGATAATATTCTATATAATAATCTATCTTCTGTAGTTAATGGACGAAACATCACTGTAAAACAGAATAATCCAAAAAATAAAGCCGCATAATCTTTTTTTCTTATTGAAAATAATGTTAAATGATAAATACTCATTACAAATAAAGCACCCACAGAAAAAAAGTTAGGCATTAATGAAAACTCTTTTTTTCTGATGATCTCATTTCTTGTTCCGAATTCTATCGAAGAAATTATACCAGCCTTTGAATGACTAAAATTTGAAACTTCAATTATTAATTCATTTGAATCATTAATTTCTTGAATGTCTGCAACTATTGAATCGTATTTCGGTATATGATCTTGTTCATTTTTACCAATATGACCATTTTCTAATATAAACCTACCATTCCAAAAAATTCTATATGCTGTACTTATATTATTAAGTTTCAAGCTATATAATTGTTTTTTCATATATGGATTCATCAATATAGTTAATTTATATGATGCAAATCCTAAGGGAGATAATGTTTTATTTTCTATCTTGTAATCTGTCCATGAAGAAGGAACGTCAATAAGTAAATCGTTATTTTTAGATGTTTTATCATTATGAATAAAGGTATTAAAAAAAAATTCCCATTCACCATTCAGATAAATGGTAGGTAATTTATTGAAATCATGTTTTATTAAATTAATATGACCATGGATAATATCATTTTGAATGGAGAAACTAGGATTATTACTACATTTAATTACAAAAAAAAATATAAAAAATATAGAGAGTATATATTTAATATATTTTTTTAATATATCCATAAAAATTAAAAATTCTTCTTATCCTGTAAGTAAATTAGCAATAAATCAATATCAGAAGGATCTACTCCTGAAATTTGAAGTGCTTTTTCAAGGTTTGGAGGTTGGTGTTTGGAAAGTTTTTGTATGGCCTCTTTTTTTATTCCATTTACTGCTTCATAATTAAAATTAGGTGGAATTAAAATTTGTAAATTTTTTATTCGATAATCTATTGTTTCCTGCTCTCTTTTTATATATCCTTCATATTTTATTTCCATCTCAATAATTTTTAAGTCTTTATCATTGAGAGTATTTAATTCAGGAAAAATCGTAATACAGTCAGTTAGTTCAATTTCAGGTCGTTTTACAAAAGAGGCTAAATCTCCACCATATTTTATAGAGTTTATATTCCTTTTTTGCAAAATCTCATTTAATTCTGAACTTGGTTTTAAGTTCATATTATAAATTTTACTTTTAATAATTTCCATTGATTCATATTTAATTTTCATTTTATTAAAATCATCAGGAGAGATTAATCCTAAGTCTTTCCCATATTTCATCAGTCTCTTATCAGCATTATCCTGACGGAGTAGGAGTCTATGTTCAGCCCTACTTGTGAACATTCTATATGGATCTTCCACTCCTTTAAAGACTAAATCATCTACAAGTACTCCAATATAACTCTCTCCCCTTGAAAACAACATCGGAGCTTGTTTTTTTAAACTACAAATAACTGAAATACCAGCAACAAGTCCCTGTGCCGCGGCTTCCTCATATCCTGTAGTACCATTTATTTGTCCAGCGTGGTACAACCCACCTATCTTTTTTGTTTCTAAGTTAGTCTTTAACTCAGTAGGATCAACATAATCATACTCAACAGCATAGCCCGGTCTGATTATGTCTGCATCTTCTAGGCCTTTAATGGATCTTACAATCTTCCACTGAACATCCTCAGGAAGGCTGGTTGAGATTCCGTTCACATAAATTTCTTTTGTATCATACCCTTCGGGTTCTAAAAAGATTTGATGCCGATCTCTATCTGAAAATCTTACTATTTTATCTTCAATAGAGGGGCAGTACCTCGGTCCAATTGATTTAATTTGACCGGAGTACATTGGTGATAAATCTAAATTTTCATTAATTATCGAATGTGTTTTTTCATTAGTATATGTTATGTGACAGGGAATTTGTCTCTGACTTAATTTTTCTGTTGAATATGAAAAAGGAGAGGGATCTTCATCTCCATCCTGAATGGCTAACCCTTCAAAATTGATAGAGTTTGCATGTAGTCTCGGAGGGGTGCCCGTTTTTAGTCTTCCTAGACGAAAGTTATACTTAATTAAGGATTTGGATAAACCCTTTACGGTCGAATCTCCCAATCGACCAGCTTCACTTTTATATTGTCCTATGTGTATTAAACTTGTTAGAAACGTTCCAGTGGTTAAAATCAAATGATTGGTGTAGTACGTAAAATTCCTACCGGTAATAATGCCTTCTATTTTATCATTTTCAACAATGATATCTTCCACAGAATCCTGACGAATTGAAAGATTTTTTTCATTTTCTAAAGTATGTTTTATAAATAATTGATAGGCTTTTTTATCTGCCTGTGCACGAGGTGCCCATACTGAGGGACCCTTGGAAGTATTTAACATTTTGAATTGAATACCAGTTGTATCAATTGCTTTTGCCATTAGTCCACCAAGAGCGTCAATCTCTCTAACCATATGACCTTTGGCAATTCCACCAATGGCGGGATTACAGCTCATCTGGCCGATAGTATCCACATTCATTGTAATTAAAAGGGTCTTAAAACCACCCCTACTGACCGCATACGAAGCCTCGGCTCCTGCGTGTCCTCCTCCAACTACGATACAATCAAATTTATTGGGAAAAAATGAACTCATATTCCCATAAATCTCTTCTAAAAACAATTGCAAATAAAAAAAGGAACTTTTTAGGAAATACTTTCCAACTAAAAGAATAGGCAAAGATTGGAAAAGAGATAATATTTAATGATTAGACATCTTTATATTTTAGTTGTATTATTTTTTGTTTTTTGTTCAAAGACTGTCACGAAATCACCTTCGGGGGGATGTTTTAGTCAATGTAATCAAAATTATTTTCTCTGTCTTTATATAGTGAGCGAGAGTTTACCCAAGAATAAGCCTAGTTCAATTAATAACGAAGCCATAGTTTCCGCCTCCTGTGATCCGGGTGCTTGTAGAGCAAGATGCACGGGGCAGGCATTGGCTACCTATCAACAAAACCAAAGGTGAAGCATCTGTGTTACTAAAGTTTTCTAAATATTCCAAAATTAAATATAACAAAGGATTAAATAGCATGAAGTTTCTTTATATTCTAAATCTTATCTTTTTTATTCAGCTCCCCTTAATTTCTGGAGGCTGGAAGCCAGAGGTAGTAATAAAAAATGGAACCTTAAATCAAGCTGGTAAGGTGGATAGTTTAAAGTTAATCGCTATCTCATCAGGGATGCAACCAATCGCTGAGTTGGGTGGATTTGATACTAAAATGATAATTGATAAAATTGATATTCCTGATGAGTCACCAATTTTATTTCAAGCAAAGTACAAAGGTGCCACATATAATAAAATGGTTCCTCCAGCACCAAATTTTAGAAATAAGCCTATAGAAATAATAGTTTACGAAACAACTACAAACATTAATGATATTGATATTAAGAGCGTAATACAAATAAATAGAGAAGAAGATTCTTTGCGGTTTATAAAGGTTTATATCTTTGATAACTCAACTAATCCTCCTAAATCTTTTTTACCACAACAGGCAATAGAAGTATTCATACCTGATTCAGCTCAAAATCTAAGAGGACAATATACACAGGCAGACTCAAAAATGGGTATACCTCTCTCTTTAGAAAAAGGGAATATAGGTAGAAAATTTGATAGAGCAATCTTGCCCGGCCAATCGGATCTCGTAATTTCATACAATATTCAGTCAAATCCCGGCGAAATAACAGAATATGAAGATCGAATCTTGTTTGAAAAAGAAAATGGCAAAGTATATCTTTTAAATCCACCCGAAATGAAAATAAAAAATAAAAACTCCTCAGGCCTTCCCGAAAAAATAACAGATTCCGGTCCCGATGGAATGGCAGGTTTGAAAGTAATGTATAACAATGGTATTGCAACTATTGAAGTATCGGGAGGAAAACCTTTAGTCAAAGAAATTCCATCCGAAAGAAAAGTTGTGAACGGAACTATATTTATAAATTGGATAAATTCAACCTATGGAGTTTTAGCAATCATGGGTATATTATTCAGTTTATCATTTATATTTGTATATAATAAAAAATAATATGATAAGTAATTATACTAATGGATTAAACAATGAATTTATTTAACGTAAAGAATATTTCAAAAATCAGGGGAGATAAGAAATTATTTTCTGATACAACTTTTGGCCTTCAGTCCGGTGAAAAAATGGGCATAATTGGGATAAATGGATCGGGAAAATCTACTTTATTAGGAATGATTCAGGGAATGGAGGAGCCTGACACTGGGGAAATTACCAAAAATAGAGAGTTAAAAATATCTAGTTTAAGACAATCTCCAGAGTTTTCACAGGATGATTCTGTTAGAGATCATATTTTTAAGAGCGATAGTAAGATTATAAAATTAATTAAAGATTATGAAATTATATGTGAAAAGTATGAGAAAGATGAGGTCGCTCACGAGAAAGAATTTAATCAACTGCATTCCGAGATGGATCGTTTAAATGGTTGGGATTATGAATCTACGGTTAGATCGATTCTCATTGAACTAGGTTTGGAAGATTTAAATAAAAAAATGGGAGAATTTTCCGGTGGCACATTAAAAAAAATAGAGCTAGTAAAAGCACTAATTGAAGAGTCAAATCTTTTAATTTTAGATGAGCCCACAAATCATCTTGATGTGGAGACAATTCTCTGGTTAGAAAATTTTTTAATCGAAACAGACAAAGCATTAATTTTAATCACTCATGATAGATACTTTTTAGATAGAGTAGTGGATACAATTCTTGAAATTGATAGTGAGAAAGTTCAAATTTATAAAGGAAATTATAATTATTACCTACAAAGAAAAGTTGAACTTCAGATGGTTCGCGAGAAAGAAGAAGACAAGAGAAGAAGCTTTTTAAGAAGAGAATTAGAATGGTTGGGTAGACAACCAAAAGCAAGATCTACAAAACAAAAAGCAAGAACCGATAGAGCAGAAAATACAATTCAATTAGGTTTTAGAAAAGAAGAAGAAAAATTAGAATTAAGTGTCATTGGTAAAAGACAGGGAAAAATGATTTTAGAAATAAATAATTTAACGAAATCGTTTGGAACTCAAAAAATTATTGATAATTTTACTTATTACTTTAAGAAAAATGAAAAATTAGGGATTGTAGGACGAAATGGTATAGGAAAATCAACCTTATTAAATTTACTATCAGGAAAATTAGAACCTGATTCTGGATTTATAAAACCGGGAGTAAATACTTCTATTGGATATTTTGATCAGGTTGGTAAAAACCTAGTGGGTGAAATGCGTGTTTTGGATTATATTCGAAAAAATGTAGCAGAGTATATTACAATGGAAGATGGAAGTAAGATTAGCGCATCACAAATGCTAGAAAGATTTCTTTTTACAGGGGGGCTTCAGGCACTTCAGGTAAATAAGTTATCAGGAGGTGAGAAGAGGAGGTTGTATTTAGTGGAGATTCTAATGAAAAATCCAAATTTTTTAATTTTAGACGAACCAACTAATGATCTAGATATAAAAACCCTCTCGATTTTAGAAGAATTTGTCATGGATTTTCCTGGAACGGTTATAGTCGTATCACATGATAGATATTTTATGGATAGGGTAACCGAAACTCTAGTCGTATTTAGAGGGAAAGGTGTTATTGAAACTTATGTAGGAACCTATTCCTCTTTTTTAGATATAAATTCTAAGACAAAGAATGAAAAAGTACAAAATAAGCCTCTTTCTATTGTAGAGGAAAAAGAAAAAACACCACCAAAGTTATCTAACAAAGAAAAAAAAGAATTAGATAGTATAGAATCAGAAATTAGTAAACTCGAAGAACAAAAAAGCACCTTAACTGAAAAAATATCAAGTAATTCTAACTATCAGGAAATTTCTATATTAACAAAAGATTTAGAAATTTTAGAAGTCAGTATTCAAAAAAAAATAGAAAGGTGGGAATACCTATCATCAAAATAATATAAATGGTTCTATACTATTTTTAGTATCCGATTGAGTTTCTAACATTAGCTTAGATTTTTTTAGATAAATTTTTGTTATTTCATCTTCAGGATTTTTTTCCATGACATCTTCAAATATTTTTATAGCTGATTTATAATTATTTTCTTTATAAAGAATCATTCCTTTGTTATAAATTTCAAAATAATTGATATAATCTTTCTCAAAAAATTGTATTTCCCATAATTCTTTGGATTCCTGTATCTCATTTTTTAAGATACCTATAAATCTACTTGTATGAAGATTAGTCTTGTTTTGAGTAATATCAGAGAATGACAAAATTCCCAACCTTAAACTAGCCGAAATTTCTGATAAATTCATTGATGATTCAAGCTGAGTCATAGAGATTTTAGCTGAATTATCTTTGAGATTTAACTCAGTTAAAAAAGTATTACTGAAAAAACTAAATCCTATATTAGGTTCTTCTTCAAAAAATTTATTTGATATATTAAAATTATAAATATCATATAAAATTGAAGTAACATTATCGAAATCTTCAAAGAAAATAAATATATTAAATCCATTTACTAATTGAGTGTATAGATTAGATTTTGTGTATTTTTCATTTATATAGTCTTTTAAAATCGTAAAAGGTTTATCTAATAATAAAAATTCATTATTGTATAAATATGAAATACAGATTACATTTAATTTTTTCTCAGATACTTCATTTGTGAGGAGTTTAATTTCATTATCATTAAATATTTTCTTTAAATCATTAATAATCAGGTCTTTATCTTTAACTGATTCTGGGATATATTCACTTGGGTCAAATGTATATTTAGATTCAAGTGAATCCTGAAAATGTATTGTTAGATAAATTAAACTTGTCTCTATAATTATAAAAAAGATTGTGATTGGAATACTTGTTGAATAATTATATTTTTTGTAGTACCAAATCAGTTCAATAATATTTTTGAGAATGAATATTATCCAAAATGTAAATAATAATGAATTAAAGTTTTGATAAATTCTGCTTCTATAAAGCATATATCCAATTACACCCAGACCAATTAAAATGGTTTCAATTTCAAGAAAATAAAAATTAAAACTGTTTAATCCAAAAATATTAAATAAAATACCTAAATTAATTACAAAAAATGATATGAAATAAATTCTTTTTGGAATACTATCCAAAAGAAAGTAAGTATAAATCAGTACAAGTGATAACTTTAAATAATCCAAACCAAAATCAAAAAAAGACGTATCTAAATTATAAGAGCCCGATAACTCCGGGAAAATCATCCATCTTTCTGAATATATAAAACTATTTATAAGAATATAGAGAGCAATTATTAATAAAAAGATTTGTCTTTTGATAATATATATTATAAATATATTTAATAAAAAGAAAATTATTACTCCTAAAAATATTCCTATTTGAATATTGGCATATAAGTTTTCATTGATAACCTGTTTTGAATTTAAAAGATTAATTTTAACAGAAATAGGTGTGTCTGATTTAATTCGAATGTAGTACAGTAAATCTTTATCTGGTTCAATTGTAAAAATAGGATTTCTATAAGATAGATCTTTATATTTGGATGATATATATCTTCCATTAAATTTTTCTTCAGCCAAAGATTCTTTTGTTTTGTATGTATAAAATGTGATTTCATTTAAATTAGGATTATCGAGTTCTAAATGATTAATATTTTTGGGTACATCCTCTCCATTTAATTTTATCCATACGGCACCACTATAATATCCCTGAAAAAAATGATTTGGAGTCTTTTTGATAAAATCTTGAGAGTGATTTTGTACAATTTCTGTGATTGTAATAGTTGAGCTATTATCTAAAAAGACTTCATAAGGTGGGCTACTAAATTTGATGTTACATGAAAATAATAAAAAGATAATTATTAAATATACAAATCTATATAAAATTTTTATAGAATGTATATTTAATAAAATAGATAGAGGTGAAAAAAAATATTTTTTCAACTCAGTTTAGTTCCTTATATTATCTGAGGGCTTTTGTGAAGATCATCTTTCCTGCGGCTGTCTGGATTATAGAAGTTACACTCACTTTAACATCCTTACCAACCAGATGACCACCATTCTCTATAACAACCATAGTTCCATCTTCCAAATAACCAATTCCCTGATTTTCGTCTTTCCCTTCTTTTATCACTTGAATAGTTAGCTCTTCACCGGGCAATACAACTGGTTTTAAGGCGTTGGCAAGATTATTTAAATTGAGAACTTTTACGCCCTGTAACTCGGCAACTTTATTCAAATTAAAATCATTGGTTACTAATTTTCCACCCGTATCCCTAGCTAATTTAATTAACTTTGCATCTACTTCTCGGGTGTCGGTATAATCTGTATAAGTTATTTTGACTTCAATTGAGCCTTTCCTTTGGAGTTTGTTTAACATATCCAAACCACGTCTTCCACGTGCTCTTTTGATTGGATCAGAAGAATCACTGATTAATTGAATTTCTCGAAGTACAAAGTTTGGAAGAATCAGAGGTCCATCGATAAAATGAGTATCAGCTATATCTAAGATTCGACCATCAATTACAACGGAAGTATCTAGAATTTTATCTCGAACTTCTTCTTGTTTTTCAGCACCCAGGCTAAATGTTCTCATATCACCACCCCCACCTCCAAAGATGGAAAGTCCCGGTTTTATAGAAAATTTTAACCCTGATTTAAAGCCAAGGTAGCCAAATATAAGTGCTAGAAGAAGTGGAATTCCGGAGATATTTAGAGGAGTAAATAGGTATGCCAAATAATGTGCAATCGACAGTCCAATTAATGTTCCTACTCCGGTAGTAAAAGCAGTTTCTCCGTCTATGGCAGTGGAAATTTCTTTATCTTTATAGGAAAAAATAAGTGTTAAGAAAAATGCAATGAGAGAGAATGCTATGGGTTGAATAATATCTTCACTTTTTTGAAGATATAAAGAGGTAAAGGTGACTACTGCAATAAAAAGACCACCAAGAACCCTGTACAAATGGTTCATGCTCAAATCCTTATTTGATATTGAGTTTTTCGGGATTAAGGATTCTCTTCAGAAAGTTCAGATTCTACTTCAGGAATTTTGTTTTCAGGAGGTTGTCCAATGGAGTTAGCCAAGATATCAGATACTATATTTCCTGCTTCTTCTTGGGGAACCCCTTTGCTAAGAGCAATCTCAGTTTTTACGAGATTGTAGGCACTCTCGTAAAGTTTTCTTTCCATTATTGATAATTCCTTACCATTCGCTCTTCTAAACAAATTACGACAAACATCAGCAACTTCAAAGATAGATCCTGACTTAATCTTATTCATATTATTTTGATATCGGATTTTCCAGTCTTCTTCGGTATCAACCTCATCTTTACTTAAAAGGGTTAGTACTTTTTTTATGTCCTTTTTGGGAATTATTCCTCTGATACCGACCTGTTTTGCTTTATCAACAGGTATCATAACCTTCATTTTTGTGGTTTGGATCTCGAGGCTATAGCAATCTCGCTTTTTTCCAAGAATAAGTTTCTTGCCAATTTCAGTGACGGCTCCCACTCCATGCATAGGGTATACTACATAGTCTCCGACCTTGAATTCTGTTTCTGAACTTTTTTTAGCTCCCAATTTCAATCTTACAATATAATCCGTTAAACTCGTTCTAAAGATAGAAGAGAAATTTTAGATTGTCAACTAAAATTTGATTTATAATATAAAAAATCATTTTTTTAAAGAGGGAAGGGAATTATTGAGGGTGGTATTTGCTAGAATTGGATATTTTTTATAGAAGCTTCTGAAAATGTTCCTTCCTGAAACTTTTTTAATTTTTTTAACATGGATTTTGCTTCTTTGAAATTATAAAAATATCCAGCGTAAAGTTTTCCCGTTGTTGTTCGAAAGATTTTTCCCTGAAATTCTTGCTTCTCTCGGATTAAGCCGGAAACTGCTTTACCGGCATCTTCCTTTGAAAAAGTTCCCATTTGGATAATATAATTAATTTGGTTAGGACGAGGAGGGAATTGAAGATTTCTCGGTAAAGATGCATTTTGTTTAATCTCGTCCGAATTTTTTTCAGTATTTTTTGTGGTTTCAAATTCTGAATCATCTTGTTTCTTTGAATCATTCTGTTCAATTTCAGAATCTATATTTCGAAAAGATGCAGTTTCATTGCTAGAAAATAGGGTTTCCTTTTGGTCAGTTTTCATCCCTAAAATGAATCCTGCAGTAAATAATAAAATACCTCCCACTAACAAGTACATACCGGGGATGGATTGATTTCTCTGTTGCAAAAGATCAAACAAAGATTTATTTGAGGATGTTTTGGGGCTCCTGATTTCAACCTTTGGTGGAGGTGAGGATGGTAAAACTTTCCTACTTGTAGGGGCGTTTTTCAGCTTCCTTTTTGAAAAATCAACATTTTGCATTTACTGGGTTAACTCTTTGTTACCATGTATCGGAATACCCCTTTAGAATCCGAACATTTTTTGATTTTATGAGAAATCTGTACAATATAATTTTATAAAATCCCGATATATTCTTTAGATATTTTTTTAGTTCCCAATTTAAAAATTATTTCTTTTCATAAATATGAATTAAAGGCAAATTAAAAGTAATTTAATAAATATGAGTCTGACATTAATAGCTATCCTAATCCTTGCATTATTGATATCAATTGGATGGTATATTTATTTTGTGGGGGGTAAATTTGGCTTTGATGAAAAAATTCTCGCCTTAGCTAAAGCTGGTAAGTTCAAAGAAGCTAAAACTCTCGTAAAGGATAAAATAGATTTAAAGCCTGGTGATCCAATCATGCACAATCTATTAGCGTCAATTTTTAAAATTGAAGGTAATCTAGAAGAAGAGGCTCAAGAGTTAGAAAGAATTGTAGCTAACGGAAAATATACAAAAGAAATATCTTCAATCACAGTTGCCAATCGTCTGGCAAGCATATATTACCAAATTGATAAATACGAAGAATCTTTTTTTTATTATCTTGAGTTGATTGAAAATGATCCTGGCAATCTTGAAGCAATCATTAGATTATCATTTTTAGCAATCGGGCAGAGAGAGTTTGAAGTAGCAGATAAGTTTTTGAAAACACTTCCTGACTCACAAATTAAACTCTCTGCTTTTTTTGTGGCAAAAGGTGTTATATCAACCATGTTGGGAAAGGATGATGACTTTGATTATTATAAAAAAGCCTACGATTTAGATAAAAATTCAATGGTTGCGAAGTTTTTATATGCTTTCGCGTACTACCAAAGACGTAATTTTAAAGAAGCCTTAAAGTTAGTAGATAGTCTTGTAGATTTATCTATTGAAGAATACATTAAATTAACTTTTATTAAGTTTTTAATGGTCCAATACTTATGCCTGAATGACTATTCTTCTGCTATGCTTAACGCTCGTGTTGCAATTGATATTGCCAAAAAAAATAATTGGGAAAATGACCTTTCGGATCTTAGTATGTACTACGGAATGTTTTGTGTTGCTTCTAACGATTTAGAAAAATCCTCTGAATATTTAATAGAAGCAGAGTATTTAAAGCCAAATGATAAAGATATAATTGATCTTGCTAATTATAAATATGATTTAGAGGAAGGGACTGCTTTTCCGGGAGCAGTTAGTCCGAGAGGTTTTAATTTTGCAGGTTTTATTGCAAATATTCCCGAAAAACTATTTCCCCCCGAAAAAGCCTATGAGATTTCTGGATTAAGTATGCCAGTTAGTGTCAATATTAGGGGCATTGTAAATAAAGAAGGTAATCGACTGATTACTAAAATAACACAACTCAGTCCTGATAAGATAATAAAATTTAATTCATTACGTGGACTGCAATACAAAAATGCCTGCACTAAAATTTTAAATAATATGAATTACAAACTCAAAAAAGAGCTACCTGGTTTGGAATCTGAGGGTTCGAATATATTAGCAGTAAATCGAGATGATGAAAATGAAATCGCTCTATTTCGATTTAGAAGATGGAAAAATACAAATTTATCTGATATATTTTTAAATGATCTTTTTTCCTCTATGAAAGAAAATGGAGCACAAAAAGCTTATTTGGTTGCTTCCTGCGAGTTGACAACAGGTGCAAAAAAACTTTTAAAAACAAATGATGGTGTATTAAATGTTATTAATGAAAGAATACTAGATAAACTTCTTGAAGGTGCTATAAAATAATATTCTTTTTTACTAAATTAAAAAAACTAATTTTTATAATATTAATTTTAATTATAATAATAAATTGTAAATATTTACCTATAAGGGATATTACTAATACAACAAATTCAGTGACTTTAATAAAGGGAACTGTTTATGTTGATCCCAAGGTTTCTAAAGATGAAAGTGAAAAAATTATTTTTGATCTTACTAATTTATTAATAAAATATACAGTTCAAAAAGATTATTCCAGACTTCCCGAGTTGGTTTCCACAGAACGAGGTTTATTTATCGATCTTAAAGGATATCTAGGAATCGAGGATTTAAAAAAAGAGTTACAAAACAAAAACTCATATTTTGAAATATTTTTCTTCCATAGAAATCTATTGGCAAAAGAGAAAAATAGTTCAGATGTAAGAACGGTGAGAGACCTTCTATTTTTGGCTGGAGAATTAAGAATGGATTATTATTATGAAAGTGAGTTGTCTGTGGAGGTGAAATTAAAATTCAGAGATAATAAAAAATATGAAAATGAACTAAATAATTTATATTTTATAAAATCAGGAAATAAATGGTTTGTTCATAGATTATTTTAAGGCTTGTTCCACATTTTCATGAATCATTACGAAATCGGTGAGTCCAACAATATCCATCACTTTTCGAAAGTGGGAATTTAAACCACAAAATTCAATTTTTCCGTTTATCTCAGAGGCTTTTGTTATTAAACTGATCAATGTAGCTATACCTGCAGAATTTATATAGGCAGTTTTTGAAAAATCAATCAATACTCTGCTTTTTTTTTCATTTGGTATGGAAGCATAGGAGTTTACAATCTCTTCATCAGCCTCAGAAGTAATTTCTCCTGTAATAAAAATAACAGGAACAGCTGAATCTTTTTCATAATCTACGTGAATTTTAAATTCCTCTACCATACTTCCCAACTAAATAAATAAAGAGTGTTTTCAGTCAAACAAAATTCGATGCTGTTTTTATTGAAATTCTACTAATTCTTTATTTCTAAAAATACTTTTCAGGAAATCTAAGAAAATCAAAGATGTGCATTAGGAGATTTGACCATGAAAAAAAATATAGTAATACCTTTCTTCTTTTCTGTCCTAGCAGTATCATTGCTACTTAATTGCGGAAAAAAAGAAGAAAAAGTAGAAGAAACAGCAGCAACACAAGCGAGTGCAGTCGATGCAAAAGAGTTATATGTAACATGTGCTTCCTGCCATGGAGATACAGGAGAAGGAAATGGAGCAGCAGCGGCCAATTTAAATCCAAAACCAAGAAATTTTAAAGCTCCTGAGACAGAATGGAAAAACGGTAAAACAGTTGCCGGAATTACAAAAACTCTCAAAGAAGGAATTGCTCCGGGAATGGCTAAATACGATTACATGAAAGACGAAGAAATAGCGGCTTTAGCAAATTATGTAATTGAATTAGGTTCAAAATAATTCAAGGTAATATACAAACCTCAGACATTCTTCTGAGGTTTTTTTTAAAAGTTAAGTAAGTAAGTTTTTCAGACACTCCCCTAAATCTCTAAATTTAAACTTAAATCCTGTTTCCTCTAATCTTTTTGGGTAAACCTTTTGTCCTAGTAATACAACATTCGCCCCTTCCCCATAGAGTGCTTCAATTGCAAAGGAGGGAACTTTCATGAAACAGGGTCTATTGATAGTTTTGGCTAATTTTTGAGAAAATTCTTCATTTGTAACAGGTTCTGGGGCAGTTATATTGAAAACGCCCTTTACTGCTGAATTATCTATTAAAAATAGAATGGAGTTAACCATATCTTGGATGTGAATCCAACTCATAACTTGTTTACCTGAACCAATCGGTCCTCCAACAAATGCCCGGAAGGGAGGTAGCATTTGAGCAAGTGCACCACTTTCGGGGGATAATACAATTCCCGTTCTTAGGATACAGGTTCGTATTCCTAGGGTTTCTGCCACTAAGGATTCTTTTTCCCATTCCACACAGAGCCCCGAGAGAAAGTCTTCCCCCGGATTAGAGTTCTCATAAAAACTAAGATTCCCATCATTATGCATTCCGTAGAATCCTATGGCTGATCCAGCTATAAAGGTAGTGGGTAGTTTCGTCGTTAACTTTAAATTATTAAGTAATTCACGGGTATATTCAATTCTTGATTGACTTAATAGTTCTTTTCTAGCTCCGGACCATCTTCCGCCCATCACAGGTTCTCCGGATAAATTGATGAGGACATCCAAATTTTCTAAATCTTTTTGTGTAGGAATTTTTCCTGAAACCAAGGATATATCTTTTTGGCTTTTTAATAAAGGAGGTAGGTTAGATTTTCTGGAAAATATAATTACCGAGTCTCCTCTAGAAGCCAAAGCTAAAGAAAGATAACCTCCGATAAAGCCACTCCCACCTGTTATTCCTATTTTCATTGCTTCTATTCCTCCCGATTAGTCTTTTGGTTATTATAGAAAAATTATGAATCAACTCCTGCCTACATTATTTTGTATCTTCCTTTTGGTATTCAATTGGATAATTTATTCTTCCACAAATCAAAAAATAAATATGTACAAACATATTCCACCCTTTCCGTCCTATGATTTCACATCTTCAAGGGATAATATTTTTAATCTTAAGGATGGTGATCATACAACATACTGGAGAAAGGGTAAGGATGGTGAAAAATGGGATATAGACTTAGAGCTCAGGTTTTCCCATCAATTTAAATCTAATGTATATATACCTATATCATATAGAGAATTATCGATTGTACCCTGCGAAGGTTATCCTCCTGTTTCTTTAATCATCGAATTTTTTAAACGAGAAGGAATCAATGTAGATAAAGAATTGAGAATGCCTTCCGATTTTTTGATAGAAAAAATAATAATTACAGATTTAAAGAGTCCTAACTTGTACGACATTTCAAAGCATTTTAAAAATCAGGAAGAACTTAAATCCTTTGATGGTAACAAAATGTTTATATTGGGAGTAAAATCTAGATTGATGTCAGAGAGTGGAAGTCCCTGTTTGGCTGAAATTGAATTAAAAGAATAAAAAATTGATAAAGATAGTTTCACCTAAAATTGAAGAATATGAATTAATATCAAAATTTTTAATAAAGATATTTAATAAAAATGTATCTCACCTCTATAATGAAATGGGAAATCATGAATTTATAAATCACGTTCATCCATATAAATTATATGAGAGGGGAATTGATATAACATGTTATACACAGTTCTTATTGAAAATTAAAGAAGAAATTTTAGGATTTATGGAAACTAGGGAGTCATCTCATATAACGCTACTTTTTGTAAAAATAGAAGAACAAAGGAAAGGCTATGGAAAATCATTATTTTTACATGCTGAAGAAATTGCAAAGTCAACGGGATTTAATTTTATAACCTTAAATTCCTCTCCAAATTCATTGGAAGCATATGAAAAGTGGGGATTTTTAAGGGAGAGTGACGAAAATTCTATAAATGGTATTCGATATTTTCAAATGAGAAAGAGAATTGAAAGAAACTAGGAAGTGATACGTATCACTTCCTATGAAATAACTTAGTAAATAAATTTAACCTCATCTAACCAGCAAGTATCTGAACCATTTGTTACAGATCCATCTTTTGTGTAAGCCCATTTGAAAACATGACTTCCAGGAGTGATTGGTTTTTTAATCTCTTGGTAGTTTACCTCTCCAGAAATATTGTTTTGGTTAGCACCATCAATATAGAATCTACAAAAATCATAATTGCTTTCGGAACTTACTTTCCATTGGTAAGAAATGTATCCATTAGTAGGCACATTAGTAGCATATGTTATATAAGTTTGTGTACTATTAGCACCACCTGTAGGACCTGATCCCAAGCAACTTCCTGAATAACATCCAGCAGATATTATCCTAAAAAACCAAGTGGAGTTTGGGCTTTCCAATGTCCATCCTGAGGGAATGATACCATCGTCAAAATTAAACACGATCTCTGTTAACTGTTGAATGGTCATTGTTATATTCGCAACTGAACTGTTTGCATACGGCGTTGTGAAATAGATAGAGATGTTTCCATTAAAAGAAGAAGATGGAGTTCCCTGAATCAAAAGAGTGGTATTTGATTTTTGAGTGTACAAACCATTTGGAAGCGAGCCAGTGATTATCCAATTGGAAACGGGGTAATTAGAACTACATGTAAATGAGTTTAATGCACTCCCTTGTGTTCCTGTAATGATATTTGTTGAACAAGTCATCTGTAAATTGATTTCACTAATTGTATAGGGAACGGCTAAAACTGGACTTTCTCCGTAGGCTGTTGTGAAAGAAATATCTAAACTACCCGTAGAAATGCTACTTGGAGTTCCCTGTATTTCCATATAGGTTTGGTATTTTACAACACTTAATCCCTGAGGCAATGTTCCAATTACTTTCCAATCAGAAGCTATATGAGGAGTTGTTGTTCCTGGACGATTACTTGTACTACATCTAAATGTAGTCAGAGCAGTCCCCTGGCTTCCACTCAACTGTGATCTACTACATGATACAGAGTATGGATTTCTCATATTTAAAGTAATGGTGGTCTTTTCGGAAGTCCCACCCTCTCCAGTTCCAGTGACTTCATATGTGGTAGAAGTAAGACCGATTCCTACTTTTCCTGAAATTACACCTGTAAACCTATTAAAAGATAACCATGAGGGGAGTGATGGATTTATGAAAAATTCTGTAATACCAGATACATTTGCCGGTGGAATAACAATATCTTCTTCTAAATCTAGGCTGAATGTATTTCCTGAAAATCCAACTGTCGGTTTTGGAATAAAACGAATGGTTGAGAGTGCAACCCCTCCCGTTCCAATTCCATTGATCTGATAATTGCTTGCAGTCAGACTTGATTGTAGCGTTCCGGATATAATTCCTGTTCTTGAGTCTAGGATTAAACCCGAGGGAAGTGTTGAACTTGTAAAGGATGTAATTGCAGATTTACTGGAAGGAATTATTTCTATTCTCTCTCCAGCACTTCCTATGTATTTATCAGGATAGGAAAGAACCGGCCTTTGAATCAGTTTTATTGTGGTAGCAGTGCTAAGTTCCTCTGTGCCGACCATTTCTCCACGTGCAGTAACAGTATATATTGTTTCATATGCGGAATTGGATCCAACTGCTGGCAAGGAACCTGTTACCTCTCCCGTTGTGGTATTCAATGTTAATCCAGAAGGTAAATTAGGAAAAACTGCATAAGTTTTAACACCTGCAGATGCACTGGGTTTAAAGTTAAAAGATTCCCCTGAAGTATAGATAAAGTCAGAAGAAGCAAAGTTAAAGGAAGGTTTTCGTAAAAATACTACTGGAATTACAGTCGATCCACCAATACCCGAGGCTTTTATACGTGTATTTGTCACCACTGAATTTGTGGCGAGGGGTGAGCCTGTTATAACTCCTGTATTTGTATCCAATCGTAAACCAAGTGGTAAACTGGAGTCGGCATCTATAGCAAATGAGTTCGTAGCTCTGATGCTTTGGGCTTGAACACTAATTTCATCTCCGGGGAGATAGGTATAGACAGCTGAGGGATAAGTAAAGGAGGGAGTTTCTATGAATTGAATGGTTACACTTGTGCTTCCCCCTTTACCTGTTCCATTTAATGTATATGTACAGTCTCCCGGCGTACAGGTTCTAGAAGTTCTTCCAATAATGCTACCTGCTTCAAAAACAACTCCGACTGGCAAAGATCCCGTTCCAGTCAACGAATCGATTCCTACTACTTGAGGAGTTATATTTATCCCTGCTGTGGAATATTTACAAGTTATCATTTCTCTTGAATTCCCATTGCAATAGGCTGGTGCGTTGATATTAATTGTAGGAACTGGAACTATCTCTATATTGAGAGTAGCAACCTTTTCGCCCCCTACGCCTGAAGCCTTGATCTTTAGATTTGTTGCAACTAGTTCCTCCGGAACTCCTGAAATCTCACCTGTAGTTCCATTGATACTCAAACCTTTGGGTAGAATACCTTCATTTTTATTTTCTTTTAGCATAAAAAAACTAACATTGGAGTAGGAAGGATTAAGAGAGACTTTGCTTCCTAAAGTAAAAATAAAACTATCTCCTCCATAAGTAATAGTAGGGGAGGGAGCACTTTGGGAAGCAGTAGCTGTAGGACCAAAAGCAGGTTTATCCTGAACAACAATTTGTGCAGAAATGGATGCTACTGACTCGGGAGAGATTCCCAATTCTGCCGCTTTGTCCGCCACGAAGGAATTCACTGCCGCGGCAACTTGGGAGGATAAACTATTCCCCTCGGAGAGAGGCTTTCCCGAACCACCATTGGCTGGTTGATCCTTAGGAAGAAGAATTGGTTTTCCATCCTCACCAACCGAGTTTCCTGTTCCTGAGGAGAGATATTCGGACACTACTTTCACCACATCATTGTAAGTATCAGGTTTTTCCGGAATGGCCATTTTATGTAAACCCCCTATCATTACTGTAAATTTAAGGGTTGTGGGGTCGCTGGGGTTCGAAAAATCAATTGGTATAGAAGTCAGTTCCGGAGTTGCTAATTCAAGGGAGGATGGTCTTGAGAGACCTTTTGATAAGCCCCGAGAAAGACCAAATTGAGAAACTATTTGTCTATTGGCTGTTTTTAAATGCTCTGCCGTTTTTGAAGGATCTGTATTTCCTTTTGCGAGTCTTTCTAATCTTCGAGAAGCCATTCTATTGAATGGAGTGGAAATTACACTAAATGCCGATCTGCTTGTTGAGCTAGGTTCGGGCATAATCAAAACCTGAAAATTATTTTGACCTACCCAATTGATTTCTTTTTGCTGATCAACCGCAAAAAATCGGCTGCTTCCATCTTCCTTAGGATATGTTATCAAACATACATTTCCCTGCGAGTCGGAGAATCTCTTATAGCTCAAACTAAATTTTCCTTTTGAATCGGTATCGCTTGATCCATTCCCTGTTGAAAGTTGATCGCATTTGCCATCAACTCCCAGTGCAACTGCCTTAATATTAGCGTTATAAATTCCATAAAAGGAACCTTCTATTGTAACATTGCCTCTATAGTTCAAAAGACCTAAAGAGAGAAGTGCGTCTTGGCTTAGGTCTCCTACTTTTGTACAGGATATAGTACTAAAAAGAAGAATGATCCAAAATATCTTTTTCATATATTAATTTGACCTTATTTTTATGCTTAACCTTACAAGCTTTTTTTATATTTACTATAATTTTCGGATATTTTAAAATTCTTGAAAAAGTTTAAATTTGGAATTTTTGGGTTTTTAATTGGAAAAGACAAATTTTTGCCCTAAAGAAGGAATAAGGAATATATAATTATCAAAAATTTATTATATAAAATGACTTCTTATTGGTTTGTCTAAAAGTTTAAATACCTAGAATAAATGGTTTATCTTCCTAGCTCTTCTGTATTTATATCCCAGTTTGATCGACTTGGAGTTTTCCAGACGATTCTTAGACCATCACCACCGGCAATTTCTTGCATTCTAGCTTGAAAGCTATATTGTTTACCTGATTCTAGATAGATGCTTCCTGTGCGTAATCCATCTCCTTCAAATCCATGTGCTCCATAGAAACTACATATATTTGAGTTATTGATATACAAATCTACTGCATCATCCCCATCGCAACTAAATGTATAGGTACCCGTTTCAAGGGGAACAAAAATACCATAAGCCTTTACGCTATAACGATCTCCAGAGTTAGGTATGGGAATTCCATTATTTACTAGAGTCGAAAACGTTGTAAAATTCAATAGAATATTTCCTGCAGAGTGTCCTGCAGAATGCGTTAAGTTACTGGTTTGAAAAATATTTACAAAATCATCAGGAGTATTAGCATACGTTGAAATTGAGCTATTGTTATAAACTGTGTAGTTCAGATACCCCTTATTAAATGTAGTTAAGGTTAAATTGAAGGTAGAGGAGAAAGAACCTCCCTCACCAGTTCCCGTGACAGTATAACTAACATTAGATTGGGCTACAGAAGTTGATCCTGTGATACTTCCATTCGTAGCATTGAAGGTTAACCCGGTTGGCAGGCTGGGAGTGATGGAAAAACTCGAGATTCCAGTAGTAGAATTTGGTGTAATACTCAAACTTCTATTTGTTAAAAATGTATAAGAAGTAGAATAAGCAAGGCTTGGTGCAGGAACGATTCTAATCGGAAACTCAACTGAACTACCTCCCGGACCATTCGCTATAACTGATATGGAGTAAGATTGAGTAGTATTTGCTGGTGTTAAGGATAGTAATCCATTTGAATTAATTGAAATATTGCTATTAGTATTATTTAATATGCTAAAGGTTGTACTTGCACGTAGTGATACTGCTTGGGGGGTATCCACAAAACCACTTGCAGTATAGGTGTATAATGATTTTGGATAGGTGAATGAAGGGGCTTCTATAAACGATATTGTAATACTAGTCGTTCCACCAGCTCCCTGTCCAGTAATAATAAATGAGCATAAGTTTGAAACAGTTCCGCAAGTTCTTTCAGTAGTAGGGCTACCCGAAATGGTTCCGAGATTTGAGTTAAAATTTAATCCCGGAGGAAGTACTCCTGTTCCACTGAAAGAAGTTAATCCATAGGTACTTGGCGAAAGAGAGAAATTAACAGAAGGGAAATAAGAACATGTAACCTGTGAATTAGAAACGGTACATTTACTTGGAGGATTGTTAATATTTAGTTTTGGAATTGGATTTAAAACTAAATTAACCGGGGCTGAATTTCCTCCTGGCCCTGTGCCAATTATCGATATTGTGTATGAACCATCACTTTGTCCCGAGTAGGAGATTGCACCAGTAGTGGTGTTAATTGATAATCCACTGGGATTTGTGTTTGAACTGGTAATACTAAAAGAGGATACTGCCCGTTTTGAATTTGGTATAGGTTGCGTTGCAAGACCCTGACTTGAGAAAGAATAAATCTGCGAGGGATATGTAAAAGTTGGTCTTTCTATGAATACAATCGTTAGACTAGTATTTGCACCGCTTTTACTAGTGCCCGTGATACTATAACTACATTCTTTAGATAAACAAGAGGTTGAAGAACTGGGTATAATTCCAGTAATTGAACCATCTACTGAATTAAAACTCAATCCTGTAGGAAGGGAGCCATTTCCAGAGAGAGTAACAATACTTCCTGTGAGAGGTGTGATACTAATTCCCTGATTTATATTGTAAAGACAAGTATAAGTTGAACTTGATCCCACCTTAGTGCAATCCTGTGGATTTGACAAGCTGATTGTAGGGTCGGAAATTACTTCTATTTTGATACTGGTAATTTTATCACCACCCGCGCCTGAGGCAATAATTTGAATCGAAGATGTGCCTAATGTATTTACAGTTCCTGAAATTTCCCCTGTATTTTTATCTAAGCTGAGACCTTTCGGGAGTGCTCCTTTCGAAAAGAAGTATTTTACATCTGAATAAGTTGGAAAGATTGATATTTTTGAATTTAATGTAAAATAATATTCAGTTTGTCCAAAAGTGATAGTGGGAGGAGGGAGAACAGGCTCGTTGGATGTAACAGGGGCAGAGGGTCCAAATGTGGGTTTATCCTGAACGGCAACCTGGCTAGTAATTTGTTGGACTGATGCCAAAGGAATACCTAATTCAGAAGCTTTATCTACTACAAAAGATTGGACTGCGGCTGAAACTTGAGTGGATAAACTATTTGCCGCGGAAAGGGGCAGACCACTCCCTCCATTGGCAGGTTCATCTTTGGGTAACAACAATGGTTTTCCATCCTCACTCAAACTGCTCCCTGTTCCCGAAGAAATATACTCTGCTACTACCTTTACTACATCGTTATATGTGTCCGGTTTCTCAGGGATAGCTAATTTGTGTAGTCCCCCGATCATAATCGTAAATTTTAAAGCAGTAGGGTCATCTGCTTTTGAAAAATCTATAGGTATATCATTCAAATCAGGTGTACCTGCCTCCAAGGAAGAAACTCTGCTAAATGATCTGGATATCCCTTTGGAAAGTCCGAACTGAGATACTATTTGACGATTGGCTGTTTTTAAGTTGGAAAGAGTCTTGGATGGATCGGTATTTCCTCTGGAAAGTCTTTCCAGTCTTCTTGCTGCCATTCTGTTAAAGGGTGTAGAAATTACACTGAAGGCAGAACGGGTAGTTGTGGATGGTTCGGGCATAATTAAGACTTGGAATTTATCATCACCTGTCCAATTGATAGTCTTTTGTTGGTCTACTGCAAAAAACCGACTGGTTCCATCGGCCTTGGGGTAGGCTAGGAGGCATACAATTCCATTGGAGGAAGAAACTCGGGGGTATGAAATTTGGAAGGAACCTTCATTGCTTGTAGTCGATGTTCCTCGTGACTCAGAATCACATTTTCCATCTAGACCTAATTTAGCAGCTTTGACATTTGCATTGTAAATTCCAAAAAAGGATCCATCTATTGTTACATTCTGTCTATAACCAAGTAGTAATAGAGAACTTAATTCCTCTGTGTTATATTTACCAACTTGATTACAATTAATAGAAAGTAGAATGAATACCACCCCAAAAATCTTTCTCATACTATTAATAGACCCCATATTTTCAATTAACTTATCAAAAAAAAAGAGAATTAAGCAAATTTTGTTTAGGAAAATCAATAAATAAAGATTTGTTGGTACATAAATAAATTTTCACTTAAATCAAAATCTAGCTTAAAATTATAAACAAACTATCTCTTATTATTATCTACTTTTAATGTTATAAAAGATGATAATTTTGTGCAATAAATTTAAATATCTTATAAAATTTTAGATTTAAAGTAATTTACTCAACAGTTACTGCTTTTGCTAGATTACGGGGTTGATCGGGCTCACATCCTTTTGCTATAGCAACATAATAGGCAAGAAGCTGTAATGGAATAACTGATAGGATGGGTACTATATATTCACTACATTCTGGGATTGAGAATGAGTAATTAGAAAGAGAGGGGACGTGAGTGTCACCTTCGGTATAAATTGAAAAAATAATTCCATTTCTAGCTCTCACTTCTTCTAGATTGGAAACCATTTTTATATAAACCTCATTTTTAGGACAAATACAGATCACGGGCACTTCTTTGGATACGAGAGCAATCGGTCCATGTTTAAATTCTCCACCGGCATACCCAGAGGCATGAGCATAGGAAATTTCTTTTAGTTTTAGTGCTCCTTCAAGTGCGGTGGGATGCTCAAAGGATCTACCCAAAAATATAAAATCTCTCTTTTCTCGCATTTCGACGGCTATTTTTCGAATATCTTCCGCCTTGGAAAGAATGGATTCTATCTGGGAGGGTAGCTTTTTGATTTCTTCTAAGATAAGACCGATTTCTTCATCACTCACTATCCACTTTAATTTACCCAAGTAAAGGGAATAGAGTAATAGATTTACTAGCTCGGCAACATAGGCTTTTGTGGATGCTACTCCGATTTCTGTTCCGGCAAATAGATTAACAATTCCAGTGGATTCTCTTCCTATCGAAGAGTTTAGATGATTCACAAAGGAGAGAACTTTTAAAAATTTAGCTTTTGCGCTATGTATGCTAGCTAAAGTATCTGCTGTTTCTCCACTTTGAGAGATGGCTACCACAAGTGTATCCCCCTCTAATATTGGGTTACGATATCTAAATTCAGAGGAAAACTCAACTTCTGTCATGATTTTTGCGAATCTTTCAATATATAATTTGCCTATCATGGCGGCATGTAGGGAGGTTCCAGCACTTGTGAAAACGACTCGGAATAATTTAGCCTGAAAGTCATTACTCAATGCTAATTCTGGGAAATGGATTTTTCCCTCTGCCGTTATCCTGTTGTCAATTATTTTTTGAACCACACTCGGTTGCTCAAAAATCTCTTTCAACATAAAGTGATCAAAACCGTTTTTCTCGTATTGAGTTAGGTCATGATCAACGGAAGTTAGGATAGGGACGATTTTATTTCCTTCTTGGTCAAAAATCTCTATTCCAGCTTTACTAATCCATCCCCATTCCCCGTCTTTGATAAAATATTGCTCTTTTACCGAAGCAATAAAAGCAGAGCTATCACTTACTAAAAAACCCTCACCCTCTGAGCGACCATATACTAAAGGAGAGCCATTTCTGCTAAAAAAGATTTTATCTGGCTTGTTTTCCATGATAACCAAAAATGCAAATCGTCCATGTAAGGATTCTATGGTCTTTTTTAATAATTCATAATCGTTTTTTATCTCTTTTCCAAAGAAATTTAGGAGTTGAGGAATGACTTCAGTATCAGTCTCTGACACAAAAATAACATTTTTTTTCTGGAGGTCTCTTCTTATAGTGTCAAAATTTTCGATTATACCATTATGTACAACAGCAATACTCTTGGTTGTGTCAAATTGAGGGTGTGCATTCACAGAGTTTGGTTCCCCATGAGTAGCCCATCGTGTGTGTCCAATGCCAAGATTTCCTTCAACAGGATGTTCTTTTAGGAGTTTTTCGAGGTTACGAATTTTGCCTTGGTCTTTCCTTACTTCAATTTCCCCTTCGTCAATTACAGCGACCCCAGCAGAATCATACCCTCTGTATTCTAATCTATACAATCCAAATAAAAGAACGGAGTCAGCTAATTTTGAGCCAACATATCCAACAATTCCACACATACGTTACTTACTTTCTTACAGGGAAGAATAAGGGAAAGTATTTTTTTTGTCGGATTATGTAGCTAAAAAAATGTAATCACAAAAAGTAAATTTTCAAATTAAGAAGAGATTACATATTTTCATACTTGAATTATTTACCTAATTTATAAAGTTCGTTATAATGATTTTCACATCTCCAGAATTTATATATATATATTGCCCATTTGTTTTTCTATTATATTTCATTCTCAATTATTACAAAAAGTGGAATTATTCAAAATGGTTTTTGATTATTTCTTCACTTTGTTTTTATGCTTATGGAAGTCTTGATTTTGCCCCCCTTTTTATACTGAGTATTACTATAAATTATCTTTTTGGTCGTTATATCAGTTCAACTCATGAAAATAAGTATGACGTTAAGTATCGAAAATTGGTATTATTTTCTGGGATTTTTCTGAATATATTTTTTTTAGGGTATTACAAGTATACAAATTTCTTTTTGGAAAATATAAATTTAATTTTATCTAATCAAGTAAGTATAGTTGAAATAATATTACCAATTGGTATCTCATTTTTCACCTTTCAACTTTTAGCCTATTTATTAGATTCATACCAGGGAAAAACAAAGGATTATAAATTTTTGGATTATCTTTTATTTATAACTTTTTTTCCTCAACTTATTGTTGGACCAATAGTTCATCACTCAGAGGTAGTTGATCAATTTGAAAGTGAAGATAAAAAGAAGCTCGATTATAATAATATTTCTTTGGGAATTTTTTTGTTTTTTATGGGAGCGGCAAAAAAACTCATCCTAGCTGATTCTTTAACTGATGCAAGTCAGGATGGCTTTAATCATTCTGCAGTTTTAGGTTTTTATGATGCATGGACCTGTGCCTTAGGGTATACAATTTCCTATTATTTTGATCTATCGGGATATTCAGATATGGCAGTTGGTTTAGGATTATTTTTTAATATTAAGCTCCCTGGCAATTTTGATTCACCTTACAAGGCCAGTAATTTTGCAGACTATTGGAGAAGATGGCATATTACACTTTCAAGATTTTTGGGGGATTATATATTTAGATCCATATTTAAAAAAGGAGATAGTTCACAAAAATTTTATACAGCTGTAATGATAACTTTTTTTGTTTCAGGATTTTGGCATGGAGCAGGATATAATTTTATTATCTGGGGAATTTTGAATGGTGTTTTAGTCTGTATTTCGCATTTTTTTATTAGAAGTCAAATTAAATTTCCATATTTATTTTCTTGGGGTATCACTTTTATATTTATAATATTAGCAAGAGTTATGTTTGTATCTGTAGATTTGAATACAGCTTTTTTATATTATCGAAATATGTTTTCATTTACTAATTTGAATTCATTTGAACTTACTTATTTATCATCTTGGGATTTATTTTTTTTATTTATAGGAACTATAATTTGTTTATTTTTCCCAAATTCAAATTCAATATCAGAGAAATTTAGAAATAATAAAACTTATTTGTTTTACACATTCGTACTTATGTTATTAGTTTTAGCTAATATTGGAACCCCTCATAGCTTTTTATATTTTCAATTTTAAGGATAAATAATAGTGATCGAAATTAAGAAATTTACATTCTATCAGTTTATATCTTTTATATTTATTACTATACTATTAATTTTTTTAAATTTAAAGTATGATACTTATGGAGTATTCTCTGATAAAATAATACCATATCCTATCTTTGATACAATTAATCTCCGTATAAATAAATTTAACTATTTAGAAAAAAATTATAATAAGTATGACTCTTATTTAATTGGAGGATCAAGAGCACTAGTTTTTAAAGAAAGTGATTTAAATCGTTATACAAAAAATAATTTTTATAATTATGCAGGTATTAGATCGGATATGTATGATACATTAATTACTATTAGATATTTACTAGAGAGACAAAAAGTAAAAATGATAATTGTTCAAATAGGTATTGATGACTTGTATTTATATTCTGAAAATAATGAAAATTTACTCCAAAGATCACATTATAAACTAATTCAAGAAAATAAATATACATATTATTTTAAATATACTTTTAGCTTTGATTTAATTAAAACAATAACAAACTACATGTCATTAAAATATATGGATATGAAAAATATTAAAATATCTTCTGATGAATTTTATTTGTACACTAAATATGAAGAGTTAATAAAAGAAGACCCAAGCACATTTTTTAATGGACAATTTTCTAAAAATCTATATATTAAATTACCAGATTATAAAAAAAATAAAATTAAACAGAATATTGATGCATTGAAAGAAATTAAGAAACTCACAGACCAGAGTAATACAAATTTGATTGTTATAACAGCTCCCTTAAATCATTTCATATACCATAAAATCAAAAAGGAAGATTTAGAGTTATATTTAAGTCAAATTAAGGAAATCACTCCCTTTTGGAATTTCACAACTATAAATTCAATCACAGCAGATAATACAAACTATTATGATTATTCTCACTTTAGAATTAAGGTAGGACAACTGATGCTGGCTAAAATATTTAAAGACGAAACTATTATAGTTCCAGAAGACTTTGGAATTTATACTGAAAAATAAATATTTAAATTAGTTTTTGTAAACCTATTTTGATTTTTTCCATTAATTCATCTGTCAATCTGTCAGAAGCATCCTGTCTCAATAGAAAACTATCTCTTATTTGTCCATCTTCGGATTTAGCAGTAACTGATACTATATCTATATCAAAGAGATACAATAATTGGGAAATTTCAAAGAGAAGACCCGGTCTGTCAGTTGTTCTAATATCTAGAACTGTTGAGTCTATTGATGAGGGATTGAAAATTTGTATGGAAGGAGGCCGCTCTGAAGGCTCAAGTAAAGGTAAATCGGGGAAGGTCTCTAAATAGTCAATAACCGCTAAATCTTTCTCAAACAACCTATGTAAGTCATTTTCTATTTTAGATAAATTCAAATTATCCATGCTTGTATTACGAAAGCTCCTAATTAAAAAAACATCTTTTACAGTGCCACCGGAAAGTATTTCAAAATTAGCTTCTAAAATATCCCAGCCATGAGCGAATAATACAGCTGTAACACGATAAATTATTCCTTTTCTATTCTCATGAAGAGTTAGTTTAAGTAGATAGTCACTTCCTTTTTCAACACAGGTTAATTCAAACATATATTTTAGACCAGGTAATATCATCATTTTACACCCCTTTTGCAATATGTTATGCAAAAATGATGCCAGTTAAAAATATTTATAAATCTATCTTCACTCCCACACTCGCCGCTTGAATTTTATCCATCATGTAGCCTTCCGCTATAATTTTTAATTTCCAGACATCAATTTCAAACCCTACTAGGGCATAACTTTGACTGTAACTCTTTTTAGATGATTCTGAAAGGCTCATATTTAAATTACCAGCCAGTTTGTCTGCTGTTGTTACGGTTGAAGTAGTTAATGTTGAATAAAGAGCGGTAGAGGAGGTATCTGTACTAAATTTAACGGGACCATCTCTATTGATACTCATCGTACTTTCTGCAGTGCTCTTGGTTACACCCATTCCTCCAAAAATACTGATAAATCTAAAAATTTGAAAACCAGTTCGAAAGTCCATGGGAACAGAGTAGGCTTTTGTCGAGTAATCAAATTGGGTTTGAGAAATCCAAGTTCCTGTTTGAGTTCCTAAAGTAAATTTTGCATTCGAGGACTTAGTGTCATCCAATTCAAATGCAAAATTTTGTTTACGAATTCCAATGCCTGCATTTATTCCCAAAAATCTTATAAAAATACCATCTCCCGGTTGCACCAAGTCCACTCTAACACCCATCCCTGCTTGTGACATGGATACCTTTCCAGTGTATTCAAAAGAGCTCGGCACACTTCCTTTTGAGTCGGCAGTATTGGTATTTACGTTGAAGCCGGAGAAATAAAAATTAATTCTATGCAATATGCTTCTATCATTTACATCATCAGCATCTCTCGGTCCCTGTCCCAATAACCAGCCCAAGTTGAATCCTAGCATTAAATTGGGACTCACACCAAACCCTACATTGGGAAGATCTTTAAAGGTAAGATCCCTATATTTGAAATTTATGTTCTCTTGTTGAGAGCCGGAAGCACTCATCCCCAATCCAATTTGAAATTTGTTGATAGAACCCATTCCTTGCAAACTAGAAATAGAATTCACAGCCGCTGAGGATTGATTCATGTTTTCAATTACTTTGGATAAGTATTGACTTTGAAATTGAGAAGGTAGCTCATTTATTTGGGTTTTATATGAGTCGGATAAAGTGGCACAAGCAGTTCCCGTGCAGGTTATCGAGGATGATGAATCACCATGAACTTCCATATTTAAAATAATAAAGCCTATAAAAAATATATTTCCGAAAAATTTATACATAATCATTCCTCTATCTTTATTAGACGAAAGAAATTTACCAAATCAATTATCTTTATTTTTTTTAAATAAAAAATAAATTGGAATCCCGGATAAACTAATCCCCAATCCCCAAATAGTATTTTCCCAGGATTCGTAGGTTAAATAAAAAATTAAGATAAGATTTCCTATTGAGAATAGAATGGGCGGAAGAGGGTAAAGAGGAATTTTATAGGAAACATCTGCTTGTTTTTTATTCAATTTGAATACTGTTAAGGCAGTTATTGTGGATAAGAGAAAAACTGCACAGGTGATCATAAAAATTAAAGACTTAATATTTCCAAATATTAACAAAAGACTGGCATAACCGCCTTGAAAGAGAATAGATTTATAAGGTGTATGATAAACTGGATGGAGATCTGCAAGGGAGCGAAAGAAAAGACCATCCTTTGCCATTGCATAATAAACTCTTGAAGCTCCCATTAAAATTGAAGAGAGAGAGCCTGCAACCATCCATAGAATAAAGATTGTAAAAATGGGTTTTATCCAGTCTCCAAATAGAAAAGTGGCAGATACAACTCCAATCCCTTCTTCCCCTTTTAGAGAGGAAACGGGAGCGCTCACCAAATATAATAAATTAATGGATAAATAGATAAAAATTGTAAAAACACAACTCACCACAATAGATAGCGGTATATTTTTTTCGGGATCCTTTACCTCTCCTGCTAAATAGGTAATCATATTCCATCCCAAATAGGAAAAAGTAACGGGAACCATACCTAAGGCAATTCCTTTCGGGGTTATCTCCCCGCTACCTAGGTTTGAAAAATCCTTATTACCAAAAGTAAATCCCAAAAAAATAAAGAGTAAAAGTCCTCCAATCTTTATAAATGTTATAAAATTCTGTACTTTAACTGCCTGTTTAATTCCCCTAATATTTAAAATCGTGAAAAATAGAATCAAGCAAAACCCAATCAATTGTTTCGAGCCAAATTCTAGATTAAATCCCAAAAAAGTATAATGAAAATTAATGATCTCTTTCCAACCGGGAAAAAGGAGCAAAATATGGTCACTAAAGGCAATTGCTAAGACCGCAATATTCGCTGATAGATTTGCTAAGAGAGCTGACCAACCACTCATAAAAGCCAAAACGGGAGAAAAGGCCTCCTTGAGATAAATATAATCCCCCCCGGCTCGAGGAAAAAGAACCGCTGGATAAGAAAATGTAAGTGCCCCGGAAAGTGCAAAAATACCCCCTAAAATCCAACATATTAATACTCCAATGGGGGAAGATAAATCATTGAGTAAAAATCCGGTAGTGAAAAAAATTCCCGATCCAATGATAGAAGTCACCATTAAGGAGGCGGAATCTACCCAAGAAAGTGTTCGCTTTAAATCCATAATATTTTTGTAGTGTTCTTACGCTCTGTACTTATGACTACTCGTATTTTTTATGTTTTATTAATTCTTCCAGCTCTTTTTTTCGAGGGTTGTAAGGATGAGTCAATGATTGCTCTTGGAGAGAATTATCCCAAGCAGATAATTATTCCTACCAATAGAGAAAAAAAACCAGATTTAGTTCTTCCTGAACCAGAAAAACCGATTGTTACAGAAACGAATTATGATCCCCTAAAAATTTCTAATTTTTTGAGTGGTAAATGGGTAGAAGATAGGCAGGACACCCTAAATGATTTTACGAAATCTAAGGCATATTTTTCCTACAAAGATAATTTAGAGAGAGATTGGCTTTTATACAATAAAGTAGCCTTGGTCCCATTTAAAGAATGGTTGGGAGAAAACTTTAAATTTCAATATTCCGAAACTATTCTCTACCCATTTTCGGGTCCAGATCTTCCCAATGTATTAACTATTTATCCTAATGCTTCTAAGTATGTAATGATAGGTTTAGAGCCAGCGGGTTTTCTGCCTGAATTTAGGATGGATAGTGATGAGAAAAAAGCAAAAGGTTTGCATGAGTTAAATTCTAGCTTAGATAGCATCTCCCGATTAAACTTTTTTCTCACGAATAAAATGAAAGTTAACATTACATCATCCATTTATTCGGGAACTACTCCTGTAATGGTAGCCTATTTGGGTTTATTGGGCTTTGAGCCTTTGAGCGTAAAACCCATTATCATAGATACTACCGGGAATATTCATTATCTAACTTCTGAGGAAATAAATTCAGATGCAGGATATAAAAAAGGCCATGTATCTACAGAAATTCAGTTTAAAGATCCAAAATCAAATCAAAATAAAGTTCTCTATTACTTAACAGCCAATGTTTCTAACCAAGGATTTGAAAAAGAGCCTCATATTATGACTTTTTTAAAATCTTTAGGAAAGTTCTCATCAACATTCAAAGCGGCTTCATTTTTGCTCCATTACGATAATTTTACGAAAATGAAAAGTTATATATTAGAGAATGCAGATTTGATTGTCATGGATGACACGGGCCCAAGAATAAAAGATTTAAAGCTCGATTTTGATATTAAGGTATATGGAATCTATACAAGACCGATTGCTTTGTGGCCAAATATGTTTCAATCCGATCTAAAGGAACTCCACACTCTTCAAAAGCCCAAAGAGATACCTTTTAAATACGGATATGGCACGCTAAATAAGACATACCATTTAATTATAGCCCAAAAAAATAAATAAATATTACTAAGTGTTTACTGTAACTTTACTTAGTAACTTTGAGATAAAGAGTTCCTCTTCTTCTAAGCTTCCTTTCATTACCATATAATAGATACCAGAATATTTATTTATGTTTTGTAAATGGGTCAGCTTTACAAAATCCTTTTCTGTACACAAGAGAACAGTACCACTTTTCAATTCAGAATATAGATTGGCCAAATCTGTTTCTGTATAGTTATAATGATCTGTAAATATTCTTTCCCCGAGAATTGTACGACAATAGGACTTAACCGTATCACGAAATGATTCTGGATTAGCAATTCCAGAAAATAGATAAACATCTCTATATTTCATTTCGTCTAGAGATAGAGTTTGACCCATTAAATTTGTAAAACAAACAGGGAGATAATGGAAATGAAAAAAGTCTAATTGAGGATACTTTTTCTCTAATCTATCTTTCAATGCATTGACTTTGTATCGATTTACATCCTTAACTTTTGTAAAAACAACAGTGTTGGCTCTGCTTAAGGCATCTTCTGATTCTCTCAATTTTCCGGAAGGGAAAACCCTTCCATTTCCCAACCCATTCTCAGCATCAATTAGAACAAAGTCATGATCCCTTAAAATAGCATGGTGTTGAAACCCATCATCTAGTAATACAAATTTGAGAGATTCAGATTTTGTGGCATATTTTTCAAATGATTGATATCTATTTCTTCCTATTAAGACTCTTGATTCGGGATAATTTTTTTTAATTAAATAGGGCTCATCTCCTGAATTTTCTGGTTTGGAAGTAGGTAGTACTTCCATTCCTTCGTTGGATTTATTGCCACCATACCCCCGACTTAGAACGTAAACTTCCAAGCCTATATTTTTTAAGGCAAGATCAATCAAATAGAGGGTAAAAGGTGTCTTACCTGTGCCTCCTACTGATAAATTCCCAACACTCCAAACAATGGAATTGTCCAGTTTAACTGCCTTGGTTCTTTTTTTATCCCACCAAAATAAAAAGCGGTATAGAAATGTAAGTGGAAAAAGTAAATATTCTAAGAATAAAGCTATCATCTTTTCAATAGTAAAACAGTGATTGTTTTCGACGATAAATAATTCTAAGTATGAATCTATTTTTTTAGAAAAAAGTTATTATTTATTAGAAAAAATAGTTAAGTTTAGATGATTCATTGTTTTTTATTTTAGTGAAATTTTAATAAAAAATTCTTGCGGGTTTAGATAATACGATATTTATATATAAGGGAAGAAGGAAGAATATATGATTAATAGACTATATTTAGAGCAAAATATACCACATTTCAATGGAAATAAGTATGTGGAAGGAATTTTAAGCACAGGAAGCAAAATAACTCTAATCTATGAGGTACCTCATTTAAAGGAAGATGAAATGATGGATATCGATACTGGCATTACCTTTAAGAGAAGCGAGTTTAGTTCCTTTCAAAATTGCCAAAATCATAGTAATTTTTTAAGAACTAAAAATCACCATGCTAGAAATCAATTTCAATATGTAACTTCAGGTAAAAACCACAAAGAAGACAAAAGTACATTGTCCCATCTAATAAAATAAATTATAATTTTTTGAGTAAAATAAGGTAAAAATTAAAAAAAAATTAAAAAAACTCTTGGAAACTAAGAATGTTCATAAAAATCTGTGAGATAATACAGATAAAGTGCAGGATGATAACATAAAACACAATCGGGTCGTTAAACACTCGTTTTTAATTATGTGTAATGTTAATATGTTATACCTACGTAACCTTTATCTAAAAAATAATTAGGGATAGTTTATGAATATTAGAAAAATAACAAGTCTTTTTATGACTTTTGTTTTTGCGATGATAGTTAGTTTTTCTGTTTTAGTAGCGGAAGATTCTAACCCACCAGCGGAAGATACACAAACACAACAAGAAGCTACGGATGAACATTCTGCCGCGGCGGATCATGGTGAGCACCATAAAGATGAGCTTGCTCCTTGGTCAGTAATTCCATTTGTATTATTGCTCCTTAGTATTGCAATTTTTCCAGTTGCATCACATAGTTTGGCACACTGGTGGGAACATAATATTAACAAATTATATATCTCTCTCGGATTATCTGCACTGTCACTTATCGTTTTGATTCCAAAAGGATATTTTCACAATGTTGAACACCAATTGGTTTATGATTACATTCCATTTATTATTCTTCTGACATCTCTGTTTTACATATCAGGGGCAATTGTACTCAGAGGGGATATTGTTCCTAAGCCGATTAATAATTTGATATTCTTATTGGTAGGTGCTTCCCTAGCTTCTTTTATTGGGACAACAGGAGCCTCCATGCTTTTGATTCGTCCCCTCTTAAAGGCAAATGAGAAGAGAAAAAACAAGGTTCATACTGTAATCTTTTTTATATTTATGGTGTCTAACATTGGTGGTTCTTTGACTCCCCTCGGGGATCCTCCTCTCTTCTTGGGTTACTTAAAAGGAGTTCCTTTTGAATGGACTTTTAAATTAGTTCCTGAAATGGTTTTTGCTATTGCGATTCTTTCAGTAGTATACTTTATTTGGGATACAAATTCTTATAAGAGTGAAGCTGAGGATGTTAAAGTAGCCAAATCAAATGCTGAGCCTATATCCATAGTAGGGGGCTTGAACTTTTTGTGGCTATTAGGTATTGTGTTTTGTGCGGCATTTTTAAATGCAAAATTTTTACCAAATTTTTTACCTTTCATAAAAGTAGATGACCATGGATCTATTGGACTTTGGGGATTTATTAGAGAAGCGGGAATGATTCTTTTTATTTTACTCTCGAAAGTAACATCCGATCCTAAGTTTAGAGAAGAGAACAAATTTACCTGGCACCCTATCCAAGAAGTTGCTTATTTATTTGTGGGTATTTTTATAACAATGATTCCAGCTTTAGTTTTATTGGAAGCAAATGGTAAAGCCCTGGGTGTAACTCAACCTTGGCAATTCTTTTGGGCAACAGGTATATTTTCCTCAGTTCTCGATAATGCACCAACCTATGTTGTTTTCTTAAGCCTAGCTCAGGGATTATTTGAAAACAATGGAGTAGCTGCATCGGTAATTTCTATTGTAAATGATCATTCCGATATACTTAAAGCAATTGCAGTGGGTGCTGTATTTATGGGTGCAAACACATACATTGGTAACGCTCCTAATTTCATGGTAAAATCAGTTGCTGAAGAAACTGGAGTTCCAATGCCAAGTTTTGGTGGATACTTAGTATACTCTATGGGGATATTAGTTCCAATCTTTTTAGTTATAACCTTTATTTTCTTTAAATAATTAAACCTCTCAGAATCAGGGAAATTGAAAATTTTCCCTGATTTTCCTCCCAAAATAAAAATTTCCTAATAAAAATGCTTGGCTTATTTATGTCTCATTGTAATTTATCCCTTGTAACCCTGATGAAAATTATTAGATATACCCAATACTTCCTCTATTTTTTATTTTTCTTTTTTCTTTCGGTTGGCCTGTCATCTGAAAATAGCAAAGGAAACACTAAGAAAAATGAGATAGCTATCAATGTTAAACATCATAATCTGCTAACTAAATCAAATGATCACTACGAAAAAAAATCAATAAACGATAAGAAAATTACTTCCCATAAGGAAAAAGCGAAAGAAGAAAAACCTAAAAAGAACAAAATAGCAGATACCTCTGATGAAAACCACTCTCCGAAAGGTGATAAAAAGTTATCGATCAAAGAAAAAATGAAAGATAAAAAAGAGAAAGATAATTCCTCCAAGGTTGTAGGTATACTTCCAACAAAGAATCTATCCGAGAAAGAACTTCATAAAAAAGATAAAGAAATTTCCAAAGATAAGAAAGAAACAATTTCCAAAACAGAAAAAAAAGATACTATAAAAGACAATAGTGTTTCATTAAAAACAATAGTTAGCTCCGAGGGTAAAACAAAATCTCAACATATTACTTCTGATACACACCCTCCTTCAAAAATTAAGGAAGCTAACAAAAGCATTGAAAACAAGAAAATTATTGAACAAAAAAAAGAGATACTTCCTCCCAAAGATGAAGTAACTCATCTTAGTGAGTCATACGAAGAGTTAACGTTTAAGGAAGCTGATTTTATGATTTCTGCTAGGGCGAATGAGTTCAGACAGGGAAATCTAGGTTTTATAAAAATTCGAGAAATTAAGGGCAAAAATAAATTTGACCCAACTGTTTATAATGTAAAATGGAATGGGACTGCTATTTCACTCCATACTTTCGGAGAGTATTATTTGGGTGTATTACCAATTTCAACGGAGCATCCAGTAGGTTTATCATTTTTAGATATCGAAAAAGATGATCCAGAAAAGACTACCATCTATAAATTTCCTATCAATATTGTAGGGACAAATTTTCCGGAAAGAAAAATGTACAATCCTCTGCGTGTACCTAAGAAATATATAATAAAAGAACATTCTCCTGAAACTTTGGAATTTATTAAGAAGTGTGAAGATAAAAAGCAACAGGTTTTTTCTTTAAATACAGATTTAAAATTCAATTCAAAATTTGTACTGCCTTTAGATAAAATATTTGTTACAAGCCCATTTTACGTTAAGCGATACTATCATCCATCCAGTCCGGGAAAGCCCCATGGTGGAGTTGATTTACGGGGTAAGCCCGGAGTTCCCGTTTATGCAATACAAGATGGGAAGGTTGTGATTGCTGAAAGAATGTTTTTTGAAGGAATCTTTACTGTGATAGACCATGGTTCAAAAATATTTACCTTGTATATGCATCAATCCAGGATTCATGTAAAAGAAGGGGATATAGTAAAAGCTGGGCAATTGATTGGAGAAGTTGGTTCTACTGGTATTTCAACAGGTCCCCATTTACATTTAGGATTAAGGGTAGATGGTAATATGTTAAATCCATTAAATGTATTAAAATTGTCGCTATTTTAATGAACCCAACAAGTTTTCGATAACTTCTTCATGAAATTTATCTTCGATTAAGTTTTCACGTATATCAAGTATTACATGGTTCCCATTTCCCATATTTATTAAATAAAAACCAGCTTTGGAATACCTCGGTCTCATTAAATCAAAAAAAGTCCAAAAAAATCCTTCCCAATTTTTGTGATTTTCGGACTTATTTTCTCCGAGCATTTTTATGGATTCAATTTCTCCCCTTTGGGATTCAAACTCTAAAACTTGTGAGTATTCTTCTTTAACAATACTCTGTTCGATAACTTTATACCCACCTACAATAAAAATTCTAATATAAGGGTAAATATTCGGGTCTTTCTCTGAGGAAGAAAAAATTCCTACAATTTGACCCGAGCCTGTTTTGTCCTTGTAGCTTAAATCTTTGGGGTTATGAAAAAAAAGTCCTCTTGGGATTGTAAATTCAATAGGAATTGATGTATTACGAATACTATTTGTTTTTTCATCAAAATCCCATTTTGTAAAGTCTTCTGTTTCTTCGGAGTATTTTTCCCTAAACATATAATGAAAAATAAGGATCTCGGTATTTGATAGAACCTGAAATGTGAGTAATCCATTTATCAAAATTGCAAAACCAAACAAAATGGATCGGTAATAAACTCTATTTCTGGTAATTCGAAAGATTAAGAATAACAAAAAGATAAAAAATAAAAAAACTCTTCCGCCCCTATTTTCCAAAATTCCTAGAAAATATAAAATTAATAGAGATATACCCAAATAAAGCCCTTCCACGACCCAAAAAAAATCCCATTTGAATATAAAACCCAAAAGATAAAATGAACAAAATACAATTATAATAGAAACTAAGATTGCTAAACTAACAAGTAAGATAATAATAGGGAAGGGTAAGTGTTTTTCGTGGTAGTAAAGAAATGGAATTGCCAGTAAAATATACCAAAATAGTACTCTATTAATTAGTGACATTGAGTTGTACTTTACACTTATTTTAGTGAGTAAATATCTGAGTTTAGAGAAGGAATTTGTCATGCCACAAGAAAAAGAAGTCTTAGCACTCCTGGAAAAGGACTATGCTACCTATGAAAAAACTATTAAGTCATTTTTAAAAAGCTTGTCCAGAATCCAAGAATTTCTTTCGGGAGTCTTTCAAATTCTTCCCTCGGAGATTTTTGTAATTTTAGGAATATCTCTCTGTATTTTAATCCTACTCAACTCTGTCTCTAAAAAAATTAAAGAATACCATCTTTTTATTTCAGTTATAATAGCAGTTTTGGGCTGTATTATTACCAGCAGGTTTGTTTTGCATAAACACAGAGATATAGGATTTTTAACTTCTGGTATAATTATACTTCTGCCAAGTTATTTATTTTCACTCATTGTTTACACAATTACTTACGCTAGAAAACAATATTTAAAAAATAAGATTGCATCTCCTCTGCAGATTGAAACTTCCATGCATCAATTGCATATAGCTTATAATAACTCAATGCAATATATGCATAAGTATTTAGCGAATGATGAAATTAATATCCAAGAAGTAAAAGAACATCTAGAAGTATTGAAAATTTCAACGGAAGGGCTCATCAAAGCACTAGAATTTCCCGCCAAAGATATAATTCAAAATAAGGAAACAAAACCTCCAATTGAAAGTACCGATCCTATTTCTTGATATATTTTGTAATACATCCATTTAAATTTGAAACTTGAGTGCTTTTGAATAATTTAAAATTGTATTTATTTTCAATAACTATTTGATTGTCACTGCAAATTCTTTCGGCTACAATTATTGTATTATAAATTTCTGGGTTTTTTAGGTATTCTCTTTCCGTGAGTGCTAATTTAGATCTTTTAATATAAGCTATTTTACTAAAAACTAATTCAGTATCTACTTTATTTAAATGCTCAATCTCGATTTTATTTATCAGGAATGTATTTTCGTTTAATAAAGTTGGTAATTCTTTTTCAAAAAATATTGGGGAATCATAAATATCTATTATCCCCCCGTAACAAAGATATTTATCCTTAAATTTATTATTATAAATATTTAATATAAAATTATTTAAATAAATAAACATTAATAATAAAAACAATATGAATAGAATTTTTTTAGCATAAAAAATAAATTTTAGTATTAAATACTTATTCAATTTATTTTTTAGATTAAATGAAATCGTACTATTTTTAAAATAAAGTAAGGTACTGACGATTAAGATTGGATATAAGTGAAATACATGTCTGGATTGATGATTTGGAGTTAAAAAAGTCAATCCTATCAACGAAATGAGTATATAAAATGAATAAAGAAATGAAGGATTTTTTGTTAAAAATTTATTTCTATTCAACTCGATCTTATTTAATATTAATCTAAAAAGTTCAATAATTTGGAAATTTTTATCGAAAAATCGAGAATTAGAAAAGATATTTAGTATTTTTATAACAGATAAACATTGAATTACAAAAAATATAATCCCTATTTCTGAATTATTCCAAATATCATAATAAATAATATAAAAGAAACTTATATAGTAATTCAAGTCATGTTTGGTAATATCGCCAACAGCTTTTCCATCTGCCTGAATATGAGAAATAGTTCCCATA